>CANQYX010000016.1 GCA_947628205.1 uncultured Clostridia bacterium
CAATGATGAGCGCGGAAACCGAACAACAATTTCAGTTTTTTGACGACCGCTTTATGTGCAGCCAAATTAAGGGCGACGAGTTTAACGATTTTATGCAGGCAAAATATTCGATGCTTTTTAGGGCTATTGAAACAAAAGAACAATACTTTTTATACATTTCGCGCACGCAATGCTATGTTATAAATAAAGCGGACATCACTGCCGGCTCGGTTGAAGAACTGAACAAAATTTTGGCAAGCAATTTGGGCGAAAAATTTAAAAAATTAAAAACGCAGTAAAATTTAATTGCTTTGGTAAACGATGTTATATTGAGTATATTGCTTTGGCAAACATGTCATGTTGAACAAGCGCGCCGAAACATCTCATTATGTCATCCTGAGTAAGCGATAGCGCACCGAAGGATCTTTGCGACCCCGCATCGAAACAAGTTCTTGTGGGGACCCCGAGAGATTCTTTGACTCGTTTCACTCGCTCAGAATGACAAAGGAAAAAGATTCTTCGCCACGCTAGAATGACACAAAAAATTTCGCTCAGAATGACACTAAATGGAAATCAAAAAGGCAAACAAAATGGAAAATGTAATAGAAAAATCTAAAAATTATGTTGACAAGCACAAAAAATATGTTAAAATGGCTTTTGAGTTGTTGTTGCCAAGGTTAAGCGAAAAATTTAATTTGACGGGCGAACAAATTACCGAATTAAAACAACAAATTGATGTGCACGACAATTCAAAATATAGCGAAGATGAACTTATTCCTTATGCTAATTATTTTTTTGGCGAAAAAAATGATGCGGCGGCAAAAGAGTTTAAGGCGGCAGCAGATTTACACAAATCTAGGAACGCGCACCATCCAGAATTTTGGCAGAAACGCGGCGAAATTATGCCATTAAACTTTGTAATTGAAATGGTGTGCGATTGGTGGGCGTTTAGCCTAATAAACAACGCGCCAACAAAAACGCTAATGTGGTATGAAATGAATAAGAAAAAACTTAACCTTTCGCCCGAAACCACCAAAACAGTTGAACAAATTTTGGGAATTATTAAAGAAATTGCAAACGAAAAATAAAAAATTTTGTTAAATAAACAAAAAACCAAAAATTTGTTAATGACTTGCAATTTTCTTAAAAAAACGAGAATTATTAAAAAAATTGTTAACAAATTGCAAAAAATAAAGAATATTTAAAAGTAAAAAAATATTTTGTTAACAAACTAAAAAACAAAAACATTTAAAAGTTTAAACAAATTATAAAAAACAAAAAATTTTTAAAAGCATTTAACAAATTATATAAACAAATAAAAACGAATTATAATTTTTGTTATTTGCCCGTGTAGCTCAATTGGATAGAGCATCGGTCTTCGGAACCGAGTGTTGCGTGTTCGAGTCGCGTCACGGGCACCAAAAAACTAAATTGAATTAAAATAATTTATAATTATTGGTTTTCTTAAAAATTAAAATACTAATCAATATTAATCAATTCATATTTTCTTGTGCCTAAGCCGATTTTTTCTGCATAAGGCAAAATGTGGCGGCCGTTTTGGCGCTCAACGCGTGCAATAAAATGGTCGCGCCCACGGTCGGTTGAGTTCCAAATTTTGTCTATGCACGCTTGATCAAGCGCAACGGGGTCGGTAGATGCCAAAATGCCAATATCTTTCATGCATGGGTCTTCTGGGCTAGAATCGCAATCGCAGTCCACCGACAAATTGTTCATAACATCAATATACAAAATGTTGCCGTGCATATAATCTTGCACTGCTTTGGCTGCCTCTGCCATGCTCTCTAAAAAGTCATTTTGTTTTGGCAAATTAGCCCAAAGTTCGCTCGCCTTGCGCGTTTTACCTGCCGTGTGAATGTATGCCTTGCCTGCAGTTGATGCAAAGCCGATTGACTGATTTTTAATAACTCCGCCAAAGCCACCCATGGCGTGGCCTTTAAAGTGCGCAAGGTTGACAAACGCATCGTAATTTTTCATGTGTCCGCCAACAATGTCCACATCCAAATGTTTGCCGTTAGAAACAGGAATTTCAAACTCGCTTTCCTCGTCCAAAATGTCGCACGGCGCAATGTTTAAAAAGCCATGCTCTTTGATGGCCTGCCAGTGCAGTTTTGGGTCCTGCCTTCTGCCGCCATAGGCGGTGCAACACTCAACAATTGTGCCGTTTAATTTTTTAACGAGTTTGCCAATTAATTCGGGCTTCAAATAGTTGTGCCCGCCTGGCTCGCCCGTTGAAATTTTTACGCCAATTTTGCCTTTTAATTTTATGCCTAATGCTTCATAAATTTTTACAAGCCCATCGGGTGAAATGTCGCTTGTGAAATATACCTTTGCTTTTTCCATAATTTTTCTCCTTAAAAGTATTATACCATAAAATTAAATTATTAAAAAACAAAAAAGATAGGTGTGTGCCTATCTTTTTGAATGAATGAATTTAAGCCAACTTTTGAATGGTTAAATAAGTGCCATTGTAGGTTATATTTGCATTTTGTGTGGTGGTTAAGCCAATTGTTCCGTCTGCAGGAAGATTTACAATATAAACCCCATTCAAGCCGGTGGTGGCAGTTCCAACGCCAGTTTTTGTGGTTGCTGCAACATCCGAGCCATTAACCGAAAGTGTTATTGATGGAGTGTTGGCGTCTGTTGTTGTGCCAACTGTGCCATAACTTACAAGATAACTGCCGGCGGTTAGGTCGATGTTGTTTTCTGCACCATCAAGCACAATGTCGGTTTGAGCGGCAGGATATTCGCTGCTTAAAGCTAATGTCAACACTGCGTTTGGTGCGCCAGTTGCCGTGAATGATGCACTAGAAACTGTTGCGGGTGTGCCAGCTGGGCCGGTAGCACCAGTAGGACCAGTAGGGCCGGTTGCTCCCGTTGCACCAGTTGCACCGGTTGCGCCAGTTATACCAATAGGGCCTTGTGGGCCAGTTGGACCAATTGGGCCGGTTGGACCGGTTGGACCAACAAAGATAATTCTATCCACGTTTGTGCCGCCCTGATTAGGAACAAATGGGATGATTGGGCGGTTGCAACAACCGCTATTATAATTGTTAAAACAACAACTCATAGTTCTCCTTTGTTAGGTAGGGCTTGCCTACCTATTACATACTATGAGAAATTGAAAATTTTGTTATTTTAAACATATTGCCGAATTAAAAACTTAGGTTGTTGTTGTAAACAGAATAGTAATCTTCTGGCGTGCCAATATCTATAAAGTTGCCATCAAATTCAAAAGTGAAAGTTTTTGAATTGCTTATTACGTAATTAATAAAATGCCCCAAATTATCTCTTTTTTTGTTGTCAAATCTATTTTCTCGCATAAAATTGGCAACCGAATCGAAATCGTTACGATTAAAAAGATAAACCGCAAGGCACACATTGGTGCTTTTAATGTTTTCAAGCCCCGGTTTTTCGTCTAACGATAACACTCTGGCATTATTGTCTATGTTAAGAATTCCAAACTTGTTTGCTATGTTTTCTTTCTCGCTTTCAGGATAAACCTTTGACGCAACAACATTAATGCCTTTTATGCTGTGGTTTAAATAGGTTTTCTTTTTGTAAAACGAAACCATGTCCTTTAAATCGAAATCAAAATAATTGTCCCCAGCCATAACCAAAATGTCCTCGCAATTAGAGTCAGCTAAATATTCGCTAACCATCTGCAAAGTTCCGTTTGCCCCGAGCCTGTTTTCGCAACAAGTTGAGCCATCGGACAAAACAGTTATGTGACGATGAATTGGGTAGCGCTGGCACGCCTCATAAATTTGAGAATAATATTTTTCGTTCGTTATAACAATAATTTCACTAATTTTTGTTCCAAGTTTAGTTAATTTGTCCAACAAAAAATATAAAATTGGTTGAGTTTTGCCTTCAACCGAAATTGGCAAAAGCGGTTTTGAAATTTCTCCATCCTTGGTTATGCTTTTTAATCTCGTGGCATATCCGCCGGCTAAAATAACAGCTTTCATTTGTCCTCCTTATGTTTATAATTATAGCATATAAGCAAGATTTTTGCAATAATTTTAATTTAAAACACCAAAAGCAGAACAAACGATTTTAAAATAGATTCAATTATGCAAAAGACAATTGTTAGCAGCAAAATTGCCAAACTGAGCGCGGCAAGCTGACATTCGCTGGGTTTAAAACAACTGGACCAAAAATTGTTGCAGTCAAGCGAAAATAAGCATAAAATTATCATAATAAAAATGGCAAAAACGCAAATTAAATATACAAACAAAAGGGTTAAAATTAAAAACGCATTTAACATGCCATAAATTAAAATTATTGATGTAAAAATCATCGCTTGGCAATATACAAAATATAAATAAAACAAAATGGCAACCGGCCGCAAAAAGTTTTTACAGCAACAAATAACAATTGCCAAATAAAACAGCGCCAAATTTAAAACTGAACCTACAACTAAAAATATAAATCCGCAATCCCCTCTCAAAAAACGGACAAACACAATGTTGCTTAAATCTATTGGCAAAATGCTTCCGTTCAACTGAATTGCCGAAACAACAGCCATTATAATTGCCAAAACGGAAAGGACAATAAGGGTTATAAAATATCCCTTTTTCAATCGCACATTTTCAAAAAGGTTAGAAAAAAAATTTCTCATATATATTTTTATGAAAAATTTTTGCAAATAATTAATTTTTATTTTCTATTTACATTGCGCGCAATATATAATCTTTCACATATCTAATTTTTTTGTAAACATTTAATCGGTTAAACCTTTCATCCTTGTTCAATTCGCATTCGCGCAAAAGATTAGACACACTTAAAACAATTGAACTATGCGCAATGCAGAATTTATGCCCAACATTGTCAACCGCGGTTAAATAACCTGACCGACTGTCGTCCCCACAAATCACTATATTAAAGATAATTTCTGCCAAATAATTGCTAGCGCGATAACTTTCATTTATTTTCAGTTTTGCTAAGGTTAATTTAATTTTCAACAACAATAATTTTTCATCCATATCTACATTATACAACAAAAAAATTTAAAATCAAACAATTTTGTACAAAATTCGTGATTTTTTTACAAAATTATTCCCGCGTGGCAAATATTAGTGCAAAACCACCTAAATTTACGCGATTTTGCCACTAATTCGCCAAACACTTGACAAATTAAAATTATTGTGTATAATTAATATCGTAACAAAAAATGGGGTCCCCACAAGAACTAGCTTCGCAGTGGGGTATAAGGAGCAACCTGCTCGCCTTAGCAAGTTTAAGATATCGTGAAACAAAAGTGTTAGTTTCACTCAATAATCACTTGCTGGCTGCGCTATTCACTCGAACGAGAGTTCTCGTGAATTAAGTGTGGCTTATAATTGCGAACTTGTGAGCAATTTAGCATATAGGCGTTAAAAAAAGGCTCATGAAATGAGCAAACCGCAAGAACATGAATATGTTCGCAGCGGAGTCGGGGTCCCCACAAGAACTTGTTTCGCAGTGGGGTTTAAGGAGCGACCGCCACAGGGCTTACATTTGCGTAATGTAATGAAGCAAATTAGCATAATGGCGTGTTGCGACGTGCGGTTATGGCGGAATTGGCAGACGCGCAGGACTAAGGATCCTGTGGTAGCAATACTGTGCAGGTTCAAGTCCTGTTAGCCGCACCAGCGTTGGCAATGTGCCATCTTTTATCAAAAGCGATGCCGCATCGCTTTTTTCATTATTAGGCGATTGCCAACGCGGACACCGCTTGGTTTCCCTTAATAAATCCTTTCCTAAAAAGTAAGTAGGGCGTTGTCGGATAATTATGCTTTAATTTAATTTCTAACAAAATTTTGATAAAAAAATCAAAAATCAAAACAATCGCAAAATCAAAATTTAGGAATTTAAATAATTTTTATAATTCTTAATGTTAATTTCGTTAGGGGAAATTTTGTTAAGGTCGGCCCAAGAAATAGGGAAGGAAATTGGCGCGTGCGGGCGTGCGCGGAGTGAAAATGGTGCAACGCAAGTTGCGCCTTTTTTGTTGCGCAAATAGTCAATAAAAATTTTGCCTTTTCGTGCGGATTTTTTTATTGTTGTTGTAAAAATGTCTGGGTATTTCTGCTCTAACAGCAAGGCAATGTTGTGGCTAAAATCTGCAAATTCGTCCCAACTCAACTTCTTTTTAAATGGCACGCAAATGTGGTAGCCCTTGCCGCCGCTGGTTTTCAAAAAAGATTTTAGTTTTAATTCGTCTAAAACATCCTTAACAAGCAAGCATGCTTTGCGCAAAATTTCAAGTGAAACATCGGGCGCGGGGTCGAGGTCAAAAACCATTAAATTCGGTTGGTCAATGTTTGGTAACATGCTGCCCCAAATGTGAAATTCAACCGTGCCTAACTGCGCTTGCATAACAAGTTGGCGATTTGAACTTATGTAAAAATATTCCTCGCCATCCACCAAAACTGAATTTACAAAATTTTTGTCTGTGGTCGGGTGCTTTTTAAAAAAGCAACTTTCGTTGGCTTCAACATGGCAACGGATAACCGAAAGCAAACGCTTGTTTAAAAATTTGAGCATCTGCGGCGCAATGTCGTTATAAAAATTTGCAACATCAAGTTTTGTAATTTTATCCTTTTTAAAAAGAATTTTTTCTGGGCTAGAAATTTCAATTCCGCAAACTTTATTAGTTTGAAGTTTTGAAGTTGCGTTGTATGAAAAATTTTTTCTGTTTTTGGATTTTGTATCTAACCTATTATCTAGTGAATTATTTTTTGTATTTTTATTGTTTTTTGAAAGAGATTTATCTGTTTTAATATTTCTTAAATTATTAGATTTTTTTATTAATTTTTCATTTTTTAATGTGTTTTTTATGTTTTTTTGCGAATTTTTATTAATTTTTTCACTATTTTTTAAATTTTTTAATAATTTTTCATTATTTTTTGAAATTTTTAATATTTTTTCATGATTTTGAAAAATTCTGTTATCTTTTAATTTTGTTTCATTTAAATTTTTTTGCCGCATAACAGAATTTTTAATTAATTCTTTATTATTTTTTGTGTTTATTTGTTCATTTGGGTTTGAAATGTTGCAATTTTTTAATAATTTTTCATTATTTTTCATCGGCCAACTCCAATTTAATAAGTTTGACAGGTTTGTCCTCGCGGAGTGCCACAAAACTTGGTTGGCGCAAAATTTTATCGCGCGTTAGTTCGGCATACTGAATTTCGGCAACAAGTTTTGGTTTTGTCCATACAATAATCTCTTTTGTTTTTAATTCAAAATTCGGTTTTGCGGTTTTAATTTTATCTAATTTTGCCCGTAGCATTGTTTTGTCTTGCTCATTAAAGCCGGTGCCAACCTTGCCAACAAAGGTCAATTTATCTTTATTGTATACGCCCAGCAAAAGCGCGCTTAAAGTTTGGTTTTTAGCGGTTGTGGTGTAGCCACAAATAACAAATTCTTGCCGCAAATAGCACTTAATTTTAAGCCAATCGCCATTGCGCGTGCCAGTGTAAATTGCATCTGCTTTTTTGGCAATAATCCCCTCTAAATTCTTTTGTTTTGCGAACTCAAAACACTTTTTGCCGTTGCCGGTTGTATGACTGCTATAAATTAAATTTGGTGGGCAGTTTTTTAATAATTTTTCCAAAATTTGTTTGCGTTCAAGTTGCGGAGTGTTGCGTAGGTCCTTTCCATTTAGTGCAAGAATATCAAACACAACATAAGCAATGTTTTTGTTGCTCTTTAATTCTTGTTGCAAAAGTGAAAAATCGCTTCTGCCGGCACTGTCAAACGCAACAACTTCGCCATCCAAAACAAAAGAATTTGCTTTAAGGTTTAAAACTGAATTTTTTAATGGCTCTAACTTTTTTGTGTAATCTTGTTTGTTGCGCGTTAAAAATTTAACTTCGCCAAATTCGGTAAAGGTCAAAATGCGGTAGCCATCATATTTAATTTCAAAAAGCCAATTGTTGCCGGTTGGGATTTTTTCGGTTAATTTTGCAAGTTGGACTTCGCAAGATTTAAAAGATAATTTTTCAGCAGAATTTTTTAAATTTTGTGAATTTTTTATTAATTTTTCAGAATTTTGCTCATTTTTTGCTAATTTTTTTGAATTTTTTAATATTTTTTGAGAATTTTTTGTAATTTTTTCTTTTTCAATTTTTGCAAATTCATCTGCACTTTTAATTATTAGCCAATTTTTTTCGTCAATTTTTACAAGCGAAAACTCACCTTTTAAAATTTTGCCATTTAATACAAATTTTAAATGCCCTTTTTTAAAGCCATAATCAAAATCATAAACGGGCGCATAATTGCCGCAATCGAAAATTTCAACCGTGCCGGCACCATAGTTGCCTTTTGGGATAATGCCTTCAAAAGTTATGTAATCTAGTGGATGGTCCTCAACGTGCACTGCAAGGCGTTTGTCGTTTGGGTCCATAGAAACGCCTTTGGGGACAGCCCACGAAAGTAAAACGCCATTATATTCTAATCTAAAATCATAATGGTCGGCGCGCGCTCTGTGATGCTGAACAACAAATTTTAGGGCTTTGTTTTTGGTTTGTTTTATTTTGCCCTTTGGCTCGGTTGTTGCATTAAAATTGCGCTTTTCGTTATATTGTTTTAGTGTCATTTTGCCTTCCTTTTAGCGGGCTTTAAACTCTTTTGAAGTGCTTCCATAATGTTGATAATTTTGGCTGGCTCGCGCGTGTGTTTCGGCTCAACAATATCATTGCCAGCAATCTTTTGCTTAATGGCTTTTTTAACTTTTTCGTTGTATTCATCTTTAAATCTTTGTGGCTCAAATTTCGCCGTCATTTGCGTTATTAAACTAGATGCCAAATCTAACTCTTTTTTGCTTATTTTGCTTGTATTTATTGCAGGCGCTTTTTGAATTTCTTCATAAAAGAAAAGCGTGTTTAAAAGCATTTTATTGCCTTGCGCGCGGATTAAAATTAGTGTTTCCTTTGTGCCTAAAACCGTTTTGGCTAGCCCTGCCTTATTTTGCTTTTTCATGGCCTCGAGTAGCAAATTAAATGCCTTATCCGCACCCACCGGCTGGACATAATAAGATTTATCAAAATAAATGGGGTCAACTTCGTCAACCGACACAAATTGCTGGATGGAAATGTTTTTGTCCTTAGCCGATTTTATTTTTTCAAAATCCTTATCCGTGAAAATAACATATTTGCCTTTTTCGTATTGATAACCTTTAACTATGTCCTCATTTTTAACTTCTTTGTCGTTGCAATCCACACAAGTTTTTTTGTATTTGATGCGTGACTTAGTGTTTTTGTCAATCATGTTAAAACCGATGTCGTTGTTTTTTACGCAAACGGAAAGCGTGATTGGAATATACACCAACCCAAATTCAATTGCGCCTTTATAAGAATAAGCCATAAATTTCTCCCTAACTTTAATTTGTGTAGAATGTTAAAAAATAAAGAGATTTTTAAAAAACTTTTAAAAATAAAAAATTAAAAGGAAAATATTAAAAAATTTTTAAAAATGTAAAAATATTGGCAAAAATTTAATTTTTTATTAATTTTTTAACCATTTTTTGAATTTTTTAATAATTTTTATGAAATTTTTGAGTTTTAGATCCTTCGGCTCGCTCCGCTCGCTCAGGATGACAAATGGGATTAGTGCACCCGTGATGACAAACGTGATTAGCGCTCAAGATGACAAATGTATGTTAATGCACTCAGGACGGGATGACAAATGTGATTAGTGCGCTCAGGATGACATAAAGGTTTGTTCAGTTTGACACAAAGATTGAGCTCGGGATGGAAAATGGGTTGCTTTATCAATAAAAATTGCTGTTTCATATTATGATGTAAGGAGAATTTTATGGGCAGGAAAAGACATTGTTTGGGCGTGCCGTCCTATATAGATATTTGCGATTTAGTGCAAAACGGGCAGATGGACACGCAGCAAACATTTGGGTTGAAAATTGGATTAAATAACGGAATTATGCCGCCAAACGGAAATGACGCAACAAATGGGCAAAATGGCAATGGACAAATTAGTGCAAATGGCGGCAAAGAAAATGGAAGTGGTGGGCAACATATTCAAGTTGTTGCTGGGCCACAAGGTCCAACCGGTCCGCGTGGTGAAATTGGCCCGACCGGTCCGACTGGTGCAATTGGCCCGACCGGACCACAAGGCCTTCGCGGCGAAACCGGACCTATCGGCCCACAGGGAATACAAGGCGAAATTGGGCCAACCGGACCGCAGGGTGAGCCGGGTGTTGCGGATAGGGTTTATATTGCCGGCACGCGCACGGGAGAGGCGGGAACGCCGGCAGATATTTATGACGATTACGCAAACAATATTCATTCGCTAACCTTTACAATACCAGCCGGCCCGACCGGACCGAAAGGCGATAGGGGTGAGAAAGGCGAACAAGGTCCAAAAGGCGAGAGAGGTGAACGCGGCGAGAAAGGCGAGCAAGGACCAAAAGGCGAGCGTGGCGAAAGGGGTGAAAAAGGCGCGGATGGCGACCCAGCAACAAGCGCAATTCGTTCAATAAATTATATTGTGGCGGAAGATTTGGCGGGCCAATATTACACCGATTTGCAAGCAGATTTAAAACTTCCAGCAAATAACAACGACATAACAATTTTAACAGACAGCATCACGATAAACACAGCCGGAACTTATTATTTGGCAATTCAAGGATACATTGACGCCACGCAAACTCCGGATGCCACGATGGACATTACCGCGTTTAAAAATGGGCAAGAGTTGCCAGAAACTCAAGTCGCTTGCCTAAAAGGGCAGTTTATTAGTTTTAACCGCGGCACTTTTCAAGAATTTGCGCAAAATGACAGTTTGCAGTTTAGTTTAACCGGCCAGCAAGTTGGTGGCTCGAGTTCGGATTTGTATATAACCTTAATTCGCCTAAATATAAGTTAAAAATACAAAATAGGGCAATTCAATTGCCTTTTTTATTGACAAAAGATTTGAATATGTTAATTAATTTAGTTGAAATTTGTTTTTAAATTTAATATAATAGATAAGCAATTGTGTTGCCAAATTTATTTTTATTGTTTTGGCGGCAAAATATTTATTAATTGTGCTAACAAATTTTTTTATTCGTTTGGTGCAAATTATTGTTGCAAGGAGTTTTATGGCAAGCAAAAAAGAAAAAATTAAGTGCATTATAGACACCGACCCGGGCGTGGACGACAGCGCGGCAATTGTGCTTTCTCTTTACGACGAGCGCATGGATATTAAAATGTTTACAACCGTCAACGGAAATCGCGATTTAGAAACGGTTACGCGCAACTTGTTGCACGTTTTGGAAAAGTTTGGGCGAACGGACATTCCGGTTTATAAGGGCGCAACAAAGGCAATGTTTAGAATAAGTCCGGACGCGGCGTTTATCCACCAGCATGAGGGTATGGGCAACTATATTCCGCCTAAAACAGTTAAAACCAAGCCGCACGAGGGCGATGCAATTGAGGCTATGTATGAACTTATTAAAAACAATCCGCATGAAATTTGCCTGATTCTTTTGGGGCCGCAAACTAACGCCGGCTTGCTTATTGATAGGCATCCGGATGTGGTTGAGCTTATTAAGCACATTTATTGCGAGGGCTGCGCGCCTTACGGGCTTAAAACTGAGGGTAAATGGGTGAATTATGTTTCGTTTAATGCATCGAGCGACCCTGAGGCACTTAAAATGGTTATGGAAAGCGGAATCCCAATCACAATGATTCCTTCACGCATGGGCAGAGAGCTTGCAAATTTCACCGAAAAGGACGTATTGCACATTCGCGATATTAATGATACTGGGCGTTTTATTTATGAGATGTATAGCGGATATTGGGAGCATAATTATGCGGACAGGCGCATTGCCACTAACGACACTTGCGCTGTGCTTGCGCTTAGAAACCCTAAACTTTTTAAAACCAAACGCGCATTTTTCACGGTTGATGTGGGTGATATGCCGGGGAAAACATTGGTTGAATTTAACAAGCGCGGAAATGTAAATTTTGCTTATAAGGTCAACCGCAAATCTATGCATAAATTTTATTATAACGCGGTTAAAAAGTTGGATAGATTTAAGTTTTATGAATAAGAAAATTGATTGAGATTCAAGTTGTCAGTGGCGAAAAATTTGATAGTGGAAATTTGATGAAGGATGGGGCTTTGCGCGCGAATGCGCGCCGCGGCACGCCGTGCCGCGTGCAAAACTGCGTTTTGCAAAAGCCCCCGTTTTTGACATTTTGTTTTTGATTTATTAATATATTAATGTAGAAAAATAAATTAAGGAGTAATTTTATGTATATGCTTTGGGTTTGGCTTGCCGTTATTGTTGTGGCCCTCATAATTGAGCTTATAGACGCAGGCACTCTTGTTAGCGCGTGGTTCTCGGTTGGCGCGGTTATCCCGTTCTTCATGAGCTTCTGGCGCACCAACAATCCGGTTTACATAAGCGCGCAAGTGGTGGTGTTTGGCGTGGTTACCACACTATGCTTGGTGTTTTTAAGGAAGCTTGCATTAAAATATCTATATAAAGGCAAGCAAGAACGCACAAATTTAGACAATGTTGTTGGCAAAAAACTTAAAGTTTTAAGTGTAAATGAGGATAAAACTCGCGCCATTGTAAAAATTAATGGCATAGAATACACCGCCACAACGGAGAGTGAGGAAACCCCTTTTGAGCTAAATAGCGAAGTTGAAGTTGTTAGGTTTGAAGGCAATAAAGTTATTGTAAAAAAGGTTGAAAAGTAAAGGAGAAAATTATGGTTGCAATTATTATTTTAACTATTTTAGTTGTTTTATTGCTTGTTGTTTTGGCGTTTAGCGTGCGCGTTGTGCGCCAAGCAACAACCGTTGTTGTGGAAAGGTTGGGCAAATATAGAAAGACACTGGACACTGGTGTGCATTTCATTTTGCCGCTTGTTGACCGCACTTTGCCCGCAATTTCAATGAAAGAGCGCGTGGCAGATTTTAAGCCACAACCTGTCATCACAAAAGATAACGTTACCATGCAAATAGACACAGTTGTGTATTTTCAAGTGACGGACGCAAAACTTTTCACTTATGGTGTGGAACGCCCAATTAATGCAATTGAAAATTTAACTGCTACCACCTTGCGTAACATTGTGGGCGAGTTGGAATTGGATGAAACTTTAACTTCACGTGACACGGTTAACGCCAAAATGCGCACAATTTTGGATGAGGCAACCGACCCATGGGGCATAAAAATTAACCGCGTTGAACTTAAAAACATTTTGCCACCGCACGATATTCAAGAGGCAATGGAAAAGCAAATGCGTGCTGAACGCGAAAGGCGCGAACAAATTTTGCGCGCTGAGGGCGAAAAGAAATCTAAAGTGCTTATTGCCGAGGGCGAAAAGGAAAGCATTGTGCTTCAAGCTGAGGCAGATAAACAGCGCACAATTTTGGCGGCCGAAGCAGAAAAAGCAAAATTAGTTGCCGAGGCAGAGGGTACAGCAAGGGCAATTGAATTGGTTAACAAGGCTGCCCCTAACGCTGCTTATGTAACCTTGCAAGGTTATGAGGCACTAAAAGTTTTGGCAAATGGGCAATCCACAAAAATAATTGTACCAAGTGAAATTCAAAACGTTGCCGGCTTGTTTGCAAGTTTAAAGGAAACGATAACCGAAACAAAAGATTCACCTAAAAAGAAATAAAGTGGCAGTTGCCACTTTTTTAATTGTCATTATTTAAATTTATTTGGTGTTTTTTGTTTGGTGTGATATAATTGTATTGTTGATTAGAGATACACTCCACGCGTGAAAACAAGTTTTCACTTGGTCGGTATGACAGTTTGTGTGGGTGTTGGCATTGTGTCAGCAATGTCGGAGTTAATCTCAAAAAAGGAAGGAATTATGAATTTACCTAATAAATTAACTGTTTTGCGCATGGTGCTTATTCCGTTTATGATTTTCTTTTATCTTGCAAACTTTATCCCTTATGGAATTGGCAAAATTGTGGCGCTCGTCATCTTTATTGTTGGCGCATTAACCGATTTGGCGGACGGAAAAATTGCGCGCAAAAGGCATTTGGTTACCGATTTCGGCAAGTTTTTAGACCCTATTGCAGACAAAATGCTAACCACTTCACTTTTGCTGTTGCTTATTGTTGACGGTACAATTAAAAACCCTTATGGCGTGATTATTGCAATAATCATTGTTTCGCGCGAGTTTATGGTTAGCGCGCTTAGGCTGATTGCAGTTACAAAAGGGCAAGTTTTGGCGGCTGACATTTGGGGTAAGGCCAAAACCATGGTGCAAATGATTGCGCTGCCTGTTTGCACAATTTACGCATATATGCTTTGCTGCGGCTTTAACATTTGGGGCTGGCTGGTTGCAACTTTTATGTGGGCAAGTTACTTATCGCTTGGCTTGGCAACAGTGTTAACCGTCATTTCGGGCGTGAATTACATAGTTAGAAATAGACAATGTTTGGCGGATAAATAAAATTTTTTAGATACACTCCACGCGCTCACGTGCCCCACTGGGTGGGCCGAGTTCGCTTGGTCGGTATGACAAAAAAATCGTTATTTTTAAAAAAATCGAACATTTGTTTGACAAATTAAAGTTAAAAATGTTAAAATTAGCGTGTAAATTAATAAATTTGATGTTTTAAAGGGAGAATTTTATGACAGACGACAAAAAAAAGGCCTTAGAGGCAACCATTGCGCAAATTGAAAAGCAGTTTGGCAAAGGGTCAATTATCAAAATGGACGCAACCAACTATGGCGAAGGGGTTGACGTAATTCCAACCGGCTGCTTAACACTAGATATGGCGTTGGGTGTTGGTGGCTTGCCTAGGGGTAGAATAATTGAAATTTATGGGCCGGAAAGCAGCGGTAAAACCACGGTTGCATTGCACGTTATTGCTGAGGCACAAAAGGCGGGCGGAACTGCGGCATTTATTGATGCCGAGCACGCGTTAGACCCTATTTATGCATCCAAACTTGGCGTAGATATTGGCGCTATGTATGTTTCGCAACCGGACACGGGCGAACAAGCGCTTGAAATTACCGAACAACTTGTTAGAAGTGGCGGTGTGGATATTGTGGTTATCGACTCGGTTGCAGCACTCACCCCAAAAGCCGAAATTGACGGCGAAATGGGCGATAGTTTCATTGGCTTGCAAGCGCGTTTAATGAGTCAAGCACTAAGAAAACTTACCGGCATAATTTCAAAGAGCAACACTCTTGTCATTTTCATTAACCAACTGCGCGAAAAAGTTGGCATTATGTTTGGCAATCCAGAAACCACACCAGGCGGCAAAGCACTTAAATTTTATGCATCTGTCCGCCTTGATGTTAGAAAGGTGGATACAATCAAGCAAGGGCAAGATGTGGTTGGCAGCCGCACGCGCGTTAAAGTGGTTAAGAATAAGGTTGCTCCGCCATTTAAACAGGCAGAATTTGACATTATGTATGGCGAAGGCATTTCTAAATTAGGCTGCTTAATTGACGTTGCAATCGAAAAGAATATTGTAGAAAAATCTGGCTCGTGGTTTAGCTATAATGGCGATAAAATTGGCCAGGGCAAAGAAAATGTTAAGGCATATTTAACCTCTCACCCAGAACTTGCAGATGAAATTGAAACCAAAATTCGAGAAAGTTTAAAATAATTAAGATGAAATATATAAGTATTGTTGTTTCAAGTGTGTAAATCGCTTTGTCGGTTGCTTTATTCAAGTTATCCTATAAAAAGAAGGACGAATTAAATCCTAACATTATTAAAAGTCCAAAATTATTTTTAATTTCAAGTTTGGGTTTTCTTGGTTTTGTAATAATTGTTTATCCTATTAGTGTGTTTTTCTCACCAGCAGATGACCAAATATATGTGCTATGGGCCTACCCTTTGATTATGTCTTTCTTTGTAATTCCTTGTTTATTATTCACTTTATATTCTTTAAATTGGAAAGTGGAAGTTTTTGATGATTATGTTATCTATCATAATTTATTTAACAAGGTAAAAATATTCTATTTTAAAGATGTGATAGTTAAAAATTATTCTGCAACTGTAAGAATTTTAAAACCTTATAAAAATAAAAAAGGCAAAAAGAAAAATAAATTGTTGGTTAATATTTCATGTTATTGTTCTAATTATGAAATTTTAATGAAAAAATTTAAAAATTATAAATTAAATAAAAATTGATTTATGTTACAAACGCTGAAATTAACAAATGTTGCGGTGGTTGAAAGCGCAACGCTGGAATTTGACGAAAAACTCAATGTGATTAGTGGTGAAACAGGTGCGGGCAAAAGCATTATGTTGGACGCATTGAGTTTTGTTTTTGGTGGCCGCGCGGACAGAACGCTTATCCGCTCGGGCGAAAGCAAAATGAAGGTCGAGGCGGTGTTTACAAACTTGACCGACAGCCAAAAAGCGTTTGTTCAAACCGAGTTGGAAATTGATTGCGAAAGCGAATTGTTTTTGTTGCGCGAACTAGATTTATCAGGCAAAAATACTTGCAAAATTAATGGCGAACTTGTGCCAGTGAACATGGTTAAAAAAGTGTGCTTAATGCTAGTTGATATACACGGGCAGAGCGAACATTTGGCAATTTTGAATAATGACTATCAACTGCAAATTGTGGATTTATTTTCCAAAAAGGCAGACACAATTTTGGCAGAATTGCACGCAAAAATTGACACGCTAAAAGCGGTTGAAAATGACATTAAACAATTAGGCGGAAGCGAAAGCGAAAAGCAAAATTTAATTGACCTTTATACATATCAAATTAACGAAATTGAAAATGCAAAAATAGGCGAAAATGAGTTTGAAAATTTAAGTCAAGAAAAGCGCGAAATGCAACAATTTGAACGCATTAATGAGGCACTAAAATCCGCGTATGAAAACAACGCAAAATCTAGTTTTGGCGATGGTGCGCTTGAAAAATTATATGCGGCGCAGAAATCACTTCAAAACATAAGCGAGTTAAACGAAAACTACGCAAATTTGGCGGCGCGGATTAACAGTTTGTGCTTGGAGTTGGAAGACATTAATGACACAATTTATACAGCACTTAACAACAACGTTTTTGATGAAGAGCGGTTTAATTTTATTGACCAACGCTTAGATTACATCAAAACCTTGTTCCGCAAATATGGCGGAGATTTTGAGTCGCTTACAAATTATTATAATGACACATCAAAAAAGTTAGATAACCTTATAAATAGCGCGGAAAAATATAAAGAATTGAGCGCGCAAAAAGACGCTTTGTTAAACGACATTATGGCAGTGCAAGAAAGGTTAACTGCCATAAGAAAAAAGAGCGCGGACGAACTAACAAAACGCATTGGCGCCGAACTAAAATTTTTGGGCATGCCAAACGCAAAAATGAGCGTGCAATTTGGGCGCATTGCCGAGCAATATTCGTATTCGGGTGCGGATAGGGTTGAATTTATGTTTAGCGCAAACTTGGGATTTGAGCCGCGCCCACTTAACAAAGTTGTTTCGGGTGGCGAAATGAGCCGCGTTATGCTTGCCTACAAAATTGTGGTGGGTGAGGTGGATAATATTTCCACAATCCTTTTTGACGAGGTGGATAGCGGCTTAAGCGGCGCAATTGCAACCACGGTGGCGCAATATTTGGCGCGGTTGAGCGGGAATAAACAAATTATTGCAATTTCCCACCTGCCGCAAATTTGTGCCATGGCGGATAGAAACATTAAGGTTGAAAAAACCACGCAAAGTGGAACAACACACACGCAAGCCATCGTGCTGGATGGCGAAAATCTGCTTAAAGAAATTGCGCGCCTTATGGGTGCAGCCACCAACGAAAAAGGCCTGCAAGTTAGTGCCGACCTTAAAACCACAAGCAATGAATATAAAAAAAGTTTAAATAAGTAAAAATAAAAAGTTAAAATAAAAAATAGAAAAACAATTTAATAAAAATTAAAATAATTGGCTGTTTGCCAATTTTTTATTTAAAATCTTGCAAACCAGCAAGATAATCAATGCTAACGCCAAAATATTGCGCCAACAAAATTAACGCATCAAGTGTTGGAATTCTTTTCCCTTGCTCCCACATTACAATGCATGGTTGAGTTATTTTACAATTCAAATCAATAGACAATTGTTGTTGGGTTAGGTTTTTTTCTAACCTTAATTCTTTTAATCTTTCTGGAAATTTGCTCATAAAAAAATTTTATAACTTTAGTTATAAAAACATTTGACTTATAACTATAGTTATATTAATATGATAAGTAGAGTTGTATAAATAGTTAAAATTATAGATTATAAAATCATACGCAAGACAAAATAAAAGGGTTATTACAATAGTTATAATCAATTTCAAAAAAAGTTTTTATTATTTGTAATTATTACTATAGTTATAAGGACAAATTAAAAAATCAGTTTGTTTTGCTGTTCGTGATTATTAATATAATTATAAGGATAATAATAAACGTTTGTTCAGGTTTGTAGGGTTTTTGCAAAATGAAATTATTACTATAGTTATAAAGATGAGATGGTGGCGGAATATGATTTTTACAAAATATGATTATTACTATTGTTATAATGACAAATAACACGTGACTTGCTGTAGGTGATTATTACTATAGTTATAATGATAATGTTTAAAAATTTATACAACTATATAAAAGGGGAGTAATATGGAAAAACAAAACACTATTGATGTACAAAAGATAAAAGATTTTATGGCGGAAAACAATTTAACCAAAATTCAATTTTGCAAAGAGTGCCACATTAGCAGAGAAACACTAGAAAAGATTTTAAAAGATTGTTATGAATCCAAAATTTTGGCAATTTTTAAAATTGCAAAGTTTATGAAATGTCCAATTAAAGATTTATTTTGTGAGTAATAAAAAATTTAAAATTGTGTTTGTAGATGTTTCGCTGCGCTAACGCTTGCTCAACATGACAAAAGGAGATGTTTGGGCGCGCTATTTTGCCCCATTTTAAAACGAGTTTTCATGGGGACCCCAAGCAAGTTTTTATGGGGACTTCAAACTTGCTCAACATGACAATAAAAAAAATAGGCAAGGTGCCTATTTTTTTGTTTTTTTATCTGGCTTGTCGGCTGGGTCGGGCACTGAGATGTCTATTGCACCCATAGGGCAAAAGTTTTGGCAACTGCCACATTTTACGCATATTTTTGGGTCGATATGTGCCTTGCCGTCCACAAATTTTATTGCGCCTACTGGGCAAATTGCGATGCAACCGCCGCAAGAAATGCATTTTGTTCTATCTACCATAGTTTCTCCTTTTGTGATAAATCTATTTTAACATTTATTTATGTTGAAGTCAATAAAATCGACAAAATTTTTGAGTGTTAAAAGATTGCATTAAATAAAGGATTCGCTCGACAATTTTTGATGAATTAATTGTTTGAAAATTATAAGGTTGCGGTCGAGTCGTTTTTAGAGTTTAATAAATTTTAATTTTTAACTAAACAAAAACAGTTTTTAAAAACCAAAAACCCGCATTGTGTGGGTAGAGTGATTTATTTTAATTATTTCATTTTTAACAATCCATATACTGGATATGAGTGTTATTTGTTTTGCTATTGTATGTGCGTGGTTTTATAGTAAGTAGTTTTTAATTGTTTTGCTGAAAAATAAATTTATTTTTTTGTTGCGTATGCGTGGTTTTATTATAAGCAACTACAATTAAAAATTCAGGTGGCGTGGATGAGGGGCGCGGCGTGGGCTGGTATAAATTGTATGCACGTTATCCTCAGGCACGGGCTGGCTGGTTGAATTTTCTGGATCTACATGTCGTGCCTCATTAAATTCGCTTTCGGCTGGGTCGATAATAAAATCTTCAACATCAATTTTGGAGCAATAAATTCCAGCATCATCTAGCGATTGGCTTAAAAGATAATAGCCCAAGCCACCATTCTTTTCTTGCTTTTTTACTATGTAATAGCCATAATCTAGTGCATCATAATCATCGAACTTTTCAACATCTGGGTTGTAAACTATGTTGAAAAATGCTGGGCTATCTATAAAATTTTCTCCTTCATTAAAGAAAATGTCATTTTCATTATCTATCGGAATTTTGCTTAGCAGTTCGTGCGAAATTGGGCAAAATTCCAAACGCAAAGTTTGATTGTTGTAATAAATTTCAATTAGAATTTCGTTTGGTGCGTAATAGGTGTTAATTTCCCAGTCCTCGCCGTCCAATTCTCTATTTTGGCAATCGTGCAAAACACTTAAAGTGTCTTCCGGCAAAGATTTTATAAATTGCGTAAAATATTGCTTTGCAAATTTGTTGTTTTTTAGAAGTGCATTTAACATGCGGTTGAGTTGTTTGTTTTCAAAAATCATAATTTATCCTTTGTTGTTTGTATTTTAACACGAAAAACAAATTTGTCAATATGCTATTAAAAAATTGTCGAAAATTTTATTAATTTAAAGGCACATTTGTTGTGGCAAAAGATATTTTTGCTTTCTTTTATTATATTTATATAATAAATTGTTGAAATTTGTTTGGAAAAACTGAAAATATGGGGTATAATAAGGGCATGAAAGCAGATGTGGTGATTATTGGGGGCGGTCCTGCAGGCTTAACGGCCGGCATTTTTGCATGCAGGGCTGGGCTAAATGTTGTGCTTTTAGAAAAATTAGCGTTGGGCGGTCAGGCAAGTTTATCATACAAAATTGCCAACTATCCCGGCTTTAAAGATATTTCTGGCTTCGATTTGGCAAATAAAATGCGCGAGCAGGCAGAAGCGGTTGGGCTGAAAATTGAATATGCTGAGGTTTGCGCGCTAACTCAAACAAAAATCGGCTTTTCGGTTAAAACCAAAGATGTAACCTATTCTGCAAAAAAAGTTATAATCGCATGTGGCTGCATAGCGCGCAAACTTGGGCTGGATAGAGAAAAGGAATTCACAGGCAAAGGCATAAGCTATTGCGCAAGTTGTGATGGCAACTTTTTTAAAGGCAAAGATGTTGCCGTTGTGGGTGGCGGAAACACCGCCATTGAAGATGTTGATTATTTAACCAAAATTGCCAAAAAGGTTTATTTAATAAACCGCACCGAACATTTCCGCGCAGGCGAACATGAAGTTAGGCGCATTAAAAAATATAAAAATGTGGAAGTTTTAACAAACACAACAGTTAAACAACTTTTGGGCGAAAGTTTGCTTGAAGGTCTTGAACTTAAAGTTGGCAACGCAAAACGCAAATTGGCAATTTCTGGCTTATTTGTTGCCATTGGGCATGAGCCAAATTTAGATTTTGTAAAATTAAATTTGAAGTTGGATAAATTTGGTTATATTATAGTTGACGAAAACAAACAAACAAGTGTTAAAAACTTGTTTGCGTGTGGGGATATAACAAGCAAAAAATTTAGGCAAATTATAACAGCGTGTGCAGACGGTGCAATTGCTGGGAATGCTTGTATAGGGGTAAAATGAAAACAAAAAAATTAATTTGGGGGTTAACCTTAATTATTTTTGCGCTAGGGGTGGTTTTATCGCTTGGTTTTTTAAACGCGAACAAAATTCAGGCAGAAGCAACGGGTGGAGATGTTGTTTCGGTGGCCGAGTCGGGCGAAAAAACAAGCAATTGGCTTTTGCTAGACAAAAACGGAAATGGCGATGATTTTGAGGCAACCCAAGCCGAAGTTGAAGCAGGTGTAACTGCCGGCTATGGCAAGTTTGAACTTAATAAACAAAATGTTGGCTTGTCTGCACGGGCAAACGCCGGCTTTAAACTTGTGGGCTGGGTGCTTAGTTATTCAACTTCAGCAAATGGCGAAGATGCAGACATAAGCAGCGACGAAACCGCCGAAACCAGTGTGTTTTTATACAATGTTGAAAATCTTTCTCAAACCACATATACAATTGAAAGCGAACGCGTTGACGAAACACCCGTTGTTTTAACTATGGATTACATAGACGAAAATTTGGATGGCTATTACGATAAAGGCGAGTTGACAATTTCCAATATTTTCAGCGACATGACTATCAACGCGGTGTTTGATTATATTTATTACAATGTTGAAATAACTGATATATTTAATTTTATAAACACATCTGCCCTTAACAGTTTTGCAAAAGAAGAAACTGTTGTGTATTATGCCTCTAGCGAGCAGCAGGGCAACACCTACACTTACAACGAAGCATATTATAAGGTTGAAGATAAAACTTATTATTTTGGCACTTTATATGAAACAAATGGCGTTGTTTACACCAAACGCATGCTTAACGGAACAGAACAAAAAATAGATGTTTCGCGCGGGGCATATAGATTGGGCGAAACTGTTAATGTTAGTTTGAATTTAGATGTGCGAAATTATTACGAAGAAGATGGCGTTAACATAGATGTTTTAAATGTTTTGCTTGTTGAAAATGGTGTAACAAATTTATTGCAAGATGACGAAAGTTTGGATTGTTTTGCAAAAATTTATAAAGAGGAAAATAATTTTGACCCAGCAAAAGTTGGCAGAACAACTAAAATTGATGCGCAGGTTAAAATTGCCCAAACAAACAATCAAACTGAAACCCTTTCAATTGAATATAACAAATTGTATCTTGCCACAATCAATGTTAAAGTGGATGGCGAGGCAGAAGGCAACGATTATATTAGAAATTCAGTTAACGAAATTTTAAATTCTTTAACCATTTCTTACTTTTTCTGCAAGGTTAGCAACAACGCATATTATGTAAAAACTGCGGTTGAAAACGAAAATGGACAAACTTTTGAATTATATTGCAACCCTTATATTTATGGCGAAAGTTTAAATTATCTTTACTATATTTTTGAAGATATGTCGATAGAAGGCAATGTAAACAACCCTCAAATTAGCAACAACTTGCTAAGATATTCAAATATAGTGGATAATTTTGCAATAAATTTGGAATATTCTTCTGCAAGATACAGAATAGATTTTGAACCATATATAAAATTAGATGATGCAAACCTTATTAAAATTACAGACACAAATTTTAAAGTGGATGAGCCAATAACAAATTTGTTAAGAGGCAGTTCGGTTGTTTGTGGCGAAGAAAGCACAGCACAAAATGTTGGATATAAATTTTATGGTTATTCGCTAACTGACGACATGTTTGAAAGCAACACCAGTTTAACGGTTGAAATTGACACCTTAATGCCAGAAAATATTACAGTGTTGGCAATTTATGAATATGCAAATTACAATTTAAGTTTTGCAAATTACGATAGCATTAAACTAACCAACAACGCAACGGACTATTACGCTATTAAAAATTTATCCATAGTTTTAAATGATTTTGAACTTGCAAATTTAACAAGTGAGCAATTGCGTGCGGCCAGCTTGGTTGACAATTTAAAAACTTTTAAATTGACCGATTTTGACCTGCCAACTTTAAAAATTGGCGACCAATTAATTTTTAGAGTTGAATTGAACGACGGGTTTAAAAATTTAAATTTTTATATATTAAATTTTGAAAAAACAAAAATCTTAGAAAAAGATAATGTTTTGGAATATAGTTTGCCAATAGATAGCCAAATTTTATCCCAAATTTTTGCAAGCGACAATTTGTATTCTGACCAAACAATAAATTTGCAAGTGGAAGAAAGTTTTGCCGAATATAATTTTAGTTATTACATTGATGTTGTAAATTATTCAAGCCTAAACAAAGATATTGTTATGGCAGAAATAAGCGCAACAACCGCCAACGATCAGGCAAAAATGTCGTACGAATATTTTAACGAGCAGGATGCGGCCAGCCAGCCAGTTACAAGAATTAATGTTTCAAATTTAAAACTTTATGATGAGGTTGTTGTTAAAGCAAAAACTCGCACCTTCGTTGTTGGCGAGCGAAATTATAAATTTAATTTTGTGCGTTTTACGGCCGACAACAAAACAAGTTTGAACAGCAATCAACTTGAAGACGAAACATATTCTTACAACCTTAAAGTTACCCGAGATGGAATTGAAATTAAAGTGGTTTATGTTGCCCAAACTTCGGTTATAACCATTGTTACTAATGAAAGCAACGCTTTTGAAACCGACCATTTTAGCGATTATGTATTTTTGAAGCAAACTAGCGAGGTGCAACTTGACGAAAACAATCAGGGCGCGTTAGATGTGGGCGAGTTAAATGTGCAATTTAGAAACGCGAATGATCCGTTCGGCTTTGGTTTTGTTTTAAGAAATTATAGGTTGGTTAACCAAAATAATGGCGATCAAATTGTTGATGCGTCTAATTTAGAATCGCCTTTCTATGCAACTTTCAACATTGAAGGCGAACAGAGTTACATTTTAGAAATTAATTTTGATGTTATAAAATTTAATGTTGTTATAAGCCAATATGGCAAGGCCTTTTTGGATGGAAACACAACAAAACCTTTTAATGGCGATATTTTAGAATTTAAAGATGACAATTGTTTAACCTTTAACAATTCATATCTTTTAAGTTTTGATTTGCCTGAGGGCGCGTACACAAAAATGGTGTCTTTCAAAAATGGGGAAGAGTTGATAGAAATGCCTGAGCTGGCTCAGTTTGGTTTGGGTGGAGTAAAATATAGCTACAACTTTTCTATAAGCGATGTAAAAAATTACTTTTTAACATACGGAACACTTACAGAAGATAAAAATATTTACACTGTAAACATGCAGTTTGAATATGATTTGTTAACTTTTGATTTAAATGTGGAATATAGGTTTTTGGTTTCAAAGGGCAATAAGGATAACGAAATTCAATTTCCTAATTTGTGCATAAATTATTCTTTGGATGGCGAGGATTATCAGCTTGAATTAACTGGCGCAAAAGTTTTAACGTTTGAAAATGTTCCTTATGGCGTTAGCCCAACAATAAGTTTGTTGTCCGCTTTGCCTGTTGGCTATATATCCACTTATAATTGGGGTTATTCAGTTACAAAATCGGCATACACTATGGGCAGGCACAATGGTTTTTCTAGCATTAATTTAAAAAAGATTTCTTCTAACGAAAATTTAATTTATTCGGTTGAATATCAGGCATTTAGCGTTAAAATTATCATTGATGGCGATGTAAATTCGGGCAACCCAGAAATTAGCAAAAACAGCGTTGAGTTGTTTGATAGCTTGCAAATAACAACAAATGCCAACAAAAGTTTAGGGTATAAATTTAAACAAATTTATTACTTTTCAAATTACACTTTGGGCGCAGAAGGTTGGAGCGAAAACCGATATAAAGTTTACACTTTTAATGGCTCAAATTTTGTTTTAAATGATAACTTAAATTATTTCCCAACGCAAAATTATTACATTAAAAAAGAGTATAGCGAAAATCCAATTTTCTTGGATAGAGAAGTTAATTTTAACAATTATGCAATTGTAAATAACTCAATTTACTTTTACCTTGTTTATGATTATATTGACATTTCAATTGTCAATTTAAGCGAAGATTTTGTTAACGAGGGATACACAACAAATTTAAAAGATTTAGACATTCTTCCACAAGATTATGCAGAATATTTTGTTTATAAACTTGTAAATGGCGATTGGCAACTTTTGGCAGATGGTGAATATGTTTCTGTTTTAGATAGCGTAAGAATTTTAATTAACATTAAACGCCACACAATTCAAAATATAACGCAAACGGACGAACAGGAAATTGATTTAGATAGAGGTTTAAAACTTTTGTCTATTTCTTATGGAATGCAATTTGGCAAAAACTTTGAACTGGATGGCAATGTATATGATTACATTGTGCAGTTTAATGTTAAAGAGGTTATTTCTAATGTGGATGACGAGGATAATCTAACCATTGCTTATGCTTATGTTATCGACAACAAAACCATGGAACTAACAACCAACATTAATGACGAATCATTTTATCAAAACTTTTTAATGAGCTTTGAAGGGTATGGCAAATTTGGTGGACGCGGCGCGGGTGGCTCGGAAGGGCAAAAAACTTTAACCGCAACCATGCAATTTTTGGCAACCGCACAATTTAGCCACGAATTTAAAATGTATGGCGAATATTTCAAAATTTCAAAAATCGATTTTATGTTCGATGGCAAATTGATAGAGCAAAAAGATTATGCTTATTATGGCATAGAGTTGGTGGAAGATAGAAATTATTTTTATATAAGATTTTTAGACAATTTAAAAATTGTTTTAAAGGTTGAGCCAATTTTATATTTCTACAATCATTCTAATTACGAAAATAAAGCACCCGAACTTGTTGTTGCCGATGAAAATGGAAACTATAATTTAAGCTTGGAATTTTTGTGCAACGTTGATGGCTCGGGCAAGGCTCAAACCTTAACAAT
This sequence comes from uncultured Clostridia bacterium, assembly GCA_947628205.1. Taxonomy (GTDB): domain Bacteria; phylum Bacillota; class Clostridia; order Christensenellales; family UBA1242; genus Onthoplasma. The sequence continues at coordinate 26,168 of CANQYX010000016.1, forward strand.
TGGGGATAGCGAAAGCTTTAACATTGTTACTTCTCCACTAATTCAGCAAAGCATGAAAGTGCAATATTGCAACAGTTTAGGTCAACTTTGCCAGCCAACTGATGTTGGAACTTATAGCGTGGAAATTTCGTTTGATTCTAACGGTGCATTCTCTTGGTTGGGCGAAATTCAAAATTTAAGTTACAACGTTTATTTAAACATTACTCAGTTGCGCATAACCGCTTCACTTTCTTATAGAAATTCAGATAATTTTAGCATGGAGTATAATGGCAACGCTAAATTAGATTTTAATTTTATTTCGCAATATTTATTCTTTAAAGATGTTTACACCGGCAATTATTTGAATATTAGTTATTTAAACAGCAATTTCCAATTTGAAACAAATCCAAACTGTTACATTACCATTTATAATGACGAGTTTGATGCACAAATTGTAAATGCAGCGTGTGGCAGTGGGCTTAACATTTCAATAATAAATTTCAAATTGTTGCAAGATAGTTTTAGCAATAACTTTATCCTCGTTTTGCCGCAAGGAATTTTTGCAGAAAGCATAAACGATTTGCCTAATTTGGAAGAACAAGACCTTTTGGTTTTGGAACAAAAATTTGAAATTACACAAAAAATTCTAACAATTTCCGGCATTTATGTTTATGACAAAGTTTACGATGGAACAAATAAAGTTGATTATGATTTTGTTAACTGCAAATTTGTTAAAGATACAATTTTAGAAGACCGTGGGCTTGTTGGCATTGATTTTGAAAATTTAAAATTAGAGTTTGAGGATAGGTTGGGCAAAGTTGGTACAAATAAATTAATTAAGGTTAACACGGATAACGTTTTAATAGATAGAGACCCAACTTCGCCACGAGCAAAAAATTATAAACTTGTTGTTGAAGATTTTTACAAAACAATTTATCCTTATTCAACCGAGGAAGTGTATGTTGCTGGCATTGGCAACATTTCGGTTGTAAATAAACGCGGATTGATTGACGAAAACGATGAACAAAAATCTTATAGGCAATATGTAAATTTAATTAAAATTGGTGCCAAGTTGGATGTTGAAGTGTTCTACAAAAATGGCAACGAATATCGAGATATATACACAAGGATTTCCGACTATCTATCCAACACTGTTGCATTTGCTGTTGGCTATAAATTAAGTTTTGTAACGGATGGATTCCGCGAGGATATTAACAAAAATTTATTCTTAAATTTGCCAAAAGTTAGACGGCTTTCTCAGGCCTTATGGATAGATGAAACCGCTGCAGGAAAGTTGGAATATCTGGTTGCCGACAATTTAATGTTGGATTTACAACTTGCTCCGTCTAATGTGAAATGCGTGGTTATTTTGCAAGCAAAACAATTTTTTACTTGGTGGCAAATAACCTTGATTGTTTTGTTAATTTTGTTAATAATAATTTTAATAATTTTAATTTATATCCATGAGCGTCGCAAAAAGAAAAAGAAGGATATTTTAAACGAAAAAATTTAATAAGAGGTAAAAATGTTTGAATGTAAATTTAAATTAACTCAAGAAGATTGCGTTGCTAGCGCAAAATATGTTTATAAATCTCAAAAGCGCAAAAGGGACACAGTTATTGCATTTTTAATTCCAATTTTGTTGGCTTGTATGGTGGCAATGTTGATTGTGGACATTGTCAACCACAAGTCAGTTGTGTGGGATGTTGTTTTGTTGTGCGCACTTGTTGTGCTGGAAATTGTGTATTTAATAATTCCACTTACAATTGTTAGTTCGCAAAAAAAATCCTACAAAAAACAAAAACTAAACGAAATGGACTATTTGCTTATAACAATTGACGACACTCTTTGCACCGAACTTGTTTTTAAGGGCGGGGAAGAACAAGCAAAAAATGTGCATAATTTAAAGCAACTTACAAGTTACATTGAGGATGCAAACAGGTTGGTTTTAGTGTTTAACAAAGTGGAATTTGTGTGTATAAAAAAATCGGGCTTAACGGGCGACCTAAACAAACTTAAAACTCATTTAGAAAAAATTATGAGCAAAACAAACAAAAGAAAGGGTTAAATATTTTAAAAATGTTTTGTAAATATATTTAATTATGGTATAATATAATTATCTAAGGGGGATTTATGTTAAATAATATTGCAATTTGGGGCGGAATTGTTGGAATGGGCGTTGCCCTTTTGGCACTGCTTTTAATGGTTTTTGCCAAAAAAGATATAGCGGACATTGTTAATCGCGATGTAATTTTGTTTGACCAAAATTTTGCGCTAAAAAAGCAAGCAATTGAAAAGGCATTAAAATTGTTAGACGATTTAGATCAAAATCCGGCAATAATTTCTAATGCGGAGTTTGTTAGATTGGCAAAGCAAAGTTATAACGAGCTGTTGTGTGTTATGACAAATCAAAGGTTGGCAGAGCAATTTAAAAATTTGGCTTTAAATTCTAACGAGTTAAGCGAAGCCAGTTTGGCTAAATTTAAGTTTGATTGCAGGAAAGACATTGGCTTAAAAACAAAATACATTAAAAAAAGTGTGCAAGCCATGCCAAAGGTTTCAAACTTCAAAGTTGAAAACCAACCACTGCCCGAAGCCACAACTCGCACAACAACAACCACAACCAAAACAACAACTACAACAAAAAAATAAACAAATAAAAATTGCCTAGCGGCAATTTTTTTTAATTAATGCAAAATTTTATAAGAAAAAACGGCTAATGCCGTTTTTCTTACTTTTTCTTCTTCAACAAAGATTTGAAAGCTGCGCTCAATTTGATTTTTGGAACCTTGTGAGCGGCAATTTTCATTTTCTTGCCTGTGAAAGGATTAACGCCTTCTTTAGCTTTCTTTTCTTCAATGCAAAGATTAAAGAAACCAGTGAAGCGTTGTTCAACACCTTTTGTGGTGTTTTCTTTAAGTTGCTCGCCAGCTGCAGTTAAAACTGTTTTAACTTGGGCAAGAGAAAGACCGGTTCTTTCAGCAACTTGTCTGTGGAAATCTCCAGTACCAATAACATCCATATAAAACTCCTTTTATTTGTTGAATGTTTCAACTATAAAAATGCTAACAAAACT
>CANQYX010000017.1 GCA_947628205.1 uncultured Clostridia bacterium
ACGCGCCTTTAATGTTATTTGCCTGGAGTATATAGGCTTAATCTTGCTTTTTTTCTGTTAGCAGTTGCTTTTTGCAAAACGCCCTTTGAAACAGCAGAATCAATAAGCGAAAAAGTTTGGCTCAAAAGTTTTTGAGCGTTTTCAGTTTCTTTATTGTCAACAGCCAATTTATATTTTTTAACATAAGTGGCAATTCTAGATTTACATGCCTTGTTTTCCATGGTCTGCCTTTCAATAACATTGATGCGTTTCTTAGCGGATTTAATATTTGCCATTTAAAACCTCCGTTACGAGTGATATTATAACACACATTTTTGTAAAAAGCAACAGGTTTTAACAATATTTTTTCAAATTCATAAACTATATTATGTTAAAAAAGTTAAAACCAACTATCGCTATTGTGGATAGTGGGCTGGGTGGAGTAAGCGTTTTGAACGCGATGATCGCCAAATTTCACTCGGGCAATTACATATATTTTGCGGACAATTTGTATATGCCTTATGGCAAGCGGACAAAGCAATTTGTTGCAAAACGGATGGACAAAATTATAAAGCAATTAAGCGAAAAATACCTTGCTGACAAAATAATTATTGCGTGCAACACCGCCTCAACCAGCATTGAAAAGCGATATGACGACGTGCTAACGCTAAAATTCAACGAAAACGAAACATATTTAGCAACTCCGCTAACCAAAAAGAACTTGCCTGAATACAACATTGTTGCCGACAGCACGCTTGCACGGTTTATAGAAAAATACATAGACAACGAAAAAAAATTAACCCAAGTTATAAAAAGTCATATAAAAAAGCTTAATCTAACAAGTAAAAATCGGTTGGTTTTGGCTTGCACACATTTTGAACTTGTGGCGGACATTTTTAAAAAACTTCTGCCCAACACTGAAATTATAAACAACAGCAGTTTTTTGATAGATAATTTTGAATTTAACACTAACACAAGCCAAACTTGCGTTGAATTTTTGTGTTCTAAACAAAGCAAACAGCTGCAAGATAGGTTTTTTAGTTTAATAAGGAGATAACTATGTGCGGAATTTATGGATATATTGGCAAATTAAATGCGTTTGACGAGGTTTATAGTGGCTTAAAAATGCTACAATATCGTGGCTATGATTCGTGCGGAATTGCTTATTTTAATGATGGTTTTAAAATAGAAAAAGCAACGGGAACGCTAAATAACCTTAAAAAACCAACTGAAAAAAGCGAAATTGCGTTTGGGCACACGCGCTGGGCAACCAATGGGCGAGTGAATTACGAAAACACTCATCCGCATGTTTCATACAACGGCGAGTTTGTGGTGGTGCATAATGGGATTATAGACAATGCGGACGAATTAAGGCAAAATTTAAAAGTTGACTTTAAAAGCGAAACGGACACCGAAGTTATTGTCAACTTGCTGGCAACTTTGCCGGGCGAAACTGACAGCCGCATTTTGCAATTGTTCGACCTATTAAAAGGCAGTTATGCGCTTATAATAGGCACAAAGGGCGGCACAATTTATTTGCTAAAAAAATTTAATCCGCTCAATTTGCTTATAAATAGCGACGGCATATATATTTCTAGCGACATTTCCAGCCTTAAATCCGGCTCACTATACACGCTTAATGACTACGACGCCATTAAAATTGAAAATGGCGAAATTATAAACCTGCGCGGTGAGGAAATCCCTTTAATTGATTATACAAACGACATAAAAAAACTTGCACTAGGGAACTTTGAGCATTTTATGGAAAAGGAAATTTACGAAACTCCTCGCGCAATTTTTGGTACTTACAACTATTTGGAAGAGCAAAACAACAACATAAAAAAGATATTCAAGCCATTTAAAAAGCTAACATTTATAGGTTGCGGAACTGCCTATCATTCGTGCTTGGTGGGGCTAGAACTTTTAAAAGACCTAAATTTTGAAATGGACGCACATTTGGCTTCTAATTATGAAATAAATAAACCTATATCCAAAAATCACCTTCACATAATTGTCAGCCAAAGCGGCGAAACAGCGGACTGCATTAAGGTGGCGGAAAGCATCAAAGCCCACAAAGGCAAACTATTAGTTATAACTAACGAGGGCAGAAGCACAATAACGCGCTGTGCCGATTATGTTTTGCTAACAAAAGCGGAAAAAGAAATTGCGGTTGCCAGCACAAAAACATATAGTTGCCAAGTTTTCACTTTTGCTTACATTGCAAACAAGCTGAAAAACGAAAATCAAGATTTAGATATTCAAAAATTGGTTAATAACCTCAATGAATATTTGACTGGCCTAAACGTAAAACCACTAGCAAAAGAACTAAAAAACCTAGACAAATTGATTTTAGTGGGCAAGGACATCGACTACATAACCCTGCTTGAAGCCAGCCTAAAAATCCGCGAAATTGACTATGTTTACACGCTGCCAATGTATTCAGGCGAGTTAAAACACGGCACACTTTCGCTTATTGATGAAAACTCCTATGTGCTAACTTTAAACACAAGCGAAAACAAAAACAAGCTAAAAACCGTTATTAACGAAATAACTTCGCGCGGCGGCAATGTTGTTGAATGCGAAATAAATTTGCCGCAAAATCAAATTCAACCATGTTTTAAGCCAATTTTCAACATTTTACCTTTTCAATTGCTGAGTTACCAAATTGCGCTAGAAAAGGGTTTAAACCCAGACATGCCACGCAATTTGGCAAAAAGCGTTACAGTAGAGTAGTTAAACGAACCATTTCTTTTTGTTTGAAATAATTTCATTATTTAACAAATTAACCAAATAATCTTTTGGCCTAATTTTAATTTCTTTTTGCTCGGATGGCGTTTTTAAAACATAAGTAATTTCGTCATATGAGAAAATATTGTTGTCTTCACAACAGATTTCGCCAGATTTTTCGCTAAATTCTGCCAGAATTGAACTACCTTTGTTTGTTTGTTTTAAAATGGTGTAGTTTTGCGATTTGCTAGCATTGAACGAAATTTTTGCGCCAGATCTATCCATTTCCACCTTACAATTAAGATTATTGTTTAAATTTTCTTTTGGTGGATTATCCGTTTTAAAATAATCATAAGAAATATATCGCTCTAAATTTGAAGATGGCGCCACAATAATGTGATTATCCTCATATTCGTTAATGTCATAAGGTAAACGTTCAACATCGGCAGGGCAAACAAAGTCATTTGGCTTGTGAGATTTATATAAATATTTCAAAATATTTTTGTTAATTTTTGTTGGTTCAACCGAACTATACATGTCATTTGGCAAAGAATTGCCCTTAATATTTCCCACCCAAGTTAGCAAGGAATGTTCGGTTGAATAGCATATATTGTATAAATCTGTATTAACTTTACCATTATATGCCGTTCCTGTTTTGCTAGCAATTGGCAAGTTAAGTTCATTTAATTGCTTAGCAGTTCCTGTTTTTGCGCAATCTTTAAGCATATCGGTTAGCAAAAAGCAATCCGCTTCAGTTATAATTTTTTCGTTAAAATCAGTATGCTGATATATCGTTTTGCCATTTTCATCTAAAATTTTATCTATAAAACAAAACCCTTTGTTTGTTCCCAAATTTGCTATTGTGGAGTAGGCAGATAATAAGTCGGTAATTTTAACGCCATTTTTGGTTGAGCCCAAAGCCAAACTTAAATTTAAATCTGCTTTTGTTAAATTAATGCCTAAACTATTTAAAACTTCATTTGCCTTTGACAAACCAACATAATCTAACGCTTTAACCGCAGGCACATTTAAAGAATTTGAAAGGGCATATCTAGTGCTAACATAGCCATTAAATTTCCCATTTGCATTTTTGGGTGAATATCCGTTATAATTAATTGGCTCGTCTAAAATTCGAGTTGCCGGCGACAATATGTTGTGTATTATACATGGCAAATACACCGCCAAAGGTTTTAATGTTGAGGCTGGTTGACGCATTAAGTTATGTAAATTGTAATCACTATTAGCGTAAAATGCTTGCACTTGGCCATTATTATTTAGCACAATAGATAAACTATCTATGTCGTTAGTTTGTTTTTTGCACTCATCCATTATCTCGTTGTTTGAATTAACGACTTGTTCTTGGATGGCGTCATCTTTGTATGTCACAATTTGATAATTTCTATTTATAAGTTCACGCTCGCTTATATTCAGTAGGCCACAAGCTTCATAAATTGCTTCTTTTTCATAACTATAGTCATAATCTTCATTTTTATGAATGGCAATAGGAGAATTTACAATTTCTGAATACTGCTCATTGGTTATATCATTTGCTTTAAGCATGGATTTAGCCACTAAATTTCTGCGCTTTATAGAATTTTCCATGTTTTTAATAGGGGAGTAATAATTTGGAGATTTTATCAACCCCGCTAGACAACAAGCTTCATTTAATGTTAATTCTTTGGCGGACTTGTTAAAATATGTTTTGCTGGCGTTTTCAATTCCATAAGCATTAGACCCAAAATATATAGTATTTAAATACATTTCTAAAATTTTGTCTTTAGAAAATTTTTTTTCCATTTTCATGGATAAAACAATTTCCTTTATCTTTCTAGAATAGGTTTTTTCGTTTGTTAAAAGTGTATTTTTTACAAGTTGTTGGCTTATTGTTGACGCGCCTTGCGATTTCGATTTAGTTGCTAAATTAACCAGCCCTGCCTTAACCATACGCTTAAAATCATAACCATTATGGCTATAAAACCGCTTGTCCTCCGTGTCAACAAACGCTTTTAGCACATAGTTAGGCAAATTGTCAATTTTAATTATAGAACGATTTGTGTTGTACAAAGTGTTTTCGTTCATATTGGATGAATAAACTTTTATGCCATTATTTAGCTGAGTTAGTTTGTTGATGTCTAGGTCATATTTATTATAATAATACGCAACAACACCGCCTAAACTAATAAAAATACTGCTTAAAATTAAGCATAAAACCAATAAAAATATTTTTAATCTTTTATGAGATTTATTTTTCATCTGGTTTATTATTTGCAAATTTAGTTTAAATTAAGCAAATTTAACAAAATTTAGTTGAAAAATGTAATAATTTGATGTATAATAAAAACATGAATAGTTATCAAGGCAAATCTTATAATGTAATTACTTATGGCTGCCAAATGAATGTCCACGAAAGTGAAAAAATTCGTGGCATTTTGTCTTCGCTTGGAATGTTGGAAACCGACAGTGCAGAAAATGCGGATGTTGTTATTTTTAACACCTGCTGCATTCGCGAAGGCGCGGAAGATAGAGCATATAACAACATAATGGCACTAAAACCTATTAAAGAAAAAAATCCAAACAAAATCATTGTGCTTTGCGGTTGCATGCCTCAACAAAAAAAGGGTAAATACAATTTAAAAGAAAAGCTGCCTTTTGTCGATATAATAATTGGCACACACAATGTAAATCAACTTGCGCAATATCTTTTAAAATTTGCGGTTACAAAAAAACAAATTTATGATATTGTAGATAAGCCAACCGGTGCTTTAGATGTTGATAACGCCATAAGAGATGATAATATTAATGCTTATGTAAACATTATATATGGTTGCAATAAATTTTGCACATATTGCATTGTTCCTTACGTGCGAGGCAGAGAACAGAGCAGAACCCCACAAGAAATTTACAACGAAGTAAAAAATCTTGTTCAAAATGAAGGGTATAAATTTATAACCTTGCTCGGGCAAAATGTTAATTCTTATGGCAAGGATCTTAAAGAACCAACCACCTTTGCCGAACTATTAACTAGTTTGTGTGAAATTGAAGGGGATTTTAAAATTAAATTTATGACATCACACCCAATGGATTTTGGGGATGATTTAATAAAGGTTATGAAAAACGAACCTAAAATTGCAAAGGCACTTCATTTGCCCGTGCAGTCAGGAAGCAGCAAAATTTTGGCTAGAATGAACAGGCATTATGATTTAAAACACTATATGTCGATAATCAAAAAAGTTAAACATGCTATGCCAAACATTTCACTTTCAACCGATATTATTGTTGGTTTCCCCGGAGAAACTGAAAAAGATTTTAACTTAACTTTAAAACTTTTAAAAAAGGTTAAGTTCGACCAAGTTTTTGCATTTATGTATTCAAAACGCTCAGGCACGCCGGCCGCCGAATTTGAAGATCAAATAGACGAAAAAGAAAAAAATATTAGAGTGAATAAGCTTTTGCGCCTTCAAAAAATAATTCAAAAAGATCAAACTAAAAAATTTTTTAAACGAACCTACAATTGCTTAATTAGGCAAATAAACGGAGTGGCTGTAGGCATTACCGATGGCGGAAAAGAAATTTATATTCCAAACTATAAGTTTATAAATCAAAATTATTTTGCCGATGTAAAAATTGAAGATATTCGCAACCATAAACTTTCCGGAGTGGTAAATGACAAAAGATGATAAAAACCTATCCCCAGCATTAAAGCAATATCTTGCAATTAAGGAACAATTCCCCGATTGCATCATCTTTTTCCGTTTAGGCGATTTTTATGAAATGTTTTTTGAGGACGCTCTAACAGCAAGCAAAATTTTAGATTTAACCTTAACCGGAAAAGATTGTGGGTTAGAGGAGCGCGCACCAATGTGCGGCGTTCCGTTTCATGCTTACGAAAGTTATGCTCAAAAATTGATTGAGCGTGGGTTTAAAATTGCAATATGCGAACAGACCGACAAAATTGTTAACAAGCTTGTCCAACGCGAAGTGGTTAGAGTTATAACTCCCGGCACAGTTATTGATAGTTCAATGCTAAATGAGCGCAAAAATACATATATAATGTGTATTTATAAAAAAAATCATACAATATCTTATTCTTATGCAGATATTTCAACGGGCGAAATTTATGTTGCCGAATATCATGGGGACAATTATTTAAACTATTTAAACGACCAAATTGTCCGTGTAATTCCGGCCGAAATAATATGCAATTCAGAAATGTATGCAGCTTCAACCGAACTCCCTTGCATGCAAGAAAGGCAACAATATGCTTTTAACCAATATTACGATTGGGCGTTCAGTTCTGCAAATAGTGAAAAAACTATTTTAAAACAATATAATCTTAACTCGCTAAAAGGGTATGATTTTTCAACAGAAGCTTGCATTTGTGCAGTTGGTGGGCTGTTACAATATTTTAACGAAACTCAAAAAAGAGATTTGCGACATTTAAAAATGCCAAAACTTATTTTAGACAATCAGTTCATGTATGTGGACACAAACACTAGACGCAACTTAGAAATAGAGCAAACAATGCGCGATGGCAACAAAAACGGAACACTTTTTTGGGTTTTAGATCAAACCTTAACAAGTGGCGGTAGCCGCATGCTAAGAAACTGGGTTAGGCAACCATTGCAAAATATAGATGCAATTAACTATCGTTTAGAAATGGTGGAATTTTTGTTTAAAAATCCAATTTTTAGAGAAGAACTAAAAATTGCACTTTCCCACATTCAAGATATTGAAAGGTTGGTTGGCAGGGTGGCTTATGGCAATATTACACCAAGAGAATGCCTTGCTTTAGCCGATTCCCTTGAACAAACTAACAAAATTAAGGCAATTTTATCTAGAACAGACAACCAAAACTATTTAAACCTTTCCAACAAGTTGGTTGACACTTCAAACATTAGCAATTTAATTTTTGCAACAATATCTTCAGAAGCGCGCCAAACTCTTAAAGATGGTAATTATATAAGAACTGGCTTTAATCCTCAACTCGACCATTTCCGCGAATTGAAAGAAAACGCACAGAACTTTATAGTAAAAATTCAAGAGAGAGAACGTGAAACCACAGGCATAAAAAATTTAAAAATTGGTTACAACCGTGTTTTTGGCTATTACATTGAAGTTGGCAAGCAATTTGCAGAACAAGTTCCATTTAGGTATATCCGCAAGCAAACAATTTCTAATAACGAGAGATATATTACAGAAGAATTAAAAAAATTGGAAGAAGATATTTTAACCAGCACAGAAAATGCTTTAAAGCTGGAAGAACAAATATACGCCAATTTGAAAGATCAACTGCTAGAAAATGTTGCAATTATGCAAGAAATTGCCATAACCGTTTCCACCTTGGACTGTTTCTTTTCGCTTGCAGCGGTAGCGGTTAACAATAACTATGTTCACCCAAATATAACAACAAACAATGAGATTAACATTGTTGATGGAAGGCATCCGGTTGTTGAAAAAATGTTAAAAAGTAACAGCTTTATTGCCAACAATTGCCAATTAAACAACGACGATCAGCGCACAATAATTTTAACTGGCCCAAACATGGCAGGTAAATCCACATATATGCGTCAGGTTGCGTTAATAACTTATTTAGCGCATATTGGAAGTTTTGTCCCTGCAACTAAAGCGGACATTTGTTTAGTAGATAGAATATTTACCCGAATAGGCGCTAGCGATGATCTTGCCGTTGGGCAATCCACATTTATGGTGGAAATGATTGAAGTTGCAAACATTTTAAACTTTTGCACTAATAATAGTTTAATCATTTTAGATGAAGTGGGGCGAGGCACATCCACTTTTGATGGCCTTTCAATTGCATGGGCAGTGGTGGAATATCTTTCTAAAAAACTCAAAGCCAAAACTCTTTTTGCCACACATTATCACGAATTAATGCAGATGGAAGGCAAATATGATGGCGTTAAAAATTTCTGCATATCCATTAAAGAGATTGGTGGAAAATTGGTTTTCTTGCGTAAAATTATGCGCGGTAGTGCAACTAAAAGTTTTGGAATAGAGGTTGCAAGTTTAGCTGGGCTTCCAGCGGATATAATAAATCGAGCAAAAGAATTAATCGTAGAGTTCGAGCAAGAAAAACAGTTGGATAAATCAAGTAAAGATAGCGAAATTTCAAACATATTAAAAGAAATTGACATTAACAAATTAACCCCATTAACCGCATTTGATACATTAGCGCATCTAATTAATTTAGCAAAATAAAGGACAAACATGGCAATAAATATTTTGGATAGCTTAATTATTAACCGAATTTCTGCTGGTGAGGTGGTGGAAAGTCCTTTTTCAATTGTAAAAGAGCTTATTGATAACTCAATAGATGCAGGTGCCGACAAAATTACAATTGAAATTAAAAATGGCGGAATAGACCAAATTATTGTTAAAGATAATGGCAAGGGCATTGATCGCGAAGACATTATCAAAGCTTTTTTGCCGCACGCAACTAGCAAAATTTCCAATTTGGAAGATTTGGATAGTATTGGCACATTAGGTTTTAGAGGGGAGGCACTAGCCAGCATTTCCAACGTTAGTCAAACAAGTTTAGTAACCAAAACGCAAAAAGCCGAATTTGCTTATAAGCTGGATGTAAATGGTGGAAATTTTGGCGAAATTGAACCGACCACAATTGATTGTGGAACGAGAATTGAAGTTAACAATTTGTTTTTTAACACCCCTGCAAGACGAAAATTTTTGAAGAAACCTAAGCAAGAAGAAAACCAAATTACAAATATTATTGCGCGATACATTTTAGCCAATCCAACCATTTCTTTTAAATATACAGTTGACAATAATTTAATTTACCAAACCAATGGGAAAAGTTTGATTGACGCAATATCTTGTGTATATGACAAAGAAATTACAGCAAATATATTGCCTGTTAACAAAAATATTGGCAATTTGACTTTAAGCGGATATGTTTCAAAAGTTGGTTTTTCAAAACCGAACACAACCTATCAAACACTTATTATAAATGGCAGATATGTAATTGATGAAATTGTTTCTAAAGCTGTTTACATGGCTTTTGAAGAATATTTAATGACTAGGCAATTTCCGTTTTATGTGCTTAATTTAACAATGCCAAATGTTGATGTAGATGTAAATGTTCATCCAAGCAAAATGAATGTTAAGTTTTCAAATCCAAGCAAAATTTATGATTTAGTTTACACCGCTTGCCGAGCATCAATTTACAATTTTTTGAATTTTAAAGAGCCCGCTAACACAAATTCTGAGGCATTAAAGACACAAATTCAGCCACGAGATAACCTTATTAAAACAGATATTAATTCGCTTAAAGAAATTGAAATTGAGCCAAATAACAATTTCAACAAAAGTTCAACCATAGAGCTTAGGCAAACAACATATTCGCCAATAACATTTTTTGACCTTAAACAAGAAACCGCAACCAATATAGAAAATCGCAATGTAAGTTCTAACGCAAACACCAAACAGGAAAATTCAGATTATAAAAATGTTGAAGATTTTGTTAACTTTAAAATAGTTGGCGAATTATTTAACGAATTTTTAGTTTTGGAAAGAGGGGATAACTTGCTATTATTAGATTTTCATGCCGGACATGAAAGATTAAACTATGATAAACTAACAAAAATGGTTAATTCGCGCGAGATTGTGGTTCAAGATTTGCTTGTTCCTTACGTACAAACTTTAAATAGTTTAGAAATAGATTTTATCCTTTCTCTTAAAGATGAATTATCTAACTTGGGGTTTGACGTTAATGCTTTTGGAGATAATAAAATTATAATCAACACCGTTCCAGTTCAGTTAAAAGATATTAATTTAAAAAATTTCGTTGATGATCTTATTCATGATATGAAAATTTTAAAACCTAAAATGGACAACGAAATCAGGCACCATTTAATGCAAAAAGCGTGCAAAAGCAGCGTTAAAGCAGGCATGAAACTAAGCGAAATGGAGATAAACGAACTTTTAAAGAAATTAGACAAAAACAATTCTGTTTTACTTTGCCCGCATGGTCGCCCTGTAATAGTAAATATATCACGAGCACAAATTGAAAAATGGTTCAAACGGTTGGTATGAAAAATAAAGTGATAATAATAACTGGCTTAACAGGAAGTGGAAAGTCATCTTTGGCAACAGAAACTGCCAAGGTTTTTAATGGCGAAATTATTTCGGCAGATAGTGTACAAGTTTATCGCGGACTAGATATTGGCAGTGCCAAAGTGGACAAAACTACACAAAATATTGTAAAACATCATCTGATTGATATTAAAAACTTTAACGAGAATTACAACGTTGGAGAATTCTTAGCCGATTGCGAAAAAACATTAAAAAATATAACTTTGCGCAAAAAACTGCCAATTATCGTTGGCGGAACAGGATTATATATCAAAGCTTTGATGGATGGTTATTGCCTAGGTGGCACGAACGCGCATCTGGATTTTAGAGAAAATTATATACAACTTGCCAAAGAAAAGGGCAATGAATATGTGTGGAACGAGTTAAATAAAATTGATTCAAACATGGCGGCAGCTGTTCATCCTAATAATATTAAGCGAGTTGTGCGCTATTTAGAAATTGCCAAATTTGGCAAAATAGCCGTATCTGATTCCATATTGAAAAATTTTGATGTTTTAGCATTGGCAATTGTGGAAGATAGAGAGACTATCTATGAAAAAATCAATTCTCGCGTTGACAAAATGATTGCTTGTGGTTTAGAAAAAGAGGTTAAATCTCTTATAAACTTGGGGGCAAAAAACAATATGCAATCAATGCAGGCAATAGGGTACAAGGAGTGGTTTAACTATTTTAATGGCAAAAACGATTTAAAAACCACCATTAATTATATAAAGCAACATACTCGCAATTATTGCAAACGCCAACTAACCTTTTTAAAAACTATTAAAGGAATAGAATTTTGTAGTTTAAACGATGCAAAATCAAAAATAAAGGAGTTCTTATGTTAAAAATAGATAGAAAAATGCTAAGTTTCATTGAAGAGTGCGAAAGCGAAGCAAAGGATAATTTTGCAGAAATCAACCGCATAGAACTGATTAACCAGCTAAAAGTTTTAAATGCTTTTAACGAAAATCATATTCAAGCTCATCATTTCATTGGCAGTTCTGGATATGGGCATAATGATATTGGCAAAGAAAAAATTTGCCAAGTTTTTGCAAGCATATTTCACACCGAATCTGCCTTTGTTAGCCCACTTATATCGTGCGGAACAGAGGCTATAAGCCAAACTCTGCTTGGTCTTTTGCGGCCTAATGACACCATGCTTTGTATTTCCGGCACTCCGTATGATACTTTAAAGCAAGTAATATTTGGGGTAGAAGGAAAAGATGTTGGATCACTTAAAGATTACAATATTGACTATAAACAAGTAGATTTACAAAACGGAGATTTCGACACTAACTCTATTTTAACCGCAATTGATAAGTTTAAGCCAAAACTAATATATATTCAACGTTCAAGAGGGTATAGCCAGCGCAATGCCTTATCCATTAAACAAATAGCCGAAGTTATTGTTAGCATTAAATTACATTCAAACGCCCCAATAGTTGTAGACAATTGCTATGGGGAATTTACTGAGGTGGACGAACCAACAGATGTTGGCGCAGATTTAGTTGTTGGGTCGCTGTTAAAGAATATGGGCGGCGGAATTGCGCCAACGGGCGGATATATTGCAGGTAAGAAAAACTTAGTTGAAAAAGTTGTTTACAAAATGATGAGCCCTGCCTTGACTGCCGACAATGGCTCTTACTCGGCAGGATACAAAGCATTTTTTGAGGGTGTGTTCATTTCGCCTCATGTGGTAGCCGAAGCAAAAAAAGTGGCAACTCTTGCCAGTGTGGCTTTAACAAAACTGGGGTATAAAACAACGCCGACCCTTTCAGACACTATGTCAGACATTGTTTGTTGCATACAATTTAATAATAAAGATAAACTTTTAAAGTTTACAAACGCCATTCAACAGGCAAGTGCTATTGATAGTGACAGCGCAATTGAGGCAGGGGAGATGGATGGTTATGAGGATTTAATCATAATGGCGAGCGGCAGTTTTAATCAAGGTAGCAGCATTGAACTTAGTTGCGATGGGCCAATGCGTCCGCCTTATGCCGCATATCTGCAAGGTTCACTGTCTTATGCTCATGGAAAAATAGGGTTGATGCATGCGTTAAAAGAAATTGAGGAAGAGTAGAGAAAAATTAGCTAGAGTAAAATCTAGCTTTTTTTACGCAAAGATATATAACAAATGTAATTTGGCATGGTTTTTGCGCAAAGATAATAATGTTAATCTGATTCGCCCTTTAATTATAAACAAATAAGGAAATTAAAGTGGCACAAAGTAGAGAATAGGGTCGTGGGTTTCCTTCAAGGTTAAACAATTCTTTGTTTCTTACTTTGCTTCTTACCCTTACTCGTTGCAACATTATGGGCTTTTTTTGCAAAAGATGGACTTTTTGTCCGTGTGGATAACTAAAGAGTAGTGCACAGGGCTCTGGACATATCTTTGCGCAAAACAACACTTTTGCGCAAAGATAAGGCAAAAATGGTGTGGAAAACCCGTTTTTTGTCCACCGCTTACTAATTATTATCGTAAATTGCAAATCTATGATTGTTTTAGGCTGATTGTCAAAAACGCCGAAAATTTACAAAAATTCCTCATAAAGTTTTCGATAAGTTAACATTAACCCTTTATCAAAAGTCCGCAAATTTGTCTAGCATCAGATTTTCTTTCTCTTATCTAATGTACATAAAGGTTGGCAATATTTATCCTAAATCTGCCACGCTTGAATTAATTTATTTATAAATTTCATAAATAATTTTAATTTAAATAAGAAAATATGTCTTATAAACTCAAATTTAAATCTTTGCGCAAAAAACGCTAATTAATATGAAAATCAATATCTTTGCGCAAAAACCAACCTTGCATAAAAAATAAAAAACGCGGTTGCCCACGTTCTTTTTATAAATTTATATTATGACTTTTTTCATCGTTTTGCTTTTTGCTGTCGTTAAATTCCATTTTTTTAATTATCTTTTTAATTAATTTCCTATTCTTCCTTAAATCGTTATTCTTTTCTACTCTTTCCTTAGCATCTTTTAGGTCTACAACCATCTCTTGTTCATTAAACTCAAATTCATTAAATGTAGAATCTGGTTTTTCAATCAATTTAGCATCCAACTTGCCTGCCTCTATGTCCTTAATTAACTCTTCAAAAACCCTCATTTGCTCGGATTTGTAAATTTCTTTTAGTTCCTTTCGAGAAAGGTCAAACTCCTTCATAAATTTATGTTTTATAATTGTTTCTCGTACTTTTAAGGCAATATTCAAGAACGCCGGAATTGTTGCTACATAATTTATAATAGCATCAAATGTATTAACGAATATAGGCGTTATCATATTAATAATACCCAATATAATGACTACAGGCGAGAATAACAACACAATATCTGTCAATATAGTATTTTCGTTTTTCTTAATTTTGCTTAACCTTAAAACCGTCATTAATTCGTCTGCATTAAGTTCGTTTTTATCCTTATTAAGCAATTCTTTGAATTCTCTTGTCATAAATCCCCCTATTTGTTTGGTTTAATAACCTTAGTTCCACCCATATATGGCCATAAAACTTCTGGAATCGTTACGCTACCATCGGCCTGTAAGTGATTTTCAACAAAAGCAATTAACATTCTAGGTGGCGCAACAACTGTGTTGTTAAGCGTGTGGGCAAATTGGTTGCCTTTTTCAGTTTTATATCTTATGCCTAAGCGCCTAGCTTGCGCGTCAGTTAAATTGCTGCACGAGCCAACTTCAAAATATTTTTTCTGCCTTGGGCTCCACGCCTCAACATCCAAACTGCGATATTTAAGGTCGGCCAAATCGCCCGAGCAACAAACAAGCGTTCTAACCGGAATTTTCATAGAAACAAACAGCTCAACCGTATAATTCCACATCTTTTTGTACCATTCCTCGCTATCTTCCGGCTTGCAAATGACAATCATTTCTTGCTTTTCAAACTGGTGAATGCGGTAAATTCCGCGCTCTTCAAGACCATGCGCGCCCTTTTCTTTTCTAAAACATGGGCTATATGAGGTTAAAGTTATAGGCAATTTCTCTTCCGGAATAATAGTATCCATGAAGCGGCCAATCATTGAGTGCTCGCTCGTTCCAATAAGATACAAATCTTCGCCCTCAATTTTGTACATCATGTTGCCCATTTCTTCAAAGCTCATAACACCTTGAACAACCGAGCTGTGAATCATAAATGGCGGAATTACATAAGTAAACCCTTTGTTTATCATAAAATCGCGCGCGTAACTTAAAATTGCGCTGTGAAGGCGAGCTATATCTCCGGTTAGATAATAAAACCCTTGCCCAGAAGTTTTTCTGGCACTATCAATATCTATTCCATTCAATTTTTCTAGAATATCGGTGTGATAAGGCACCTCGAAGTCCGGAACTTTTGCTTCTAAAAAGGTTTGTTCCTGAACATTTTTGCTGTCGTCCTCGCCAATAGGAACATCATCCGCAATAATGTTTGGGATACTCATCATGTTTTGCTTAATTTTGGCATCCAATTCGGCAGTTTCCTTTTCCAAGGCAGCAATTCTCTCATTATTTTTAACAACTTCCGCCTTAATTTTGTCAGCCTCTGCCTTATTGCCCGCCTTCATCAAATTGCCTATTTGACCGGACAAAACATTACGTTTTGAGCGTAATTCATCCCCTTCTTGTTTTAATTGCCTAACCTTTTTATCCCACTCCAATACTTCATCAACCAAATGAAGCTTATGGTCTTGAAACTTTTTCTTAATATTTTCTTTAACCTTTTCAGGGTTCGTTCTAATTAAATTAATGTCTATCATAAATTCTCCAAAACTAATTATACAAAAAAATGCACAATTTGTAAAACAAATAACCGCTATTTTTTAATTTATCTTCAATAAAATAAAATAATTGTTGTAAATTTATTTGTTTTTTGCGCAAAGATGTTATATAATTGAACTAACAAGGAGTTAATATGTCTAACAATTTTTATTTAGATAGAAATCGCAATAATATGAAAAAATTGCAAGAAATGTTAGTTGAACTTCCTTCATTTTGTAGCGTTTTCTTTATTGGTACACAAGATACAACTACCCCACTAACCAGATTAAATTATGCCAACGACCTAAAAACCTTTTTTAACTACCTTATAACTTATGAAAGTGAATTTACGGGCAAAAAAATTCAAGATTTAACTTTAAATGACATTGATAATGTAACCGCCCAAACTATTGAGCGATATTTGGCGTATCTCTCCTACTACGACAAAGATAATGGCGTTGTAATTACAAATGGCGAACGCGGAAAATCTAGAAAACTGTCCAGTTTGCGTGCGTTTTTTAAATACTTTTTCAATAAAGATATGCTTAAAGCCAATGTTGCGGCAAAGGTAACCTCCCCTAAGTTGCACGATAAACCAATTATCCGCCTAGAACAAAACGAAACGCAAGAATTAATGTATTATTGCGACACATTAAATGGTTTTTCCAACCACCAAAAAAAATATAACGAAAAGTTTAAAATACGAGATAACGCCATAATTTCGCTATTTTTAACCACCGGCATCCGTGTTAGCGAGTGCGTTGGGCTTAATATTGATGATTTCAATTTTAACCTCAACTCGTTCCGTGTTACTCGCAAAGGTGGCAATCAAGTTATTCTTTATTTTGGCGATGAAACCTCAAAAATTTTGCAAGAATATCTTAAATATAGGGAAACTCTTAACGTTCCGAAAGAAGAACGTGCTTTGTTTATCTCTAGCCAAGGCAAGCGCATGAAGGTTCGAGCAATGGAATATTTAGTTCAAAAATATGCCAAAGTTGCCACTCCACTTAAACACATTACCCCACACAAACTGCGCTCAACCTACGGCACAAACCTGTATAAAGAAACAAAAGATATCTACATTGTGGCTGAAGTATTAGGTCATAAAGATGTTAACACAACCAAAAAACACTATGCTGCCATAAGCGATGACGTTCGCCGTTCGGTTGCTGGCGTTGTAAAGTTAAAAGATGAATAATAAATATTGAGTATCTTATATTTGAAATACCACATACATTGTGTTAAGCATCATATAGGCGTTTTTTAACTCCTTGTTTATACTAAATTATGGGCTTTAAAATTTTTTTAAAAATTTTTGAAAAATTTAGAACAAATGTTTGACAAATGTTTTAAAAATGTGCTAAACTTCCCATAACAAGGAGAAAACATGGATAAAACACAGGATGTTTATGACTTTATTATTTCGGAAAAAGAGAGAAAGGGATATTCCCCATCGGTAAGGGAAATTTGTGCTCATTTTAATTTCAAATCCTCTTCCACTGGCAAATATTATGTAGACAAGTTGGAGAAATTGGGCAAAATTGCCCGAAACAATGGCAAAAGTCGAGCAATTGAACTAACGGATAAAGCATCCTCCAACATTACCCTGCCCGTTCTAGGGGAAATTGCTGCCGGTCAACCAATTTTGGCCGAACAGAATGTGCTGGATAAGTTTATTTTTTCTGAAAATTTGTTTAGTGGCACAAATATGTTTATTCTTAAAGTTAAGGGCGACAGCATGATTAATGTTGGCATTTATAATGGCGATTATGTGGTTATTTCCAAACAATCGGTTGCCAACAATGGCGAAATAGTTGCCTGCTTAATTGATAACGAAGCAACTGTTAAGCGTTATTATAAAGAAAATGGCTTTTTTAGATTGCAACCAGAGAATTCTTTTATGCAACCAATATACACCACTCAGCTTGAAATTTTAGGCAAGGTTGTAGGGTTAATTAGAAACAATTTTTAACCAATGTATGCTAATTTTTAACGAATTTTAATTAATTCGTTTTTTTATTTGACAGATATATTAAATTGCTTTATAATTATATTTATAAGGGGAAATATGAAAACTACCGATTTAATTGCCCTAATTCTCTATGAATTGGGCGAAGGAGATAAATATGGTTTTGAACTTACAAAATCTATTGAAAACCTATCAAACGGAAAAATCGTTATTAAACAAGCAACTTTATACTCTGTTTTAAAGAAGTTGGAAAAATCCAAATTCATTTCTTCCTATTGGCAAGATAGCGAAATTGGCGGCAAACGTCATTATTATAAATTAACAGAAAACGGAAATTTGCAACTATCAACCATGCCTAGCATAGAGGCAATTCTTAAATCTGCCTTGGCGGAAGATGAAGAAATTGTTAACGAACAAAAAGAAGAAATTACAAGCACCCAATCTTCACAAATGTCTATTGAAACGCCAGTTGTTGAAAATGTTAGCAAAGAGCCTGTGCCAACTTTAAAAGAAACGGTTTTGCCTAGCAGCGAAGTTTTTAATGAAAATTCAATAGACAATTTAACCGAAACAGAAATTAACTCATCTAACGCAAGTTTGCTTCACGAAAATTCGCAAAAATCAAGCGAACGCTTTGCTGAAAATAAAGATGTAACAAAATTCACCGAGAACGCTTATACCCCACTTGACTCAATGCAAAAAATGCCATCTCCAAAACCTCGTTATGATGATAAAAACCATATTGAGCCAAAACAAATTTCTCGCGATGACATAAAATTTGTTGACTATGTTAACTTTAAACAAAATCCAAAATATTTAAAAGCTTCAAAATTGGCCAAAAATGTTTGGATTAGAATAGCGTTATCGTCTGCTTATTTAATTGTAGCATTGGCAATTTGCGCAATAATTTCAAACAACACATCCTCAACAACAATTGGCAATATATTTTTAATTTTAGGAATATGTTTGCTTATATTTACCCCAACTATTTACGCCTATAAGTACGACAAATATAAAACCAGATTTCAAGAAGGCACGTTTAAATTTAATGTAAAAACAAGATTAATTTTAGCAATTTTAATTGTCTTATTCGTTGCTATTATGCTTGTTGTTGCTAATTTAACGATAATGAAAAAATCGGTTTCCGAACTATTTGAAATTAAAAATTTTATGAATTTTTATTCGCCTTTGTTAATAACAAGTGTTGTCTTTGTAGATTTTATATTTGGTTATATATTTATAAAAAAAAATTTAAATAAAAACTAGGAGAAATATGAAACCTGTTTTAGTGGTTAATAATCTTACCAAAATGTATGGGCAAAAAAAAGTGGTTAATAATGTAACCTTCTCTATTTTTGAAGGTCAGATTTTTGGTTTTGTGGGCCCTAATGGCGCTGGTAAATCCACAACAATTCGTATGATAACCGGCCTTACCCCAATAACTAGTGGCTCGGTTAGAATTGGCGGTTATTCAATTGAAAAAAATTTCACCAAAGCAATTTCTCAGGTGGGGGCTGTGGTGGAAACTCCGCAATTATATGGTTATTTGTCCGGTTTAAAAAATTTAAAATTATTTGCTGCTTTTTATGGCAAAGCTGCAACAAAACGCATTGATGAAATTGTGAAATTGGTTGGCATGGAAAATAGAATTAGAGACAAAGTTTCAACCTACTCCTTAGGCATGAAACAACGTTTGGGCATCGCTCAAGCTTTGTTAAACAAACCAAAATTGCTTATATTAGACGAACCTACTAACGGATTAGACCCAAATGGCATTGTTGAAATGCGAAATATTTTACGCGTGCTTGCCAAAAAAGAAAAAATCACCATTATTATATCCAGCCACAATTTAGCCGAACTTGAACACACTTGTGATGTAATTGGGCTAATAAACAACGGAAGAATTATTGAGCATAAATCTATGGAAGATATTAACAAACTTGTAGAAGCTAGGCAACGCGTTCAATTATTTTGTAACTACCCTAACTATGCAGCAATGCTATGCAAAAAGAAATATAATTTACCTTGCAATATAGTTGGCAATTCCATCATTCTTCCTTTAAAAGAGGCAAATTTGGCATCCGTTGTTTCGTTTTTAACATATAAAAAAGTTAAAATTTTTAGCATAAAGAAAATTCAAAAATCTTTAGAGGAATTATACTTTGAATTATTAAATGGCAATCGTAAAAATTCAAGTATTGTTTAGGAGAAATTATGTTTAAAATTATTTCAGCAGAAATTAAAAAAATGGTTTCCAAGCCCGGCGTTTTTGTCTTGGCAATTTTATTGGCAATCATATTAGTTTTAGGTGTTTTTATATATGAACCTAAAGTTTATGATAATGGCGTAAAAAATATTGGGGATTCTTTAGAAGTTATTTACGCTAATTTCAAAGGCAATGGCTCCACTTCTGGGCTTAAAGTTGAAAGCGATAATTTAATTGCCAACTCTGTAAATCAAATTGAAAATTATAAAATAAATGGGCAATCGTATAGAGAATATTTTCAAACTTTAGAAGATGTTTTAAAAAGAAATTTAACAGATTATGGAATGGATGGGTTAATCCCCGATGGTCCAAATAACGATTCAGACGCACTAAAACACCGCTTTGCAGTTGCCCAAGCTTTAGACAATTTAAAAAGCGAAGTTATTTCAGCTATTGATTTAGGAAAATCTAAATCATATCCTGTTTTATCGTCTAAATCTAATAGAAATAATTTTGAATCGCTCTGCCAAGAAGGTGCTAAATTTATTGAAAGCCCAGTAAATAAGCTTTTAATTACGGATAGATGCGCTGATTTCACAAATAATTATATGAACAAAATATTTGAATGCATAGATATGTTGCACTATCCTAGTTTAAATGACGATTTATTGTTTAATTACACTTCTAACGATGAAAAATCGAGGTTAACAAAAGTTACAACCAATCTATCTGAAATTTCAAATCAAATTGAGGAACTTAACACAGAAGTTAAACGTGATCCTAATGGAGCAACTAATGCACAAACAAACAAAATGAACAATTTGTGCAATCAATATATAAGCACTGCAAAAACTTATGCAAATTTAGTGAATTATGAGTTGTTGTCTAACGCATTTTCATTTCTTGGAACAAAAACTCAAATAAACGATATGTATCTTTCTAACGAAAGTGAATTTAACGCAAACACAAATTTAATAAGATATCGATATATTTTTGATAACAATTCAACAGAAACTGATTTCGCTCACCCATTAACCATTGGCACAACTTCTAACAGCGAAAAGAATGGCTATGATTACGCTTATTTTATTTTAAGATTGTTCTCTTTTGTTATAATTGCCTATGCTATTATGTCTGCTTGCCACGCCATTGCGGGCGAAGTTAAAGAAGGCACAATGCGCTATCTTGCCATCCGCCCCGTTAGCAGAACCAAAGTTTTGTTTGGCAAAATGCTGGCAATAATTTTAATGTCCACAATCTTTGCAATTTTCAGCACAATAATTGCCTTAATTGTTGGCGGTGTGGTTTATGGGTTGGATAGTTTAACCATTTTAACAATATTTAACGGGTCAACAGCTATTACCCTTCACCCATTAGGCATGCTTTTAATCTATGTGTTTAGCATGCTTGTTGAGCTAACTATATATGTTTCAATTGCCATGCTGCTTTCTTGCTTGCTGAAATCGGACTTGTTGGCGGTTACATTAATGCTTATGCTATACCTATTAAACATTTTAATTCCTGCATTTGTGCATAACCCAACAAGTTGGCTTGCCTTCTATCCTTTCTCTCACATCTCAATTTATTCGCTATTTGGCAGTTCGGTTTATGCAACCAGCAACGATTTCTTAAATATAATTTTAAGTGCAAAAGTTTTCACAAACACCACTTTGTGGCTAACTTTAACCATAATTTTGGTTATCGGCATTGTTGTTAATATTATTTCAACAAAATTGTTTAAAAATAAAGAATTATAAATTAAATATTACCTTTCTTTGCAAAAAAACAAGCCACGAGCAGTATGTGGCTTGTTTTTTAACAAAAGGAAGTGTTTTGTAGCACGATTATAGTACCACTTTAAATATATAAAGTCAAGCATTTTTCAATAATTTATAAAATTTATTGCTAAGATTTGTGTTTTGCAATTTCGCCCGTGGCAAGTTGGTCACAACGGTTGTTGTATTGATTATCCGCATGACCTTTCACTTTGTTCCATGTTATTTTGTGAGTGTTGTTTAGTTCAATGAGTTTTTGCCACAAATTCGCGTTCAACACCGGCTTTTTGTTTGACGATTTAAAGCCATTTAACTGCCATTTTTCTAGCCACCCTTCTTTGAAGGCATTTACAAGATATGCGCTGTCGCTATACAACTCCACCTCGCACGGCTCTTTAAGTTTGCTTAGCGCCTCAATTGCTGCGGTTAATTCCATTTGATTATTTGTGGTGTTTTCACAAAAACCACTCATCTCTTTCATGCTGTTTTTATAAAAAAGCACCGCACCCCAGCCACCAGCACCGGGGTTGCCACTGCACGCGCCGTCTGTGTAAATTATAACCTTTTTCATAATTTTATTTTAAAAAACAATTAGCTTTAAGTCAAGTTTTTTAACAAACAAAAAAACTGACTAAGTCAGTTTGGCAGAGCAAAGCCCTTCTAAAACGAACTTAATAATGATTAGATTTTGGAATTTTAAAAACTTTATAATATTCTTCAAGGGGTAAAACCTTATGATTTTCAAGTATATCAAAACCTATTAAATATTTAAAAAATAATAAATCAATTGAGTTGCCTAAAACATCTTGAGTAAGTGAAACTTGTTCTTCATTTAATTTTTCGAAAATTTTATTCAAATCTTGAAATATATCTTTTACCATTAATATAATCTTTTTAACATCATAAGATGCATTTACAAATATTTGTGGCTGATTAAATATTTTTTTATCATAATGTGCAAAATATTTATCTCTCCATGTATGTAAATCATTTAAATCCTTAGAATTATTATTTATTTTATCTAGAATATTATTCGCAATATTTTGAATTGATTTATTTTGCTTTTTGTCTTTTATAATTTTTGTACTAATTATTCTTCGACAAACACCTTGTATACAAATAGAATCATTACTACTATTTTTATCATACCTATCATCAAAAATTTTTGAAATTGTAATTAGTGATTCATATTTCAAAGATTGAGATATCTCGCCTAACTGATTTCTTATTTGATTAAACTTATTCTTATATTTATCATACCAATCATTTATTCTTTCATTAATACAATATTGAGAATATGCCGAATTTAATTTTAAATGTATAAATTTTATTTCTTCTATAAGCTCCATTAATTAGATTCCTTTCATTATCCCTTATTAAATTTCTTCCAATTTTTCTTTCAATATTTGTCTATCCCAAAGAACGACGTTGTTAGATTGTGCGAGTTCTTTTGCTGATTTTGTAAAATAATTGTTTGTTACAACCATCACTTTATCTGCGTTATAATATTTAGCTCCTGCAACAGCTTCCATTATTGCATGATTTCCAACAGTTTGACTATAGCATTTTGCTTGTATTGCGATTTTAGTTTTCCCTTTTGTTGCAATAACATCAATGCCTTGGTCTCCACTTAATTTTGTTACTTCTGCTTTATATCCTAATTGGTTAAATAGATATGCTATCAAATGCTCAAATTGACCACCAGACATTAAGTCTATATCATACAAAGAATACTTAGTTTTGTTGCTGTTAGTATCCAATAATTTCTGTAGTTGTTCTTTCTCTTTTATGTCTTGAATTATTTGTGTGATTCTATATTGTATGGCAGGATATTCAATATTTATTAAATCATTATAATTGCTTTTTTTAGTATTTATGCACCAAATAGTGTCAATAATAATATTTTCCGGAATATCATTCTTATACAATTTTTCTACGATATTTAACTCATCCGAATCCAATTCAATGTCTAATTTTTCTAACCTCTCTTCTGCCAAATGAGTAAAATATTGTTTGCCTTTAAGATAGATAAGATATAACATGGCATAATAATGTAATTTTTCGTCGAAATCTATTTCAATTATCTTTTGATTTCGTATCAGCTGAAAAAGATTTTGGTATCCTTTAAATTCGCCAACAATGGGGCCTTGCCAATTATCATAATAATAATTACGCATATCAAAAGCTATTTTTACATTTTTCTCATAGCTATTTAGTAAGTCCCTATTAAATTTTTTTACAAAGTTGAAATACTGAGAGTCGCAATTGTAAAATTTTAATGCAAAATAAAATTCAGGTGTTAAATCTACCTTGTCTTGCACTTTTATCAATGGTAATGCACAGAATTCCAAAACAAACAGTGAGATAGTGTGTGTTTTTAAATAGTTGTTAATTATTGTATTTAGTTTGTCTTCATTTAAAAATTTATCAATAATTTTATCTAAGATATATACGCTGTTTTGATGTAATTGATTTTCTATTCTTAATCGTTTGTCTTCAATATTAATACTTTTTTTTGAATTATCGGGGATAGTTGAATTAATAGAATTAATCGTTTTTTCTTCAAACTGATCATTTATTACTTCATTTTTATTGTCTATGACATTGTATACTTGCTTTTTTGCCAATATATAAATCATCCATATTAATGGAGGTAAAACCATACAGCAGGTAAATATTATTGCTGATGGAATTGCACCCATAGTGTTTTCGGTTACTTCTAGATTGTTAGTAGCTGCACACAATATATAAATTAAGCTTATAAAGACACCTATGCAAAGATACACTAAACAGCCAATAAATTTACCAGATATTTTTTTCATAATTCTTCCTCTCTTTTTAATTATAACATATTCAATCAAAAATCAATATAAAAAAATGACAAATTTTAACAAAAATTTATCATTTGACATCCTAGCGTGTGCTTGTCTTGTAACAAGTGGCGTCGCTACGCTCCGCCAGACAAGCACACGCAAGGCATTTCACAAAACCGCTTGAATGGAATTTAGAAAGGCGTTCGCTAGCTAAAGCAAAAGCGAAACGCCTTTTTCTCTA
>CANQYX010000018.1 GCA_947628205.1 uncultured Clostridia bacterium
ACAGTGTTTGAACTATCCAATATAACGGACATTATCGGCAAAAATGAATACTCGCTTGCAATAGATTTTTCAAAAATCAAATCGCCAGTTGAAAATGTTGTAATTTGTGGCGAAGTAACCAACATTGCCCGCAAAGCATACACTCGCAAATACACCAAAAATGGGGTAACCTCTGACGTTGAAAAAACATTTTACTCATTTTCTATAAAAAACGAAAATCGCTTTATGTATTGTTCAATTTTCCCACGCCAAGCGGATGAAGCGAAAGGCGATTTAATTGAGCCGGGCATGAAAGTTTGCTGCTTTGGTTCGTTTCGCGAGTATAACGGCAAACTAAATTTCACCGCACAAACAATTGCGCGTTGCGACTATAAGCGTGAAGAAGTTAAATCTAAAATTAAAGATGTTAATGAGGATTATCACATTGTTTTCCCTCAAAAATATGTGGATTACGAGCAAAGCGGCCTGTTTGACGAAACGGACAAAACCTTCCCAGGTAGTTATGTGGTGTTTGACCTTGAAACCACTGGCACCGAGGCAAATAAGGATGCAATAATTGAAATTGGCGCATGCAAAATTGTGGACGGCCAAATAACCGAAACTTTTTCAACTTTTGTTAACCCCCAACGTCATATTCCAGCCGATGCATCAAAAGTAAACAACATTTTTGATGATATGGTGGCAGATGCGCCAACAATCAACTATGTGTTGCCAGATTTCTATAAATTCTGCCACGGCTCAACTATGGTGGGGCAAAATGTTTCGTTCGATATTGGCTTTATTTATAATGTTTCTAAAAAACTATCTTATAATTTCGATAATCCGTTAGAGGACACACTGCAAATGGCGCGCGAAAAACTCCCAGGCTTAAAAAACTATAAACTTGGCACAATTGTTGAAAAACTTAACATTGCGCTAGAAAACGCGCACCGCGCCCTTAACGATGCCATTGCAACCGCTAAAGTGTTTATAAAATTAAAATAGTGGGTGGCTTCGCCACCTTTTTGTTTAAAAATTTATAAAATTTTATTAAAATCTATTGATTTTTAAAATTGTTTGTAGTATAATATCAGTAATGTAGGAGTGGGCAACCACTCCTAACTTAATTTTTAAGGGAGTTATATGAAAGTTGCAGATTCTGTTTTTGAAGCTATTTCGCCACTTTTTAAAGGTGACATTAGGCTAATTGAAGTTGAGTATGTTAAGCGGAACGATGGCATGCATTTGGTGGTGTATATTGATAAGGATAGCGGCGTAACAATAGACGATTGCGTTGCAGTTAACGACCTTATCACGCCAACGATTGATGACCTTAATCCAACGGGCGATGCACCTTATGCCTTGGATGTTTCGTCTTACGGGCTGGATAAACCGCTTAAATACGATTGGCAATTTAAGAAATACGAAAACCAAAAGGTGGAAGTTAAACTTTACAAAAAGGTGGATGGCAGAAAGGAGTTTGTTGCCACTTTGCTAAACCGAGACGAACAAAAAACCTATTTCAACGAGGCAAACGAAAACTTTTCTATATTAAACACGGAAATTGCATATATACTTCCGTACATTGAGTTTTAATTAATTTTTAAGGAGATTATTTTAGATGGTAAACAAAGATTTTTTTGAAGCATTAAAAGATTTAGAGGCAGAAAAGGGCATTAAAGAGGAAGTGTTTATAAAAGCGCTTGAACAAGCCCTAACCGCTGCTTACAAAAAGCATTTGGGTATGGCAAAAAATGCCGAAGTTAAGCTTATCCCAGAAAAGCACACAATCAAAATTTATTCTTACCGCACTGTTGTTGATGAGGTTGAGGATGAGGATAAAGAGATAAGTTTGGAAGAGGCACACCAAATTAAGCATTCATATAAGGTGGGCGACCAAGTTATGCAAGAGGAAAGCCCAAAAGAGTTCAACCGCATTGCCGTTCAAACCGCAAAGCAGGTTATAACCCAAAAAATTAAAGAGATAGAGCGCGATTCAGTGTATAAAGACATTGCAGAAAAAGAGGGCAAACTTATTGTTGCCAACGTTAAGCGCAAGGATGCGGACAACGTTTATCTTGAAATTGGCGGCACCACGCTTGAAGGGTTACTCACTAAGCGCGACATGATGCCAACCGACAATTTAAAGCCGGGCGACCGCATTAAAGTTTATGTCCGCCACATTAAAGACGATTTTCGTGGCACAGTTGTGCAAGTTACGCGCACTCACGCAAATTTTGTTAAAATGCTTTTAGAGTTGGAAGTGCCCGAACTTAACAATGGCGAAGTTAACATTGTTGGCATAGTCCGCGAGGCAGGTTTGCGCACAAAAATTGCCGTTCAGTCAACCGTTCCTAATTTGGATGCTGTTGGCGCGTGCGTGGGCAACAAAGGCGCGCGAATTAACGCTGTTATTAACGAACTTAATGGCGAAAAGATAGATATAATTAATTATAGCGAAAACCCAGCCGATTTCATTGTTGCAGCGCTCTCTCCAGCCGAAGTTAGCGAAATCACGGTTGACACTGCAGCAGGTGTAGCCAATGTGCTTGTGCCAGAAAACAAACTTTCGCTTGCAATTGGCAAGGGTGGGCACAATGTTAGGTTGGCAGCCAAACTTACTGGCTATAAAATTGACGTTAAGCCAGTTAAAGCGGATAGCGTTGCACAAACAAAACAAAATGATGTGGTTTCCACCGCAAATGCAAATATCATTATTGATGACGATTTCTTTAGCGACATAGATGAATAGGTGGCGCGATGCACATAAAAAAAGAGCGTAGGTGTATAGCGTGTAGACAGCCACACCAACAAAACGAAATGTTGCGCATTGCAAAAATTGATGGCGAGTTTAAGTTGGATTTAACACAAAAACTTGGCGGACGAGGGGCGTATGTTTGCAAAAATAAAGATTGCATAAATTTAACAATCAAAAAAAAGCAACTTAACCGTGCCTTTAAAACAAATGTTGGAGCGGAAATCTACACCGCATTAGGGGAGTATGAACAAAATTGTTAGTTACATCGGCTTTGCAATAAAAGCAAAAAAAGCCATAATCGGCCAAAGCGCGCTAAAAAAAGCGCAAGAAAAAATCTTTTTGATTTTGGTGGATAATAGTGCCAGCCAAAATTTAAAAGACCTTGCTAAAAACTCGGCAAACAAAAAGGGTTGCCCGCTCATTATAACCAAGCCACCTTTAGCAGAACTCACTCATCAACCTGACATAAAAATTATTGCAATAACCGATTTTAATCTAGCAAAAGCTATTATAGAAAATAAGGAGAAAATTAGTATTGGCTAACGAAACACAAAATCAAGAATTTAACAAATCAATTAAAATGCTTCAATCCATGGTTAAAGACAAGATGTTTATTTCCCTTGCCGAAAAGTTTTTCAATCTTAAACAGGATTTAAGCAATTTAACACGCAATTTGAAGGAGAAAGAAACTTCGCTTTTGGTTGCCAACAAGCCAGCCGAGCCGGTTCAGCCTGCAGCGGCCGAAACGCCAAAAGTGCAAGAACAGCCAGCCGAAAAGCCGGCCGAAATTAAAAAGCAAGAGTTTGCTAATAAAAACACTGTCAATGCTAACAAAAACCCTAATTTTAAAGATAATCGCAACCTTAAATTCCAAAGGCAAGATTTTAAAAAGCCATTTAACAACAATGGCAACAATAATTTTAGAAATGGCCAGAACCAAAACCGCAATTTAAACAATCAAAATAGGCCATTTAACAAGCCAAATATGGCAAACAAGCCAGCAGGGCAAAAGCCATTTAATAAAGACCAAAAGCGCCCATCAATCAACTTCACTCAACCGGTTATAACCGCAAGCCCAGCGCGCAATTTCGCTAATAAGAAAAAGGATGGTGGCAAGTTCGAGGAAAAACGCGCATACACTAAGCGCGACCTATTAAAACGCGGCATGATTGAGGGCATTGATGAAGACCGTTTATTAATTGTTCGCAAAAACCGCACCAAGAAAAAGGACGTTGCCGAAGTTAAAACGGATAAGCCACAAGGCCCAGTTGTTATTAACACAGAAAACATAACTGTGAAACTTTTAAGCGAACTTAGCGGCAAGCCGGTTAGTGAAATTATTAAAAAATTCATGGTGCTTGACATGATGGTAACAATCAATTCCACCATAGAATTTTCAACTGCCGAGCTTATTATGAGCGATATGGGCATTGAACTCGTTCAAAAACTAGATAAAACCAGCGAGGATAAGCTTAAAGAAGTTCAACAAAACATTCGCGCTTATACAGACGAAGAGGCGGTTGTTCGCCCACCAATTGTAACCGTTATGGGGCATGTAGACCACGGCAAAACCAGCTTGCTAGATTATTTGCGCAAATCTAAAGTTGCGCTTGGCGAGGCAGGCGGAATAACGCAGGCAATCGGTGCTTATCGCGTTAAGGTTAACGATAAATTCATAACATTTATCGACACTCCAGGCCACGAAGCATTCACCGCAATGCGCGCGCGTGGTGCATCGGTAACCGACATTGCAATCTTGATTGTTGCGGCAGATGATGGCGTTATGCCACAAACAATTGAGGCAATAAATCAAATTAAAGCGGCAGGAATCCCTATGATTGTTGCCATGAACAAAATGGATAAACCGCAAGCCGACCCAGACCGCGTTATGCAACAACTTGCCGAACATAATGTTCTGCCTGAAGAATGGGGCGGCGATGCTATCGTTTGCAAAATTTCGGCTCGAACGGGTGAGGGAATAGACAAACTATTAGAAACTATCTTGCTTGTTGCCGAAATGCAAAACCTTAAAGCCAACCCTAACATGCCAGCACTTGGCACAATTATGGAAGCGCGCCTAGATAAAGGCAAGGGCGCAATTGCATCATTAATTGTTAAAGATGGCTCGCTAAAAATTGGCGACACAATTGTTTCGGGCACCAGTTTATGTAAAGTTAAGGCAATGATAGACGAAAATAACCGTCAAGTTAAGGTTGCCGAGCCAAGCATGCCAGTAACCGTTCTTGGTTTTAACGAAGTGCCAGATGCGGGCGAAACCTTCACAGTGGTGGACGAAAAATTGTCCAAACAAATCGTGGAGGAGCGCAAAGCAAAGAAGAAAGAAGAATTAATTAAGGGTAGCGGCG
This sequence comes from uncultured Clostridia bacterium, assembly GCA_947628205.1. Taxonomy (GTDB): domain Bacteria; phylum Bacillota; class Clostridia; order Christensenellales; family UBA1242; genus Onthoplasma. The sequence goes on from CANQYX010000018.1 coordinate 5,104, forward strand.
GCAACACGCTTGAAGATTTAATTCAAAAAACTAGCGAAAAGGACGTTAAAATCCTTAACATTGTGCTTAAAACTGACGTTAATGGCTCGCTTGAAGCAATTAAATCGTCTGTTATGAAGTTTGTAAATGACGAAGTTAAAATCAACATTTTGCACAGCGGCGTTGGTGCGGTTAACGAAAGCGATTTAATTTTAGCAAACGCTTCAAACGCAATGGTTATTGCCTTTAACGTTGGGCAAGATAGCAAGGTTAAATCGATTGCCGAACGCATGAAAATTAAGATTTATTCATATAAAATCATCTACGAGTTGCTAGACGAAATTGAACGCGTTGTAAAAGGCATGAAAGCGCCTAAATATGAGGAAGAATATCTTGGCAGAGCAGAAGTTATTGCCGTGTTCAAACTCTCAACAAGTGGCATTGTTGCTGGTTGTATGGTGCGAGATGGCAAATTGGTGCGTGGCGAACATGCGCGCATTTATCGCGGAGATAATGTGGTGGCAGAAACCGAAATTAAGTCACTAAAAATTGTTAAAGATGACGTTAAAGAGGCTGGCAAAGATAGAGAATGTGGCGTAAAGACAACCTTTGACGAAGTTCAGGTTGGCGATAGAATTGAGTGTTTCGCGCTTAAAAGGATTGACGAATAATGAAAAATGTCCGTTTAGAGCGCATTAACAGCGAACTTGAAAAAGCCATATCTCACATTATAGATAACGATTTGCGCGACCCACAGATTGACGCAATAATTAGTGTAACACAAGTGCAAATTACACCAGATTTAGCAAACGCAAAGGTTTATTTAACCTCAATCGGCAAAACTCCAACCGCCGAAGTTGTGGCAAGAATTAAGGGTGCAGGCGGCTTTATTCGCGGCAAACTTGCCAAAATGGTTAAGCTAAGAATTACTCCGCGCTTAGATTTTTATGAAGACACGAGCGAGGAGTATTCTAACAAAATAGAAAACATTTTAAAGAATATAACCTATTCAACTCAGCCGGACGAAGATACGGGCAATGACGATGAAAATAAATAATCAATCTTTGCAAGAAAACGCCAAAAAGTTGCAAAAATCAAAACCAAACTTAAAAAATTCAGTTATGCAAGAAAAGCCGGAAAAGTTGCAAAAACTTAAAAACCCAAATTTTATTAAAACTGGCATTGTGGCTATCAATAAGCCAAGTGGGTGGACAAGTTTTGATGTCGTAAACAAAATAAAGCACATTTTGCATGCAAAAGTGGGGCATTTAGGCACGCTAGACCCTATGGCAACCGGCGTTTTGCTTGTTACAGTTGGCAAGGCAACCAAGTTGTTTGACCTAATGCAAGAAAAGCAAAAAACCTATATTGCAAAATTTGAGTTTGGCTATGTTACCGACACACTAGATGCCACTGGCAAAGTTGAAAACACAACAAACAACATTCCAACTCACACGCAAATTGAAGCCGTTTTGGCGGATTTTGTGGGCGAAATTGACCAAGTTCCGCCAAAATATAGCGCGAAATCGGTTAATGGCAAACGCGCCTACGATTTAGCGCGCAAGAACATAGATTTTGAACTTCAACCCAAAAAAGTTAAAATTTATAGTTTAAAAATTGTGGATTTTAAAAACAACATTTTAACTCTCGAAATTGTTTGTGGCTCGGGCACATATATTCGCTCACTCGGGCGGGACATTGCAAAAAAAGTTAATTCTTATGCAACAATGACCGAGTTAATTCGTACTCAAATTGGCAGTTTTGGCTTAAAAGATTGCCAAGAAATAAGCAATTTAACCGCCCAAAACATAAATATTTTAAGCATAGATAAGGTTTTAAACTATAAAACACTAAATTTACCTGAGCAAGAAAAAACCAAACTTTTGCACGGGCAAACAATTAAACTAAGCCAAGATAACGGCAATTTCTTTTTAAAAAGCGGAAATGAAATTGTTGCAATTGTAAAAGTTTTAAACAATTTAGCCAAAATAAGCATTTTTTTGGGCTAAACTGTTGCCAAATGCGGATTTTTATGTTATAATAATTCAAATAATTAGGTTTTAGGTTTAAATTTTTAAAGTTAAAAGCAATTATTATTTTAAATTTCAAGGAGATTTATTTTTATGATGTTAGCAGGAGATATTAGAAAGGGTGTTATTTTTGATGACGGCAAGTCAACCGACCCTAAGCGCCCTAGTTTGCAACAAGTTATCGATTTTCAGCACGTTAAGCCAGGCAAGGGTGCGGCTTTTGTGCGCGTAACAAAAAAAGATTTAATCACGGGCAAAGTGCTTGAAGAAACATACAACCCTTCAACCAAAATTAACGATGTAACAATCGAACGTAAAGAGATGATGTACCTTTATAACGATGGCACATTGTATTATTTCATGGATAATAACACCTACGAACAAACCCCGTTTGAATACAATTCGGTTAAAGACGCGCTTAATTTTGTTGTAGAAAACACAAATTGCAACGTTCAGTTCTACAACAACATTCCAATTAGCGTTGAACCACCAATCTTTGTTGAACTCACTGTAACAAAAACCGAGCCAGGCGTTAAAGGCGACACAGTTAAAACAGGTGGCAAGCCAGCCACGCTTGAAACCGGCTTTGTGCTAACCGTTCCACTATTTATCAACGAAGGGGACAGAATCCGCGTGGACACTCGCACGGGCGAATATATGGAAAGATTGTAAAATTTCAGCGCAAAATTTTGAATTTTTAAACTATTAAAGTCGAAAAAAAGATACTCTTGCAGTATCTGTTTTTTTTTATCATTTTAAAAATTTTAATTTAATAATTTTTACTATGTTAAAAGATTATTTGCCACGAGATATTTATAATTTAATAATTAAAAATTTTAGTTTTGCCGACATCAACGAAATTCGCATGCGGGCAAACGAAAATTTAATTATAGTTATTAAAAACAAAAAATACTATCTTAAAGACGAAAATGGCGAGTTTGTTAAAGCCAACACAAATATGATTGAAAACTTTGTCCGCCGCATAAGCGAAAATTCAATCTATGCATATAACGATAATATAAAAAATGGCTACATAACGCTAAAGCGCGGCATACGCGTTGGCCTTTGTGGAAGTATTGTAACCGATGGCGACAACATTGTAACGGTTAAAGAATTTCAGGCAGTGAACATCCGCATTCCGCATATTGTAAAAAATTGCAGTTTAATGGCTTATGACTATTTAGTAGAAAATAACGAGGTTAAAAACACTCTTATAATTTCCGCACCCGGCAATGGCAAAACCACTTTTGTGCGAGATTTTATCTATCAACTTTACGCGCACAACGTTTCAAAAAACATTTTGGTGGCAGACGAGCGCAACGAAATGTGTTCGGTTGTTGGTGGCGAGCCGGCAGTGGATTTGGGCGGTTTTTGCGATATTTACACCAATTGCACCAAAACTTTTGCCTTTAAAAACGGCATCCGCAGCATGCGCCCAGACATAATTGTAACGGACGAAATCGACTTAGATAAAGATCTAGAAAGCATAATTGAAGCCATAAACTCGGGTGTGGCAGTTATTGCAACAATACATGCAAGCGGACTAAATCAATTAAAGAAAAAAAAGAATTTCGACCGCGTGCTAGACGAAAAATTTTTTTCGCGCTTTGTGGTGCTTTCGGGCGATGAAGGCCCAGGAACGCTAACCGGCATTTATGACGAAAAACTTAATTGCCTTTATTGCAGGTGAGTATGAAATGGTTTTTAATTATAGTATTAATTTCAGCAATAATGCTGATTGCCTATTCGGTAAGCGAGCAGTATAGGGACAAGTTCGATTTTTACACAAACTTAAAACTTTTTTTGCAACAATTCAAGTTAAATGTGTCGTTCAGGCAACAAAAAATAAACGAATTTTTAAACACAATTAAGCCCAAAAAGCAGTTTAAGCTGTTTGTAGAGGATTATAAAACCTATCTTAAAACAAATCAACTAAATCTCACAAACATAAAAATTTTAGAGCCGGATGAAAGGGAAGAGCTTTCTCGCCTTGTAACCAGCCTAGGCAACCACGATGCCAAAAACGAAGTTCACCAGCTAGATGGCTTTTTGGCAACACTTGAACTCAACCTAACAAAAGCAACAGACGACAAAAACAAGCTTTGCCCAATGATATTAAAACTATCGCTGCTGTTTGCAATCGGGCTTGCAATTTTGCTTATTTAAAAGGGGGATAAATGGAAATAATTTTCAAACTTGCCGGCATCGGCCTAATAACATCAATTGTAAACCAAATTTTAAAGCATTGTGGCAAGGAAGAAATTGCCTCAATAACCACGCTTGCCGGCTTAATTATTTGCCTGCTTATGGTGTTAGATTTAGTTAAAAATTTGTTTACAACGGTGCAATCGCTGTTCGTTTTTTAGGTGAGCGATGGCAGAACTTTTAAAAATTTTAGCGGTTGCGCTGCTAACAGTTGTTGCGCACATGATAGTCCGCCAAACCCGCCCAGAAATTGCCATGATAATTACAATTGCGGGCAGTGCTTTAATTATAATTTTGGCAGTAAATAGTTTAAGTTCTGTCGTTAATTCTTTTTTGTCCATTTTCAACAAAACGGGCGTAAACACCTCACTTTTAACTCCACTAATTAAAATAATTGCGGTTGGCTACATAGCCGAATTTGGCGCAAACATTTGCATGGATGCAGGCGTTAGCAGCATTGCAGACAAAGTGCTTTTTGCCGGAAAACTTATCATTTTGTTGCTTTCGCTGCCAATTATAACAACGGTGGTTGACATGGTGGTGGCACTGCTATGAAATATATAAAAACCCACACAAAACCCGCACCAAAAGCCAACAAAACGCTAATTATTTTAATGGTTGTTTTAATTGCCATAATTTCGATTATAACTCCACTAAAATCGTTCACTGTTTATGCGGCAAGCAAAGAAAGCACGGTTGAGATAAGCAAGGATCTTAACAAAAGCATAATTGACGAGCTGGAACAGATAGATTTTTCTGGCTTTAACGAAACAATTAAAGAATTTGAACAAAACAAAACCACCAACATTTTTTCAATAGAAAACATTAAAGCAAAGGTCTATTCGATAATTTCGGGCGAAAATGCGGTGAATTATAATTCGTTTTTTGCAAGCATTTTTTCAATTTTTATCGATTTAGTGCTTAAATATCTGCCCATGCTGTCAGTTATCATTGCAATAGGTGTCATTTCCAACCTTTTAAGCGGAATAAAAAGCCGCTTTAATGAAAAGTCCACCAGCCACCTAATTCATCTTGTGTGTTTTATGGCGGTTGTGATTTTAGTTATAACAATGGTAACCAACCTAGCAAAAACTGCAGGCAAATCAATTGAAAACATGGTGGGGCAGATGAACGCGCTTTTCCCGATTATGCTAACGCTTATGGTGTCAATCGGTGCCACAGCAAGCGCAAGTGTCTATCAGCCAATTGTGGCAATAATTTCAACCTATGTTGCCGATTTCTTTAACTTTTTTATTGTGCCGCTATTTTTAGTTAGTTTTGTGTTTGGCATAATTAACAATCTGTCGGATAACGTTAAACTAGACAAATTCAATTCGTTCATTTCAAGTTTATTTAAATGGAGCGTTGGGTTAATTTTCACGCTTTTCTTTGCCGTGATGACAATTCAAGGCATATCCGCCGGCACGTTCGACAGTTTAAGCATCCGCACCACAAAATACACAATAAAGAGTTATATCCCAATTATGGGTGGCTATTTAAGCGATGGCATGGATTTAATTTTATCCAGTTCAATTTTAATTAAAAATTCGCTCGGCTTAGTGGGCATTTTAATGCTTGTTTCAACCATAATTTCGCCGCTAATAGAAATTGTTGTGTTCAGTTTGCTTATAAAACTTGTTTCGGCAATTTTGCAGCCACTCGGCAACAACAAGACATCAAACTTTTTAATGAGCACGTCAAAATCGGTTGTAATGCTATCCACAAGCATAATTGCGGTTGGGTTTATGTATTTAATTTCGGTAGGGTTGGTTATGACAACCTCAAATATGGTGATATAATGGCAGGGTATATTTTAAGCATTTTAGGCATTGTGGTTGCCGGCATATTTATAGACATTATTGTACCAGATGGCTCAATAAACAAATATGTTAAAAGCATATATTCAATTTTCGTGGTGGCGGTTATTTTAACTCCACTTGTAAAATTTCTTGCCAAAAAGGACGTTTACACCTTGCAGTATGAGGACTATCAGGTAAACGTTAAACTTATGGCATACATTCAAAATCAGCAGGTTAAACAGATGGAAAACAAGATAAAAACTCAACTTGAAAGCGAAGGATTTAAAAATCTCGACATAAAAATCAATTTTTCAACAAGTTCGGACGAATTAACCCTTATTTCGTGCGAAATTAATTTGAAAAACTTATCAATTGATGCGGACAAGCAACATATAAATAAATATGAATTCATAACTGGTGTTGTAAAGGAGAACACGAATTTAGTGGATGAGGTGATTTTGTTCTATGAGTGAAGAAAAAAGGGGCTTTAAATTGTTTGACAAGCTAAAAAAAGTTAAGCACATAGAAATTTACATTGCGGTCATCTTCATAGTTATCATTTTGCTTATATACATGTCAAATTTCTCAAGCAAAAGCAAATTAGACAACCAAACCAGCAAATATAGTGACTCTTCAATTACAGCTTACATCAGCGATATGGAGGCAAACCTAGAAGGCATATTGTCAAACATAGGAGGTGTATCAAATGTTAGGGTGATGATAACATTAGATATGAGCAAAGCGGAAGTTGCAGATAGCAAAATAACTCTAAACACGTTTCCACCAATAAAAGGAGTTATTGTAACAGCTAAAGGGCTATCCAACACAGCAACAAAACTTAAAGTTTTGCAGGCAGTTGAGGCAGTTCTGGACATCACAGGTGGAAACATCGAAATTTTATCAAGTGATTAGGAGGTTTTATGAAAACAATGTCTAAAAAGAAAAAAATTATTATTTTATCAGTTATGATTGCTTTACTTTTAATTACTGGCTATGTAAATGTGGCACTAAACAGCTCAATTTCTGCCAACGCCAATTCGGTTGAAACTTCTGCCACAAGTGCAAATTTTTACACAACATTTAGGGCAGAACGCGAAAACACTCGCGCACAAGAAATTCAGTTTTACGATTCCATTTTAACCAGTGCTAGTGCAAGCGCCGAAGCAAAAGTGGAAGCAGAAAACAACAAACTTGCCTTAATTAAACAAATTGAAAAGGAATTAGTTACCGAAGGCATTATTCGTGGCAAAGGTTTTGCCGATGCAATTGTTACAAGTTCAAGCGCAAATGTAAATGTGTTTATTAAAAGCGAGGAGTTAACCGAGTTAGAAGTTGCCCAAATTGCCTCGGTTGTTATGACTCAATTAAATGTTGAATTAGATAAAATTATAATTATCCCTTCAGTTTAATTGCTAAATGAAAAAATTTGTGTTATAATAAACACGAGGTAATTATGGCACAATTTAAACATAATGGGGAAAATAACACATATATAAACAAATCCATGGTGGTATCAATCGTCAGTTTGGCAACTAAAGAAATTGATGGCGTATTAGATATCTACCGCGCAAAAAGGTTAACTTTAAGGCGATTGTTTAACAAAAATGTGGGCAAAGGCGTGCATGTAAAATATACTGATTTGGGCGTTGTTATAGACATTTTTGTTATTCTATCAACCAATGCAGAAGTCAGCGAGGTTGTTTATAGAATTCAACAAAATGTAAAAAACAGCATAGCTTCAGTGTTGCCAATTAAAATTAAAGCTATAAATGTGCATGTTATGGATGCAGAAAATAAAGATTCTCTCTAAAATAGAGAGAGTTTTTGCGTTTAAGGAGAAATATGAAAAGAACCGAATCGCGCGAGTTAGCGTTTAAAGCCATTTATTCTAAATTTTTCAACCCGTCGAATGAGGATATATATGAAGGCGCGGATGCAGAAAATTTGCAGTTTGTTAAAACAATATTAACCAACTTTGCTTCGCATTACACCGAAATTAACGAAATTATTACGAGCAAACTTAAAAATTACACAATTGAAAGGTTAAACAAAATTGATCTTGCAATAATAATCGTTGCGGTTATAGAGCTTAAGTTTATTAAAGAAACGCCTAAAGAAGTTGTAATAAATGAAGCGGTGAATCTAGCCAAAAAATATTCAACTGAAAAAAGCCATAAATTTATAAATGGTCTACTTGCAGATATTGTTAAAGAATGAAAATCTATACAGTTAGCGCTCTAAATAGGATTATTAAAGATTTAATAGACAATGAAATTGTGCTTGAAGATGTTATGGTTACAGGAGAATTGTCTAGTTTTTCAATTACCCGCAACATAGCATATTTCACACTTAAAGATAATGATAATCTTTTAAATTGCGTTCAATTTTCAGCAAGAAGAGAATTTCAAGTTGGCGATATGGTGCAGGTTAGGGGCAATGTTAAATACTATCCCAAAGGTGGCAAATTGAGTTTAAACGCGCTGTCAATCGAGCTTTGCGGGCAGGGCGAACTATATAGGCAGTTTATTGAAATGAAAAATAAATTGCAGGCAGAAGGGCTGTTTGACGAAAGCAACAAAATTCCAATTCCGCGCTTTGTAAACTCAATTGGGGTGGTAACAAGCAGCACTGGCGCAGTTTTGCAAGATATAAAAAATGTAACGCGCAGGCGCAACCCGAACCTAGACATTTATGTTTACGATGCGCAGGTGCAAGGTCGGCTTGCCGTTAACGACGTAATTCAAGGCATAACATATTTTGACAATCTAACCGATGTTGATGTTATAATTGTGGCACGAGGTGGCGGCAGTTTGGAAGATTTAGCACCATTTAACAACGAGGAACTTGCGCGCGTTGCCTATATTTGTAATAAACCACTTATAAGTGCGGTGGGGCATGAAACCGATTATAGCATATTAGATTTTGTTGCCGATTTGCGCGCGCCCACACCAAGCGCAGCGGCTGAGCTTGTCACATTCGATTCTGCCGATTTAAAACGTTATATTTTAGACCTTGTGGCAGGTTTTAACACAAAAGTTGCCAGCAGTTTGGAGTTGTTAAATTCATCCGTTCATAACTCAATTTTAAAAATTGATAACAACATAAATGGCCAAGTTAATGACGAAATTTTGTATATATCCGACCTATATAACAAAATAGATAAAATAGTTGAAACAAAACTAGACAACACAAAATATGCGGTAAATCTTGCGTTAAATACACTAGATAAACTAAACCCAATTCGTCTTTTAAAGGCAGGATATGCGTATGCAACAATAGATGACCGACCGATAAATTTTAATAACACCCAAATAGGAAACACAATAAAAATTACAACCGCGGACGCACTTTTTAGCGCAAGCGTAATAGATAAGGAGAAAAAATGATTGAACAGGATATTAAGCGATTAGAGGAAATTGCCGCCCTTTTGGAAAAAGGCATTAGTTTAGATGAAAGTTTAAAACTTTACGAGGAAGGTTGCCGTCTTGCCAAAAATTGCCTTAAAGAGTTAGAAAAGGCAAAGGGCAAAATTGTTATGGTTAAAAAAGCGTTTAACAAAAAAGAAAAAAGCGAGGATAAGGATGAATAATTTCGTAAATGATATTGCAGATATAAATAAAGATTTCGCACAATGGTACACCGATGTTGTGCTAAAAACTGAAATGGTGGATTATGGTCCTGTAAAAGGCACAATGGTTATCCGCCCCTATGGTTTTGCTATATGGGAAAAAATTAAGGGATATTTGGATGCTGAATTTAAGCGCATTGGGGTGGAAAACGCGTATTTCCCAATGTTTATCCCAGAAAGTTTTTTAAAGAAGGAAGCTGAGCACGTTGAAGGTTTTGCGCCCGAAGTGGCAGTTGTAACCTTTGCCGGCGGGCAAGAACTAAGCGAAAAGTTGGTTATCCGCCCAACAAGTGAAACTATAATTGGCGAAATGTTTGCCAAATGGATAAAATCTTACCGCGACCTGCCATATAAAATCAACCAATGGTGCAATGTTGTTAGGTGGGAAAAAACCACCCGCCCTTTCCTTCGTACAAGCGAATTTTTGTGGCAGGAGGGGCACACCGTGCAAGCGAGTGCCGAGGATGCCGAACAAGACGCGCTAAAAATGCTGGATATTTATAAAAACACCTTGCGAAATTATCTTGCCATCCCAACCTTAACTGGCAGAAAAACTGAAAACGAAAAATTTGCAGGCGCAGTTGCTACTTATAGCATGGAAGCAATCATGAAGGATGGTAAAGCCCTTCAAGCAGGCACATCTCATAATTTAGGTCAAAATTTTTCGCGCGCTAGCAACATAAAATTTTTGAATAAGGACGAAAAACTTGAATATGCATACACTTCAAGTTGGGGTGTTTCGACCCGTCTTATAGGCGCGCTGGTTATGGTGCATGGCGATGAACGCGGGCTAAGATTGCCACCTAAAGTTGCGCCAATTCAAACAGTTATAATCCCAATTGCAAGTAAAAAAGAGGGTGTGCTTGAAAAATGCAGCGAGGTTGCCAAAACACTTAAAGATGCAGGTTTATCCGTAAAACTTGACGACACAAATAATACCCCGGGCTGGAAATTTAACGAATACGAAATGAAGGGCGTTCCACTTCGCTTAGAAATTGGTCCACGCGACATTGAAAACGGGGTAGCGGTTGCCGTTAGGCGCGATACGCACGAAAAAACCGAACTTCATTTAAACAACATTGCCGCCGAAGTTGCCTCTTTGCTTGACGAAATTCAAGCCAATATGTTGCATCAGGCAGAAATTAACCTAAAAGCTGCCATTGTTCAAACGGACGATTTTGACACACTTGTAAATAAAGTAAATAACGGCAAAATTGCACTGGCCTATCATTGCGGAGAAAGCACTTGCGAAACAGAAATTAAAAACAAAACCACAATTAAAACCCGCGTTATTGAAAGCTATTCAACCGCTCATAAATGCATTTATTGCGGCAAAAAAAGCAAATATTGCGTATATTTTGGCAAGCAATATTAACCTGCTCGCCTTAGCAAGTTTAAGATTTCGCCGTGCAAAAGTTTTTGCTCTTGCTCAATAACACTTGCTGGCTGCGCTATTCACTCGAACAAAAGTTCTCGTGAATTAAAAGGCATGGCACGACGATGTCATTCTGAGCGCAAGCGAAGAATCTCTACTTTTTCCATTTAAATTATAAAATAATTTAAAAATTCACCTAAAACACAACAAATTTAGACATATTTGCAAAAATTTTTCAAAAAACTATTTACAAAAGCGCGCAAATTTGTTAATCTATAATTGTATTTTTACATATTTTAAAGTAGGATGAACTGGATAAGACGGTATCGTAGCATACCAGAAAAAAAGAAAATTATTTGGTACGGCAAGTTGGCATTTTGGAAAAACTTGTTTGTTTTTGCTTTTAAAGTTACTGTCGGTATCTATTATGAATCTTGGTTCCTGCTTGCAATTCCCATTTACCAGCTGTTTATTGGCTATGTAAAAAACAACTGCTCGCGCGGTTTAAACAAAAATAAAGAGAACATCAAAGCAATTAACACCTATCTTCGTGGCGGAATCGTGCTTGCACTATCAAGTATTTTTTATATTATATATTCAATTTGGCAGATTTTTTATCCTTCGAGTTTCAATTACAACATGGTCATCGCGCTGGCAATTGCCGCCTTTGCTTTTTATAGCATTGGCATGTCGCTTTATGGCGTTATTCGCACAAAGGGCAAAACCATGCTTATAAAAGAATATAAATTAACCAATTTTGCCACCGCGTTTAACAACTTGGTGTTGGCTCAAATCGCAATTTTCTCGTTCACAACAAGCGAAAATATGGCAATTTATAATGGCTTGATGGGTGTAGCGGTTGGCCTCATTGTAACCATAATTGGCATTTATTTAATTGTTGATGGCATTTTGAAAAAGAAAAAATATTATCAACTTTTGAAAAATTATCCCGATTTCTTTAAATACATTCCAGAATAAAAATAGGGCATTTCGCCCTTTTTTAATTAAATTTGATTTATTACTTATTTAATTTGTTTAAAATTGTGCTTTTTTGTTAAACATCATTGTGGAGGAACTATGAACCCATTAAAAGAAAAAACGAAAGATGTTGACAAAAATTATCTAACTTTTGAAAAGTTGTATCCAAAGCCATACAACAAAAAAACAACCAGCCCATACACAAAAACGCGCGTCATTTTGCTTAACGGCACAGAGTACGAAAGCGTGTGGTTTTTGCACCAATTTGCCCGCCATTGTTCAAACGATGAAATTAAGCAAGCAATCGCCACCGTTCGCATGCAAGAGCAACAGCAACAAAAACTAATTTCATGCTTAAAACCGCTTAATGAAAGCATTTTGGAAACGACAATCGCTTACGAGCAACTTGCAATAGACCTAACCGCAACCCTTGCGCAAAATGATAGCGACCGCAACAACATTGATGCGCTAAATTTCGCACTGCTAGAGGATTTCGACCACCTATATCGTTTTAGCAATTTAATGCTGATTGATGTTAAGGGTGCGGACCCAAAAGCACTTGTTGGCAAATACACCGAAATAACGCCGGGCAGACCAACAGTCGCGCACCACAGATATCCAAAAGACAATGTAAAAAGGGCAATGAACGCGCAAAAAGCCGACCTTTACACTAAACTTGTGGCAAATATAATCACCGCCGCCGAGCAGCAGACAATGAACTATTATATGAACATCAGCCAGTGGTATAAAAACGATTTGGGCAGGCGCCTTTACGCCGAAATTGGCATGGTGGAAGAAGAGCATGTAACTCAGTATGAAAGCCTTAAAGACCCAACTTGCAGTTGGTTAGAGCAATGGGTGATGCACGAATACACCGAGTGTTATCTATATTTCAGCGCGTATAGCGAAGAGGACAACAAAAACATTAAAGAAATTTGGCACGAATTTTTCTTGATGGAGTGCTCACACTTGCGCCTTGCGTGCGACTTGCTTAAAAAATTTGAGAAGAAGGACTATTCATCAGTCATTGGCGACGGCGAATTTCCAACCCTTTTAAAACTTGGCACGAACAAAGATTATGTCCGAGATGTTTTAGAGCGCACAATTCTTTTAACGAGCGACAGGCAAAAATATGTAAGCATTATGTCGCTTAGAGATAACGCAGATTTCTTCTTGTATCAAGACGAAATTATGCCAAACGCCAACAACAACGCAAGCCACCAAGTTATTGAAAAGGCAATAAAAAAACTGGGGCAGGACTATCGCTATCAAGACAAGCCAAACCCAGTTAAGGCCTTACAAAGCAGAAAGAAGGACAACACCACCATAGCGCGCAAAAAAAGCGGTTAGCCCGCTTTTTTATATTGTTGCATTAGTTTCAGCAGCTTTTGTTTTGGCAACATAATCCAAGTGCCTATTTAAGAAAAATTCACTAACATAAATTCTTTGCGTTTCTGGGTCGTAAGTTTTCACGCCTTTTTCTTTCAAATATTGTTCAATAGGTTTAACTACTTTTGATTCATCAAAAACTTTAATCGTTTTAGGTTGGTCGGCTTTAGCAAACCACGCATCCAAATCTTTCAAACTTAAAGTTGTTGGCATAGGGCCGACATTTTCTACATAATTCGGATTAGGTATTTCCTTAAAACAACCACAGCTTATTAAAAATTCTTCTTTTGTAATATAAAACTTATCTTGCACATCTTGTGGCTTAAAATCTTTTATGAAAAAATCAAATTTCTTTGCGATTCCTTTCTCAGACATTTTTTCAGTAAAACAATCTATCCTATAAGCATTTCTATAGTGGTCAAATATAAAATTTTTAGGGTATTTTTTGCTTAAATTATTAAATATTTCTTGGTTTTCGTCTGATAATTTTTCAAGTATAATATAAGAATAACCACCATCGTTTCTATTGCTGCACATGAATGTAAAAATGTTCATTTCCCATAACTTTTTGCAAGCATTTTGCAATTCTGGAATTATATATTCATCTGGGTTTTTTATAACTTCTTCCATGCCGACATAAGAATAATTATATTTTTGAGAAATATTTTCCACTTTTTCTTGCATTGCCTTTTGTTCAGCATTTCTTACTTGTTCTTGAATTTTCTTTTCCTCATCTGCTGAGACAAAAAACTCTGGGATATAAGGATTCTTTTTAGGCATAAATTCACTCCTTAAAAGTTAATTACATTTTTATACTACATGTTAAAAAATTTGGTAGCCCTATGGGGAATCGAACCCCAGTTTCAACCGTGAGAGGGTCGCGTCCTAACCGCTAGACGATAGAGCCATATACATATAAATATATATTAGCATAAATCTTTGCATTTTTCAAGAGTTTTTGCAAAATTGTTTTAAATTTAACAATTTTTTTACAAATTTTTAAATTATTGTTAGCGTTTTTCAAACAAAATCAATTTTAAATAAATCATTTAATTTGCAAATTCGACAAATTGTGATATAATTTTTATGTGAAAACCAGATGGTTTAATTTTCGCCCATTATGTGTGATATTTTTGTGCCTAACCTTAGGCTCTCTTTTTGGTTTTTACATAACGCGCAACAAAGTTGCAACAATTGTGTGTTTAGTTGCATTTTTAGCAATTGTCTTGTTTGCGGCAATCTCGCGCAAGAAAATTGCCTATCTGCTTTTGCCAATTTTAACGTTCGGCATTGGTTTTGGCGTTTATTCGCTTGCCGTTCATAATTACAACAAAACAATAGATTTTGTGCCGGACGAAATTGAGGGCAGAGTATATTTAGTAGAAAAGCCGAACGATAGCAGCATGAGAGTGCAGCTTGATTCGTGCAAGTTTAACGGGGAAAGTCACAAAGAAAAAATGTATTTATACATTTACGACAACACCGGCCTGTATGAAAATATTGAAATTGGCAGCGTAATAAAATTTGAGCCGCTAAGTTTTTATAAAAATGAGCTGATTGGTGAGGATGACGACATTCCGCAAGCGGGCTTTTATAGCGAAAATTTAAAGTACACCGCCAGCGCATATATGTCCGACTTGACATACATAAAAATCGACCGCACTTTTGCCGAAACAATTAAACAATACATTAAAAATAACTTGCATAATGGTTTAAGCAATGAAAATGTGGAAATTGCATATTCCGCCTTATTTGGCGAAAAGGAAATGCTATCCGAAAACAACAAAGATGCCTATTCGCTGGCAGGCGTGGCGCACCTTATGGCGGTTTCTGGCCTGCATGTTGGCATAATAACTGGCGTGCTGTATAAACTTTTAGATTTGCTGAAAATAAAGCGGTTCAAGCGTTTTGCCGTGGTGGCGGTTGTGCTGTTGTTTTATGCCTACATTTGCAATTTTTCCGTTTCAATTGTGCGCGCATCAATAATGTCGCTTATGCTAATTTTAGCGCCTCTCGTGTTTAGGGAATACGACACACTTTCCGCCATTTCGCTTGCCGGTGCAATAATTTTCTTTATTAATCCATTTTCAATTTTTGACATAAGCTTTTTAATGAGTTTCTCGTGCGTGCTGGGCATAACAATGCTGAATAAGCCAATAAATGCGGCGCTAGAAAAACTAAAATTGCCTGCGTGGCTTTCAACCAGCTTGGCGCTTTCAACCTCAACCGTAATTTCGCTAATGTTCATAATGGCGTATTATTTTCGCAAAATGACAATCATCGCGCTGCTTGCAAACATTGTAATAATTCCAATTTTCACAATTGTGTTCAGCATAACATTTGTTTTTGCAATTGTTTCGCTCATTTTGCCATTTGCGACTTACACGTTAATGCTTATAAATCCGGTTTATAATATAATCAATTTGCTAACCAACATTTTCGCCGGCATTCCATTTGCAAACATCCTAACAATTGGGGTAGAATTCCCAACCATACTACTATATTTTGTAATTTTGTTCGTTTTAGGTAGAATTTGCACAGCAAGAAAACATCAAAAAGCGCTTTTATGTTTGCCATTAGTTGCAATTATGTTGATTTTTATGGTATAATATATCTATGAAATTTATCGAACTTAACAAAAGTTTAAAAGAGCAAAT
The DNA here is from genome assembly GCA_947628205.1 of uncultured Clostridia bacterium. Classification (GTDB taxonomy): domain Bacteria; phylum Bacillota; class Clostridia; order Christensenellales; family UBA1242; genus Onthoplasma. Next base: position 21,144 of record CANQYX010000018.1, read on the forward strand.
TTTCAACCTTTATAACCTAAAGGGTGAAGATAGTTTTTTAATTAGACATGGCATTTCCAACATAAAAAGCGCGGTGGTGGCGGATTTGGAGGAGTTCAACTACGTTAAGCTGGATGCCGAAAAACTTAAAGTTAGCGAAATTGACACACAACTCAACACTTTGCCCATCGGCAGCGATTATAGAATGGTGGTCATCCAAAACCCAAATGCCGAGATTGTTAAATTTTTAAATAAGTTCGATTTTAAAGATTCAAGCGTGGTGGCGGTTTGCGTTGGGGCGGATAAATTGACCGCAGGCGAGGTTGTGGACTGCACTAAGCTAGATAAAATTGATATTCAAAAATACATTTTAAATTATTTAAACAAAATCAACATTTCAATTGCCGAACAGGCACTGGATTATTTAATTGAAGCGACTGGCGGCAACATGAGTTTTATTGTAAGTGAACTCAACAAATTGGCAGCTTTTGCCGGCGAAAATGCCACAATTGATATGGAAATGGTTACGAATCTTGTTGCAAATACAACAGAATATGTTATTTTTATGCTTACTGCCGCAATAGATGAAAAAAATTTTACAAAATTTCAAACCACTTTAACTAATATGGCCAAATCGCAATCGTTTAGCGAAATTTTCTCGTATATGGGCAAATATTTTAGGCGAATGCAATACATTGCTATGAATAAAAATGACGACGAACTAACAAAAATTTTAGGCATAAAGCCGTATGCGATAAAAATGTCCCGCCAATGCATAGCCAAAAATGGGGTAAAATATTACATAAATCTATATCAAAAATATGTTGAACTAGATTATAAAATTAAGTCGGGCGAAATTTCTGTTAACAACGCACTTTATGAGTTAATTTTTTAGGGTTTTTGCTTAAATAATTTTTAAGGTTTTCTTTTGTAACTTTTCTTGTTAAGAAAAGTTTTTTTGTTTACTTTTCTTTTAAAGAAAAGTAAAAAATAATTGATTTTATTTTTCTTTTGTTATATTATAAGGTTATGAAAAATGAAGAACTGCTAATTCCAAGCCAAATTGTGCACTCAAAACGCCGCTCAATTGCTTTGGTTGTGGATAGAAATGGCGATTTAATTGTCCGCGCGCCAATAAAATGCAAGCAATCGGATATAGATGATTTTATTAAATCTAAGGCAGATTGGATAATAAAAAAACGCCTTGCCTCAATTAATTCAACCTATAAGCCACTCACTTTTAAAGGCAACGAAAAAATCACAATTTTGGGCATGACGTTTAACATCATTTTAACCGACACAAAGCGAGTTAGGGCGGTGGAAGGCGAAATTTATGTGCCAAAAACTGAGCCCGAACTGTACTTGCGCAACTATTTAATTAAACTTTGCAAATATAAATTGCCAAAGCGCCTAGATAAGTTTTGCGAAAAATATGGCTTTAAATATAACGGCATAACAATAACAAGCGCAACCACGCGATGGGGGTCGTGCTCGTTCAACAATCACCTAAATTTTAGTTATAAATCAATAATGTGCCCGCCCGATGTGCTAGATTATTTGGTTGTTCACGAACTAACGCACACCAAAGTTAAAAACCACAGCGCAAAATTTTGGCAGCAAGTTGCCTTAGTTCTGCCAAACTATAAAACGCAAGAAAAATGGCTTAAAGACAACCGCACCTTAATTGATGTTATTTAAAAGTGGAGCAAGAATGAAATATTTAAGTTTATTGATATCTGGTATTATTATTTTGTTTATTCCTTTTATCTTTAAGAATGAACTAAAAAAACAAAAAAATTTTGATGATAACATTATAAAAAATCCAAAATTATTTTCATTAATTTTTATTGCTGACATCGTTTGTTTTGTTGTTGCTTACCCAATTTGTGTATTATTCGCTTATCCTGAAGAACAAATATACACTCTAATAGCATATCCAATAGTTTTATTGCCACTAATAATACCTTTTATTTTGCTTGCAATACATTGTAAAAATTGGAAAGTTGAAGTATTTGATGACCATGTAATTTATCACAATTTATTTAACAAAGTTAAAATATATTATTTTAAAGATGTCGTTGTTAAAAATTATTCTGCTACAGTAAGAGTATTAAAGCCATATATTAATAAAAAGGGTAAAAAGAAAAATAAACTTTTAATAAATATTTCTTATTATTGTCCAAATTATAAAATATTAATGCAAAAATATAAGGCATTTAAAACTAACAAATAAAAACTAACAATAAAAAACACCTTAAATCAAGGTGTTTTTTCATTTTTAATAGCCGTGCACCAAAATAAAAAAAAGGCGGACGCGCCTTTAATGTTATTTGCCTGGAGTATATAGGCTTAATCTTGCTTTTTTTCTGTTAGCAGTTGCTTTTTGCAA
>CANQYX010000019.1 GCA_947628205.1 uncultured Clostridia bacterium
TCTTCATCAATTATAAATGGCACAATATTGTTTGCTAAACATTCTTTAAAGAGAATCAATCTTCCAACTCTACCATTGCCATCTTGAAAAGGGTGTATTGCTTCAAATTTTTTATGAAATTCAATAATCTGCTCAAAAGATTTTTTCTTGTTTGCATTGTACGCCACTAACAATTTGTGCATTTCTGCCTTTACATTTTCTGGCAAACAAGTTTGTTGTCCGGCAACTTCATTTGGCAATTTTTTATATTCACCAACATTAAACCAGCTTTTCCTCGAATCACTTGTGCCTGTTTTCAAGATAAAATGTAATTCTTTTATAATATTTTCAGTTAATGGTTTTTTGGCGTGGTCGATTATATAATCCACACATTTAAAATGATTAGATGTTTCTATAATATCATCAACATTTATGAATTTATCTTTCTCAACACTTATTGTGTTTGTTTCAAAAATATATCTCGTTTGGTCCTCGGTTAATTTACTGCCCTCAATATGATTTGAATTATATGTCAACTCAATTTGCGTTTTATGATATATGCCGCCCTTTAACTTACTATCTTTTTGCTCTTTTAAAATATTTAGCAGGTTATTATCACTAAACTTCGCAATATTTGCTCTCTCTGGTTTTACAGCATCTTCCGGGATGTTCCAAGTTTTCCCTGTCAAAAAAGCACCTTTAATTTTACCTAAGGCACAATAGTTCCTAACAGACCTAGCACTCATACCCCATTTAGAAGCAATTTCAGCAACAGAGAAATATTTCATTTTGACCTCGATTATATTATATACCTTTATCGGCAAAAAGTCAACTAAATACACAAAATAGTTTTTGCCGATAATCAAACGCAGGCATAACATTTTGTAGCAATTTTTAATCAAAAAATTTTTTGAAATATACTATAAATAAGCATAAAAATGGCATAATTTTTGGCATAAAAATTGGCATAAATTTTGAAAAAATTGAAGAAATTTAACAAAACACAAGAAATCGCGCACAATAAATAGAAGCGTTTTAATAATATACCACAAAATAAAAGATATTAAACAATAAAAATGACTTTTGCGATACTCCTATGTAACAACCAAATAATAGCAAGGTTAATGTACAAAAAAGCGGACATAAAAAAGAAAAGTGAAAAATTTTCCACTTTTCTTTAAAATTTTTAAATTTATTTCTTTTTAGCATTTTTTACAACTTTTTTGTGTTTTTTAACTTTTAAAACAACTGCCACAACACAAACAGAAATTGCCGCTAAGCCAGCCAAAACAACTGCAACAATTAAGGTACGATTTGGCTGTTTTGCCAAAACAATTGTTATGGTTGTGTCCTTAGTAATTTCCACTTTTTCGCCCAAATTTGCCCGCTTGCCATTAACTAAGAAATAACTCAATTTATATCCTTTTGGAATTTCTGGAACATTTTCTAGCGTTAACGAGTCCTTATACTCGCAAAACTTATTTTCAATTTCTTGCCCCTGCATATCTATGCGGACTTGCAATTTTTTAATGAATATGGCGTTAAACTCTAGATTGGACGAAACATCAAATTTTGTGTTTGGCAAATATATTTTTTCGCTCAATTGCCAACCAATCAAACTTGTTTTTTCAAGGCTAAAATTAGGCAAATAATATGGCTCATCCGGGATAACATATTCATCAAAACTAATTTGATCGTAAACAAAACTAATTTTGAACATGTCGCCAAGTTGGGCGGTGTAGGTTTCGCTTTTTATAACTACAATTTCGCTGCCAGCTTCAACGCGTTGATTGCTGCTATCTAGCCAAAAGTCGACATATTTGCCCGATATGCCGCTATCCTTACCCAAAACAATTTTGCTGCCAAGTTCAATCGAGGTTGTGGACGAATTTTCACCAACCGCAATTGTGATTTGAACGGTTGGCAGTTCGGTTAAAATTTGATTACCTTCGTCATTTAATACAGCCGTGCCGAATTTGAGTTTTATGTTTTGCAAATCGGTGTTAATGAAATTGAAATTTGTTGCCGTTAACAAAACAAAATTGTCAGTATAATTATCTAGCACAATTTCAATTGCGTTGTCTGAATTAAACATTGAATTTATAACAGAGACCTGTGCGTTTTCGCCTTTAAAAATGTTGTTGTTTATTTTGCTTTGCCCAACAATAGTTGCGCTACCGCTTTTAAAATATATTTCGGCCGAATCTGGGTCTGAGTTTGTGTTGGAATAAATTTCCGCATCAATTTCCAAACTGCCCATGTTAACATAAATTGCCGCGCCTAAAAGTGCGATGTTAGAATAAATGTTTGTTGCATCCTCGCTTGTTTCGTGCGTTTTAATTGACAAACTTCTTGCCCAATTTGCGCCAGAATAATAAATTCCGCCACCAAAATTTGTTGCCATGTTAGAATAAATTTGGCAACTTTCAAGAGTGCTATTGCCATCGATGTATAACCCCGCACCATTTTCGGCTTTGTTGTTATTAAAAGTGCACAAACTAACCTTTATAATTCCGCCCGAAACATTGGCAAGCGCACCCCCGTTGCCGCTGGCTTCGTTGCCTTCAAAAACACAAGAATTAAATGTAAATGTGCCAGAATTATAAATGCCTGCCGCATTTTTTGCAAGGTTGTTTTCAAAGGTGCAATTTTCAAAGATTGCGTTAACTACTGCGTTTGAATTGTAAACTGCGCCACCATTGTTTGCCTGATTGTTTTTAAAGGTGGTGTGCGTTGCAAGCAAATATTCGCGCCTACCTCCCGTTCCAACAAAGGTTATTGCGCCGCCGTCTTTGCTATTTATGTTGTTTTGAAGGGTTACATGCTCTAACTTTAAAACGCCCTCAACATTAAACAGTGCACCCTCTTGCGCAAAACTATTGCCGTCTATAACAATGTTTTTATTTTCTGTGCCCGCAATTGTAAGCGTTGCCGCGCCGTTTACAACAAACACTGCACCGCCAGCCGATTTTGAAATTGTAATTGCCGAGTTCACACTGCCATCAATTTCTATATTAATATTTTTATCCACAACAATGTTGCTTTCAAAAACATCTTTTAACAGATAAATTGTGTCGCCTGCAGTTGCCGCGCTAATGGCATCTGCAATTGAATTGTATTTAACATTATTTAATTTGCAAACTTCGCTTTGAATTGTCACGCTGGCAGATGCACTTTCTAACGAATAATTTAGCGCTCTATCGTACGCCCTAATTTTGTAAGTTGGTGCGCTGGCATAGCCATTTGTATCCACAAAATTGTTGGTGTAAGTGAAACCTACAACTCTATTGTTTGCAAGAATTTCATAGCCTAAATGAGCAGGATTTTTTGAATAGTTTTCATTTATTAAAATGCTATAACCAGAACTTGTTTTTGAAATAGAATTAATTGAAACATTTTCCGTTCCGTGGTAAAGAGTGGTGTGCCCTGCCTCGTTTTCTAAATATTGTTTTGCATCTAAATACCAAATTTTTGGTTGTTTGCTATCGTCAATTTTGCCCTGTGCTTTGGCCTCAGCCATCAATTGGTTAAATTTTGGTGAGGTTGTGCTTGCCTTAAATTCTGGGTCGGTAGTTTTTAGGTTATATCCCCAACGCTCAAAATAATAAGATAAATCTATGCCGGTGGCAAGCGAGCAAAAATACACTTGTTTTTCCGTGTCGGTTAGGCCAGTTGTAGTGTCCGAAGGAATGTATCTATAGCAATTTTCCATCCTTCCCCAAAAGCCGATATCGTAACTTTCAATTAGCCACCAAACAAGGTAATTCATGCGTTTTAGCCCTTCTGGCTGTTCAACGTTCCAAAAGGACGTGCGGTTTTCATCATCTGGCGATAGTGCAGCCAAAGTTCGCGCAAACTCGCCGCGCGTAGCCTCTTGTTCAAGCGCGGTTTCGTCGAATTTAGACATCATGTTGTTGCTACACTCGCTAACTGTGCGCTCGCCGTTATCCATCATGTGCCCAAGTTCGTGAGTGTAACCCCAGCCGTTGCTTTGCGAGTATATTGCGCCGCCCTCCCAGTCAGGTTGGATGCCGACATGCTCGGTGTAGGCGTATGCCGCGCCATAAGGTTGCATCAAACGAATGTTGCAATTTAGGTATTTGCTGCGTTCGTCATATTTAAAATTCTTTTCTTTAAGGTCGTCATTTGTTTCACTAAATTTTACGCCGTCAAATTTAAGCACCTGTTCCATATAATTGTCCCAATAAACTAAATTGTCGTTTGGGCTTTTGGTTTCGTATATAGGTGCTGCAACGGTTGCTCTAACCGTCATAATAAAATGATTACTTACCATTTCGGTTACATCAACCATAGTTTCTGGGTTGGCTTTAACTTTGCTTGCATATTCGTTAAGTTGCAATTTATATTCTTGCTCGTCCGCCCCCATGTGGTAAACCGGGATAAGCGTTCCGCCCTCGAAATACACCTTAATGTTTGCAGATTGCTCGCTTTCTAAATATGGGTTAACTATATACACCGGACCGCCGGCAACAATGTTTTTAATTGAATAAGAATCGGTTATAAAATTTTGCATGGTTATGGTGTTTTTGCCCATTTTTAGCTGATATTCTTGACTAATCCAACTACTCCAATGTCCCCAAAATTGGGTGGTGCGTATGCGCGGAAGTTTATCTTTATCAGCATCGTCACCGGTAACATAAATATCCAGCGTTTGTCCAGCGTTTAAACTTATGCCGGTGGGTTGCCTGTTGGTGCCATACCAAGTCATTTTTAATGTATTTCGTGCATAATCTGCAACATTGCCGTGGCGCGCTATAACATTTTTGCCGTCAGGGTCGGTTGTCATCTCGCGGCGCGGATCGTACGAAATTTTGTTGTTTAAAACAAGTTCTGCCCTGTCTAGCGAATCGCTTAAAACTTCGTTGTTAGGCAGGTTTTTAATTTGTTGCCTTAAACTTTCAATTTTTGCTGCATCTGTGTCGGTTTTTAAGGTTAATTGATTGTAATCGGTAAACAGCGTTTGAACTTGCTTAACAACACCGTTTTCTGGCTGCAAAAGAACAATTTCGCGCGCGGTGGCGTACCATTTATGGTTTGTTGTAACCTTTGTATATTCAAGTTTTAAGCCGGTGCAAGTGGTGGCACTATCTAGCTTGAACATAACCATACTTGTGGTTTCGCTTGACTCCCAATAGCCAACTTTAACATACTCATTATTAACTTTTGCATAAACGGTGAATTGAACGGGATAACCTCGCCCACCGCCATTAAAAAGTTCGCTGCCATAAATAATCCTGTCAACCGAAACGGCTTGGTTAAAATTAACTTCAATTACGTTTAAAAATTGTTTTTGTTCATCGTACAAATTGTCGAAACCCGACTGCCAAATTGTGTTTAAATTTCTATCAAATGCCTTTTTTAATTCGTTATTAGTTGTGTTGCCACCGTTGTTTGCATAGGAAAATTGCGAGGTTGGAATTGAATATAAATCCCAATATTCCTGTGTTAAAAATTCACTGCTGGCGTCAAGCAGCTCAACTTGGCTAGTTTCTGCATAAGCGGCGCTTGTATTTTGCGCACTAATGCCAAAGGCAAAAACGCAAGCCAAAACTAAAAAAACAACTAAATTTATTTTTACAAATTTTTTCATTTTATCTCCTTTCAACAATTTTACATAATTAATTAAGGAATAAAAGCATTTTAGCATAAAAAAAGAGAAAAATTTTCTCTTTCTTTAAAAATATGGCCAAATTTTAAAAAATTTTTAAAATTTTGGAAATTTTTTGTTATTTTTATCTGCCTTCACCCATAATTTCCATAACATTTGGGAAAGCGTGAATATCCACAAACTGCCTGTCCATAGGGCCAGAGATGAAGAACGCGCGGCCGGTTTGTGCGGTTACGATGCCATCTTGTTCGCGCTGATTGATGCCGCCGGCAGATTTATACAGTTCAAGCAAGTCGGTCATATCATTTGGCGCAAGTTGCAAAATCATACTGTACTGGCAGGCATTAATAATTGCAGCCGAACGGCGTTGAATTTCTGGCGAACCTAAAAAGTCCTTAATATTTTGCGTAATAACAATTTCCATACCCTGATATTTACGGATACGTTTTGCCATTTCCGCCATAAAGTTAAGTGCAACTGGGCTGTCTGGGTCAATGAACATGTGCGCTTCATCCACCGCAACAACAACTTGGCGTTTGATGTCCACCCCTGTGCGCGCCAAATAGGTTTCGTTAAAGCGTTTGTTGTTAATAATTTCGTTGTTTAAATATTTAAACACCAAAAGCATTTGCGCGTTGGCAAGTTTGTTATTTTTGCTTGCAAACAAGGTTTGGAAGTTAAAGGTAATTAAATTTTCATCGGTCAAAATTGAAGTTGGGCCATTCCACAAATCACTATTTCTACCGCCCGTTGCAAATTTTTGAATATACACTTCCAAAACAAGCAAATTGTTGCGATAAAATTCGTCTTTAACCGTTTTCAATTTCTTTTGGATAAGCGCAAACAAATCGTCAAAAATTGGATAATCCTCTGCCTTTAATTTAGCAATATTAGTGTGTTCGTTAATGCCTTTTGAATTATAAAGTTCAACAACCAAAGTGTTAAGAGTTTCAAACGCATCCGAACTTATGCCCTCCAAAATTGCGCGGAAGAATTGTTCTAAGAATTGCAAGTGAGTAAAGAAAGTTTTGTTTGTGCTTTTCTTAACAATATCGTCAATGTTAACGTCGTCAATTTCTTCATTTGTGTTAACCGTGTCCAAATCTTCAAGCGAAGCCATAATGTGGAAAGGGTTAATAATACCGCTGGTGTTTGAGCCAACGTCAATCACTTTTCCGCCCAAGTTGCGCGTCATAACCTCATATTCATGCTCTGGGTCGAGAATAAACATTTTTGTTCTGTCTGCCGCCAAGTTGGTCAAAATCATTTTGGTGGCGTACGATTTACCCGAACCAGATTTACCAATAACCATCATGTTCGAGTTAATTCTGCCCTTGCGCTTATCTCGAGTGAAGAAATCCACAAAAGCAGGGTATCCGCTTGCGGTTGAAGTGCCAATGCAGAAGCCAGCAGGGTCTTGCAAAATGCTATCCACCATAGGGAAGGATGCCGCAATTGTGGTTGATGGCATGCTGCGATAGAACGAAGTTAGCGTGTCAATCCTGTTAACGCTGGACGACACAAACGCATCCACCTGCCTTCCGAACAAATCGCTATATCTAAACCCATATTGTTTTAAAACGTTTTTAACTTCTTTTCTGTTTTCCTCTGGCACACGCATGTGAATGGATACATCGTAAAGTTGTTCGTTGTTGGTTTTAATATCTTTAAGCAGCGTGTTAAGCGAGTCAATATCCGCTTCCTTTTCAATAATTTCACTCGAGCGGAAAGTTCTATCCAACCTAGCCTCTTTTTCCATAACCGCTTTATCTATAATTCGCGCGCCCTTTTCTTTATCCACCGGCATAATGTTCATAACAACGCGTGCATTTTCTTGGTCGAAAATCGGGTACGCCCAGCCATTGCCCACTTCAAGCGGATAGTCAGTTATGGCAAACTGCTTATAGTTTTTCTTGTCCATTTCCACCCTGCCCACTTTAAAGCGAATTTGTTGTGGCATAACCCAGCTGTTAACCATGCTAGGCGCAAGCATTTCAATTTCTTTTTCCGAATATATCATTTGATAGTTAGATTTTAAAAAACTGATAAGCTCATTTTCATAAAGAATTTCAGATTTTATACCATATTGCCCCGCGCCCAAATCGTTGCTGATTGAAATTAATGTTTGCTCCAAATTTGGCCTATCTGCGCCAAAAAGCACCAAATAATAGTGATTTTGCGGAATTGGCTCTGCCTTAATGCTGTTGTTGAGCCACTCAACGCGCTCGCGGAAGATAAGCGAACGCGCATCCATTTCTTCCATTGAATATTGCCCTTCATGGTAAAGCAAATTTAAAAGTTCAAACTTGGCATCGTCATTTCTTAAATATTTATCAAAGCGCATTGGCTTAACCGTTTTAATAATTTTAGCCCGCTGGTTTTGGCCAATCAATTTAAGCGCGCGGCTAAATGTTGTAATAACCTGATCTTGTGCCTCCTCTTGCATCAGATCCAACGACACCGGCTCAATTTCCAACACCATGCCGGAATATTCACCAAAATTTAAAAACTTGCCAATTTCAACATTTAGGAAAGGAGTAAGTTTGTCCATGCTGGTGTGCCCCTTAACCTTGTTTTTGGAGTTAGCATATTTTTTAGGGAAAGCCGCAAAACGAATTATCAACACCACCGAACTATACAGCCTAAGCCCTTGGTCAATTGGGATATAAAGCGAAATTACAATTGCAATCCAGCCCAAAAGCGCGTACCAGCGATAGTCCCCACCGCCAAATTTAAACAGGTTGCTGGCAACAATTACAATTGCAAACGCCAAACAAATAATGGCTAGAATAATGTCGCCTAGCGTGATGTTTTTAACAAATTGCGTTTTAACCCGAGTTTTCCCCGGAATATACCTAATCATCTAACCCCCTGTTTAAATTTTTTATGTCATATCGAGCGAGCAAAGCGAGTCGAGTGTATCTCTTACGTCATTCTGAGCAACGCGAAGAATCTCGCGGGGCCCCCACAAAACAATTAATTTGTTTTGAAGGGGTCGAGGAGCAACTGCATAAGGGCTTACAATTTTTTGTTTCTACAAAAAATTTAGCTTAAAGGCGAGTTGCGACGACGTCATTCTGAGCGAAGTGAAGAATCTAGATCCTTCGACTCACTTCGTTCGCTCAGGATGACATGCCTAAATGATTCTAAGCAACTTATTGTCATTCTGAACGAAGTGAAGAATCTCGCTTCCTCAAATGTCTTTTTAGCCTTTCTTGCCCTCACTTGCCTTCTTAGCCGCGTCGTTTAATGACTTTTTCATTGTTTCTTGTTCATTCTTGCTTGTTTCTTTAACTTGTTTAATTAATTCAGTTTGTTTTTGAAGCAACTGCTTGAATTGTTCTGTTAAGTGAGAATCCATTTCTCTAATTGCCTTGTTGTCTTTGAGTGAATTAAGCGTTTGTTGCAAATAACTCAAATAGTTATCCATAGTTTTTGTAAACTCAGCATCTCCATTTTCTCTATTATCTTCAGCAACTTTTTGCGCCCTTACAGTTGCGGTTTGAACATCTGCATTTAATTTGTCTCTTCTTTCAGCAACAGATGTCGTAGTACCATCTTTATTTGTAATAATACCATTTTTCATATAATCGTTTACTTTGACAGCCGCCAAAAAATCTGGGATATCAAGATCTTTAGTGTCTAATTTTTTACCTTCCAAAAAGCTCTTGAACACTGTATCTAGATCTAACTTTGAACCTTCTAGCATTTTCTTTATGGTCTTTTTCACTTCGTCTTGGAAATCAATTTGCGCTTGTGTCGCCCTGCCCAATGCTTCTTGCGTTACTAAAACATCTTGTCTTCCCTTTAGTTTTCTTCCCACATCAGCTGCTGAATCAGTAGCCAGATTTATTCCTGAACCTGAGCCTTCTATAAATTTTTTAAAATCCTTATTTTTCTTTAAAACACCTAAAACTGTATCGCCATTTGTCCCACTAAGAATTTTGCTTATTTCACCCATTTGAGATGTGCTCCATTCTTGATCAGTTAGCCCTTCCGGCCTTTCTTTTTTAAGAATATTTTGAATTTTATTAGTGGCCGCTCTAGTTTTTTGTTGCCCTTGTGCTGTTTCTTTACCTGTTCGATAACCTGCACGTATTGCGCCTTCTCCAGGTTTAGCCAGTTTCCCAAAACCGCTTTTGTCCATAATGGTATTGCCAACATCTTTGACACCTTGAAAAATACTGCCGCCAATAGAGCCAAAGAAACCTGAGCCTGCTTCTTCCTTCTGCTTCTTTAGTGCATCGTTAGCCGATTTTTTCGCATTTTTATAGGCGGTATCATTTTTACGAGCTTTAAAATCAGCTTTACTTTCACCTGTTTCTTTATCTAAACTTCTAGTCCTTCCAGAAGCATCAGTATATGATGTAGGAAGTTCGCCTTTATGTTCATCTATATATGATTTTCTAGCAGATCCTGCTCCAACTGCCCTAGCGAATGCGCCCTCAACTTTCCTAATCCCTTTACCAGCGGCCTTTGTGCCTTGCAGCACTCTACGTTTAGCATTGCCAGCCAAGCTTGAACCTTCGTTATACGCATTGCCTGCACCAGGAATTAAGCTTGTTATTAAATTGATAAAATCACTAACCATATATAAGCCAGCGATAGTAACGAGCAGCGGAACTAAGCCTAAACCATCACTCCAACCACCGAATTGAATTGAATTAATCAGCGGCACCAAGTCAAAGAACAAATTCAAGCCAATAACCGCGCCATAAACACTGAAAAATTGCTCAATAAATTTACTGCGCCATTTGCCTACCGCCGAGCCATCGTCTAGCGGATAAAGTGAACAAACCGCCGGACTTATTACAAACAACAGCACCAACATAAACAATCGTTTAAGCGCGCCGAACGAAATTTTTATCAACGCAAACAGCAGGAAAACACCACCTGCGGCAATCATTAAATAGTTGATATTCCACAAATGATACCACGCGTTAACCGACCACCAAGAATTAATTTCCGGCCCTTTTTCTGACTTAAAAACTTGATCGAGATATTCAGCATAATAATTGCCATCTCTCCCAGCTTCCAATTGAATATTTGTGCCGAATGTGTTATTGTATAAAATTTGCAGATTGGCGACATCGGTTGCATCGCCATCCCATTGGTCCCTAAAAACATTGCCATTGTATGCTGAAGTTACAAATAGTTGCCTGCCAATTGTAACATCTGACGAACTTGCAGTTGCTCCATTCAGCGCTTGCAGTAAAACGTTGCCGGCAATAACGCCCAACAAGCAGCAAACCGGCAAAAACAAGAAATTGATTAACCCTTTTATTGAACTTGAAATGATTTCTTGCCAACGTTTTTGCTTGGCAGCATACATGTTTTTAATGAACGCCAGAACGGTGAAAATGATAAGCAAAAATAAACCAAGAATGACCATTGAAAGCAAAATATTTCTAGCGGTTTCGGTGCGGAATAAGTAATATATAATTCCGTTTTGATTATCTCCACCTCCGCCAGAATTGTCCACAGTTGTTCCGCCAATACCCCAATTTCTGCCGCCAAAAGTTACCGTCCCCAAGCCAGCAAACGAATAAAATATTTTTTGAATTACGTCAATAACATAAAAAAATATGCTAAAAATAGGATATAGCAATGACCCTATTATGCTAAATATGGTTTGTGTAATTCCGCCCATTTTTTCTCCTTAGATTTGGAGTTTTGCGATTTGCAAAAATTTGAAGTAAACCCCTAGTTTTAAATAACTTAATAACTGAATTAATGTTGAATGTTGCTCTCAAAATTCGTTTTTTTGTTTATAAAACAGCTGGCCATTAGATTTTTATTTGCTTACGACAAACAACCACATTAAACTTGTTATTAATATTATTATAAACAAAATAACAAAATAAACAAACAAAAACGGCAAAATATTGCAAAAAATTTGAATTTGTTTTAGAGTGCAACGCCCTGTCATTCTGAGCGTAGCGAAGAATCTTATTGTCATTCTGAACAGAGTGAAGAATCTCCCTTGTGTCATTCTGAACAGAGTGAAGAATCTAGATCCTTCGACGCGCTATCGCTTGCTCAGGATGACACCTACCGGGTGTATCATAATACATTATTCATTCTGAACAGAGTGAAGAATCTCCCTTGTGTCATTCTGAACGAAGTGAAGAATCTAGATCCTTCGACTCACTTCGTTCGCTCAGGATGACATCCGCATGTCATACCGAGCGAGTGCAACGAGTCGAGCGTATCTCTTTAAGTCATTGCGAAAAATTTTCACCATGAAAATTGCGTGGCAATCTCTTCCTTTTTACACTTAATTTAAGCCGTTGCAACGTTCGTTTCAAATTCGGTGAACGAATATTTTGTGTTGGCGGAATTGTGCATTAAAACTGCCAAATAAGATTGATAATTGAAGGTGTAAAAATTGGTTTTGCTTGTGTCGGTTTCGCCCGAGTGTTCGCTGCCTGCTTTGCCCGAGCCGCCTTGTGTGCCGCCATCCGCGTTTTCGTCATCTGCCCAAAAAGCGGTGTTGGTTTCGTCCGCTTGCGCCAAATATGCGCCCAAAAACCCAGCGTTTGTGCCGTCCGCTTTAAGTGCGCGCAAAATGCTGAATAGCGATTTTTCGCTTGTTAAAAAGCCCTTTTCAAACTCGCTAAATGTAAGCGCGGATAGCGTTAAACCTTCCGCTGTAAATTGATAACTGTCAAACGCCGTGTCTTCACCTTTTTCGTAGCCATCTGGCACGCCAAAATTGCTGTCATTTTTGGCAACAACTTCGCTCCCGTTTGAATAAATTGCAATGTTAAAATCCGCCGTTTCCACGCCAAAAATTGAATAGGTTACCGAGTCAATTTCAACGTTATTTTTAGGCAAATAAATCATGGCAACATAATTTTTTTGCTCCACGCCATCAACGGTCGAATCGGCATCATCGCCCAAAATATAATCTTTAATATACAGCAAATCGGTGCGCGTTGGTGCGCCCTCTTCTGTTTGCAAATTTGTTACATATTCTTGCAAAAGAAGGTTGGAAAAAACGGGTTGAAGAGTATCCGAAACATCAACCGAAGGTGTTGAGCCATCCTCAGCCGAATTGGACATATAAAGCGAATTATCCTCAATAAATTGCGCCAAATTTTGCGAAATTTGGTCAACAATTTCCGCATCAAAGCCAAAATATTTTATTCCTGCCAAAATTTCGTTCAGTTCAAGTGTGTCGGCATTTTCAACGCCGGCATTATCCGCCAAATAAACCGTTTTTGCAATCTCTACAACCAAGTTGTATTCGTCTAAATATTCATTATCCGTTTCCGCATCTGTCAGTTTGTTTAAATCCAATTCGCCGCCATTTTCAGCCATCGGCATTTCAAGGTTTAGCGTAACATTTTGATCCTCAAAATTTTCAATTGTATAATTTAGCGCGTTGGCATAATCTGCCCACAAATCTGCCTGTGCCTGCTCGGCATCGCGATAAACATACCGCACGCCATAAAAATTTTCCCCATTTGCGCCAAACGGTGCGCCACTCGTACCCTCAAACAGCCCAAACAGCCACGGCATAAGCACACTGAAAACAACCATAACGCCAACCAGCACCAGCAAGCCAATTAAAATAAAAGGCAAAATTGGCACAAGCGCGGCCAGCGCACTGTTCACTTTTGCCGTGAACGCACTTTTTTTTGTTGCCACTAGTTGCATAAAAGAATTGTATTCGGCCGGATTGGTTTTTTTTATTTGATTTACAAGCCGCAATTCGCTAGGGCTTAAAAACGGCCATAATGTTGACTTTGTCATATATTTAATGCGCATTTGCTTAAACGCATTTAATGTCGCGCGCCTGTTTGCTTGTTCTTCCAATTCAACTTCTTCATCTTGCGATTCATCTTGTTCATCAACCTGATCATCAGTTGAATTTTCCAACTCATCATTATCTGCCATTTTGCCCTCCTTTTGTTAAAAATTTTCTGTCATTCTGAACTAACGGGTCCCCACAAGAACTTCGTTCGCTGTGGGGAAAATCGGGGCCCCATGAGAACTTGCTTCGAAATGGGGTCCTATTTAAACATATTTTAACATTTTTATTTAAAATTACAAATAAATCTTAATTAAATTTAAAAAAATATAAAAACAAATCGTTTTTAAAATAAAAAAAGGAGTTTAATTAACTCCTTTTATTCAACAACATACCAAATTCTACAAGTTGTGTAATTATATGTTATGGACATTGCATGAACCCCTTTTACTTTATTCGTAAATCCCGAAACAACAGCTCCTCTATTTGTTACTAAATCATTAAAACCAAGGCTGGATTCGGTCTTATTAGAATCTTCAGGATCTGTCCAAGTAAAAGTACCTGCATCTTTTGCGCTTGTAAGCGCGGCCAATCTAGTTTCTGGGTTGACCAAATCTGCATTTGCATCATACGCATAATGCCAAGGGTCTTCTTCTGTCATACCTTTAGTGCAAGTCAACGAATAATAATTTCCGCCTTCCCCACATGCAGAAAACAAACCAACGCTGCAAAACAAGACTAATATTAAACTTAGTATTGCAAAAACCCTTTTTTTCATCTATGCTCCTATTTGAGTTGTGTCCATAATTGTTTGAATATTGAATGCCAAGAAATAGAACAATGCAATTAACAAGATTACAACGACTATGCCGACAATAACCATAATTAATTTAGATTTGGCTTCTTCCCTCTCTTGTTTTTCGTCCGCCTTAACAAATTTAATGCCAACCCAAATTGCATAAATAATACCAGCAACTGAAGCAATAATTAAAATTGGATTTACAAAATTTAAAACGGCTTGAATAAGAGTGTTAAGCCATGGATAGTTGGTAGTCGGTGCTGCTGCTAATAAATGTCTCATAAAATTTCCCCCTTAATTTTGGCGTTTTCTACATTTTGCGCCAATTTATGCAATTATACTAACAAGTTAAAATTTTAAAATCAAGCAAATTTGCATAATTTTTTAAAATTTTTTTAAATTTTTTAAATTTCATATTTAACTTGTTCAATTTGCCTTAAATTATGCAAAATCGAATTGCGCTAGCTTTTCCATTTGCATAATTTTTTAAAAATTTTTTTATTTTTTTTATTTTGTCATTCTGAACTGACGGGGTCCCCACAAGCATTGTTGCGCAGTGGGACTAAAGCGAAGGATCTCATCTTCCTGTCATTCTGAGCGAGTGCAACGAGTCGAAGAATCTCAGTTCAAATAGATCCTTCGACTCCACTTCGTTTCGCTCAGGATGACATTTTCCGCGTGATTATCTTTGCTCAGAACATTTCCCGCGTGCTAACGCTTGCTCAGGATGACAATGTACACGCATATTTTGTTTAATTCCAACTAAATTATGCAAAATTTACTATTTTTTAAAATTGTTTGACAAAATAAATAAATATCCTTATAATATAAACAATAATCTTAATAAATTAGAGATACAAACCTTTTGTCATTGCGAAGCAAAATCACCATGATTTTGCTGTGGCAATCTGTTTAATTTATAAGGAGAAATATGAAGCATTTTGGTAAAGTTGTTTTAAAATACATTTTAAGTGCAATTGCAATTTATGTTGTTGCAGTTTTGCTAACAACCTATTTTAAAGAAAAAGTTATTGGTTTTAGGTTAGAATATTTGAAAGAGCCTATTCCTTTCATTATTGTGTTTGTTGCGGAAGGTTTGCTGCTGGTGTTCGACCTTATGCGCCTTATCGATGGCAAAGGCGGCAAAAAGGTTAAAAAGGCTGTGGATAGTGTTAAAGACGAAAAAGGCAAGGAAACCAAGCAGTTTTATAGCCGTGACTTTTTGACGGATGACGACCTTAAAGGCATGAAAGATTTTAACCCAACCACTCTTTCAGCCATACGCTCTTGCAAAAAAGACGGCATTTTGGTTAAGGCGCAACAAAAAGGCGTGGGGATGGACATTAACTTTGTTCAGCCAATCCACACGCTGGTTGTTGGTACAACCTCGTCTGGTAAAACGCAAAGGTTTGTTATTCCATCGTTGCAACTCATGAGCATGACGGCTGCCAAGCCAAGTTTTGTTATAACCGACCCAAAAGGCGAACTTTATGAATGCTGCTCGAACAAATTTAAAACGGAAGGCTATGATGTTAAGGTGTTGGATTTGCGTACGCCGTTTGCGTCTGTGCAATGGAATCCGCTAACCTATCCGTTTGATATGTACACGCGCAGTTTCAATTTGGAGCGCGAAATTAAGGTGCATCAAGCAGGCGACAATCCGCGCAACTATAATGTTATGCTTCAACGCCAGTTTGACTATAACAGCCAAGTTTGGTTTGAGTTTGATGGAAAAGCGTATGCGGACAGGGACGTCATGGAAAGCGACCTTAAAATTGTGCAACAAGAGTTGCGCGATAAGGCGTTTGACTCGATTAACGACACTTGTACCACCGTTATGCCAATTGAATCGGGCAAGGACCCAACTTGGGAAAAGGTTGCAAAAGACTTGGTTAAAGCGGTTATCATTGCCATGCTGGAAGATAGCTGCGTGCCAGAACTTGGCATGACCAGGGAAAGATATAACTTCTATAACGTTGCAAAAATTTGTAACATAACGGATAGCGGACGGGACACTTACGCCACACTTAAAAATTATTTGTTCAACTATCGCGACAAATTTTCTAAGGTGCCAGAGCTTGCCACCACCGCGCTGCAAAATGCGGACACAACTACCAAAAACTACATGGGTTTTGTTACAAACAAAATGGTGTTGTTTAGCGACACGGGCATAAGCTTTTTAACCGAAAAAACCGAAATCGACTTCGTTAATATGGACGAAAAGCCAACCGCAATTTTCCTTATTATTCCGGATGAAATTAGAACACGTTATCCGCTTGCAATTCTGTTTGTTACACAATTATATAAGCGCCTTGTGGATAAAGCGCAAAAATTGGGCGGACATTTAAAACGCAATATTTACTTTATGCTGGATGAATTTGGTAACATGCCAAAATTCCCAGAGTGGGGCTCGATTATGACGGTCGGCCGCAGTCGTGGCATATTCTTTGAACTTTGCGTGCAATCGTACAGCCAGCTTTACCAAGTTTATGGGCAAGACGAAGGCAAAATTATTAAAGATAACTGCCCTATTCAGGTTTACATTGCCTCTGAGGACACAACCACAAACAAAGAGTTTAGCGAACTTTTAGGCAAAAAGACAATTGTGCAAGAAAACGAAAATCGCAGTGTTGGGCCGGATGGCAAAGAAAGCAAATCGTACAGCACACAAACGCTATCTATCCCTATTGCCTACCCTGAACAACTGCCAACCTTCCGCGATGAAGGCAAAATTGCAATTAAAACCTTTACTCCAAACGCCGCACTTAAAACCACCATTACGCCAGCTTATATGAATAAGTGCTTCGATTTAAGCAAAGCTAGCGCAGTTTACACTCAAAAACGCATGTTGGACGAAGCCAGCGTGTATTACGACATTAAAATGCGCAACAGCATGCTTGCAAAACAAAACGGCGAAGACGAAGATGATGACGATGATGACTTGTTCTAGAAATCATTTGTTCAAAAAAATAAAGGGTTAGCAAACCGCTAGCCCTTTTTTATAAACATTTAATTAACTAACACACGCTAGTTTATTTAAACAACACAACAAGAAATTCGCCAAATGGTTTTAAATACACAACAAAACCAATCACAAGCAAAACCGCGCACGCACCAACAAAACCAAGCCAAATTATTGCTTTTTTGTTTAGCAGATTGAATTTTTTATCTAGCAACAAGAACGCAACAAACAGCGCAATTGCAATGGCGGAAATTATTAAGCAAATTTTTATGTTTTGCGGTTTATAACTTATTGTTATGTCGTTGTTGCCAGCCTCTAGTTCCACCATCATAAAGCCATCAAACGCAGAATAAACTTTTGTTTTTTGGCGGTTATTTGTGGCAAACATGTCATATAAATTTGTGTATGGCACAAACGCATATTTGTGGTTGAACACATTATCTACTTTAATTTTAAGTTTGCTACCTTCTAGGGTTAATCTTGTTTCATTTGCTTGACGATTGTTGTTCATTTCGGCAAACAGCTCAACATCAAACGCGGCAAATTTTAGTTCATTTTTAAGTTGAGAGAGTTTTATATCGTCATTTTTTGCAATTTTTATTGAAATTTCACCCATGTTTATGCCTAAATCGTTTAGTGCGCCATAAAATGTTCGGTCAAAATTCTTATATTCCGCATCAAATTCAAAGTTCGATGACATATATACAATTTTATCCGCCGGCGCGCTTAAATTGATTGTGTAAAACTTTTCGCTTTCCTGCACAACATATTCAATTGGCGACATTATATTTTGGTCGGTTTCATAAATGGCCTTAAACAAAATGTTTTGGTTTTCAATGTAGTTGTTTGTTTTTAAAATTTCAGCCAAATTTACATTGGTTGTGAAAATTGGTTGCATTTTAAAATTTAATTCATATAAATTGACCTTGGTTTTTAAAAGTTCAAACTGTTTGTTTTTGGTTTTTGTTTCGTCCTCATCGTAAAATTTTGTGTATTCGTAATCAAATTCGTCAAGTTTTGTATAATATCTTTCGTCCAATTCGTCAATCGAAAGCACATATTTGTTCCCCATTAGCACGTCGGTTAAAATTGTTCCGCCAGAAGATTGCAAGGTGTGCGCACCCGTGTTGTAACCCAACTTGTTATAGCCCTTGTGTTCCCCTTCGCTTGAAATGGCAATGAACGACGACATATTTGGATAATTAATAAGCTGCCCCATATCTAAATTATATAAACTATCCCTATCCTTTAACTTATATGCGCCGTCCA
The DNA here is from genome assembly GCA_947628205.1 of uncultured Clostridia bacterium. Classification (GTDB taxonomy): domain Bacteria; phylum Bacillota; class Clostridia; order Christensenellales; family UBA1242; genus Onthoplasma. Next base: position 18,395 of record CANQYX010000019.1, read on the forward strand.
ACTCGGCAACATTTAGGTTATAAACATTGGTTATTCGGTTGTAAGTTGCCACGCCCGAACTATTGCCTACAAAAGCCACTGCGTTGCAAACAATTTGAATTAGGCAAAGCACAAAAATTAACACACCGCCGCACAAGCCGCCTAATTTAAGGTGTTTGTTTTTTAATTTGAGGGCAAGGCAAATTATGGCAAAGCAAATTGAGAAAATGGCAAGCACAATTATAAAATAGTTAAACCCAACATCAAAGCACGGATTAACCCGATTGCCCAAGCCTATTGTTACGGTGAACAAAACTGCCAGCGCAATTGAAAGCAAAACAATTAATGCCCAACTTATAGCGTTTTTTAATTTCGTTTTGTGAATTGGCGCGCCCGTGCTGTTTATTTCTTTTTGCGTTTCAATTTCGCTAACTTTTGCACCCTTGCTTATTGCAAGTTTTGTTATTAAATTTGCTTTTTCTGCCACACTTGGCAAATATTTGTTAATATAATAAAGTGAAGCAAAAATTAGCAACAGCACAATTAAATAGCCGTATCTTAGCGGATAGCCAAAATAACTGCCCGTGTGCCACATAAGGTTTATTGGCTCGATAAATATGCCAACCGACATAATGCAAAACGACAGCAAAAAGAATTTTGCAAAATTGTCCTTTTTAAATTTTGCAAAAAGCTTAACGGCAAACACAAACGGCAACGCGCTCATCATTATAACCATAAGCTTGCTAAAAATTGGCTCGTATAAATCCTTACGCGTTAAGCCAAAATCTCCCGCAAACCTATTTGCTTTAAGCGCAATTAGCGCGGACGGCACAAGTGCAAAAAATGCAATTAGCACGCCAAACGACATTGCAACAAAAAATTTGCACGCCGTTTTCTTTTTTTCTTTGGCAATAAAAATTATGTACATTGTGGCAGTTATTATTGTGCCGATTGCCACCATATACGTCATGTAATAGTTTATAACAAGCATATATGCAAAACATGCCACAAACCAGCCTATTTTGCCCTTTTCAACCAACCTTTTTGCGGCAAGCACCAAAAGCGGAAACAAAATTAAAATGTCATACCAGCAAATGTTGCTTAAATGGAACAGCGTCCAACCAGAAAACGTGTAAGTTAAGCTGAATAACAACAAAACTTTTTTATCCACATTTTTAAAGCATTTTTTAAAGCAAATGTATGAGGTTGTTGCCATTAGCGCAAGTTTAATTAGCATCAAAAACACAACACTATATAAAAGCGATTTTCGCGGAAAAAGTGCAACAATCAAGCATGTTGGCGAAAAATATGACACAAACGAATCCGAAAAAAACGAGGAAATTACACTTCCGCCCGCCGCCACGTTCCAATTAACAAGCGGATTCGCTCTGCCGTGCAAAACATCCCAATAGTTGGTTATAAACGGCACAAGTTGCTCGTTAAAATCCACCACTGAAAATTGTTCTTTGCCAAACGGGAAAACACTTTTAGCTAAAAGCGCAAACAAAAAAATTAAAATTGCAAGCACCGCTGGCAAAATATACTCTAACACGCAATATAATTTTTTCTTGGATAAACTTTTCATTTGCAATATTATACACTATTTTGATAATTTTTACAAATATATTGTTATGCGTATATCTAAATACAAATATATTGTTTATGCTCCAATCTAAAAAAATTTTTAAGCCACCTTTAAACTATTTTTTATATTTTTGCTTTTTTGAGTTTTTTAAAGTTTTTTAATTTTTTAATGTTTTGTTATATTTTTTATGTTTTGTATTTTTTAATGTTTTTTAATTTTTTTATGTTTTTTATGTTTTGTATTTTTTAATGTTTTTTAATTTTTTTATGTTTTTTATGTTTTTATGTTTTTATGTTTGTTATATTTTTATATTTGTTATATTTTATGTTTTGTATTATTTTGTTTTGTATTATTTTGTTTTGTATTATTTTATGTTTTGTATTATTTTGTTTTGTATTATTTTGTTTTGTATTATTTAATGTTTTTTTATTTTCTAATGTTTTTCATTATTTTTTAAATTTTTTTAAATTTTCAAATTATTTTTGGAAATCTATTGACAAATTGCATATAATATGTTATTATAGAAGAGTTAATATCGCGGGGTAGAGCAGCACGGCAGCTCGTTGGGCTCATAACCCAAAGGTCGTTGGTTCAAATCCAACCCCCGCAACCACTCTAAACCTAAATTGAACCACAATTTAGGTTTTTTATTAGACATTTTTTAATTTATATGGTATTATCATTATGGAGTATACTAATGAAACGAAATACCATATTTGAAAAAGTAAAAAATAGTTATAGCATTTATAGTGAAATTGATAAAATACATCATGCAATATTGTATAATGATATGTTTTATTTATGTAAAACCGATAACCATACTCAAAAAGTGGCAATTGTAAAAGAATTTCATTTCTTTGATTTTTGCAACAATTATTTATTTAAATTTTTGCCAGACACGGGAACGTGCCTTAATATAAAAGAATTTATGGACAGAGCCGAAGCTAGCCTTGATTATACGAGGAGATATAGTATAACGGAAGATAGAATAATTAATTATTTAGAAGTTTTAGAAAATTTATTTAAAATATATTTTGATAGATATGGATATTTTAAAAGAAAATATGGTTTAAAATGCGACTTGAATTTATACAAAGAAATTCGATTTTTAATTGATTCATTAGAAAAACATATGGGTTTGTCTAAAAAAGAATTTAAGGATAGGGTTATTTTATATTCAGAAAATTTCAAATTATCTGAAGCGCTTGAACAAGTTAAATCATCTGATTTGGCTGTCGAAATTGTAAAATACGATAAAGAAATTTTGGATTGCAATGGAAAAAGGAAAATCTTAAAAGAATTAGATACTCTTGTTGAACCAATAATTGGTAAGATAAAGAAACGATACGGAAATAATAGTGTTATTTGGTGTATTGCAGATGATTTGAGTTGTATTCTTAACAATTTTAATATAAGGCATAATAATTGTGAAAGTGGTTCTAAAAAATATATCAAGAATGTGGCGAATTTGGAAGAACAAAAACTTTGTGAAGTTTATGATACTGCTTATAGTTTGATTATTGATATTTTAATTTGGAATAAATATGAAGATGATTTGAAGAAAAGAATAGAAACTTTTAAATCTTATCTAACTTAATAATCTTATAGTGGCGGTTTATGCCGTGAAAGGTGCTTGACAAGAGATGGAATGAAAAATAATATCACAAAAGGCAAAGGAGATA
>CANQYX010000020.1 GCA_947628205.1 uncultured Clostridia bacterium
CGATCAAGTTCTGTAGTTAATTGAAGATCCCATCTAAGTTTTGTTTTATTTATCAAGTTCATATTTTCTCCTTATATGAGCATTATATCATGCAAATTTGGTTTTGTCAATAGGTAATTTAAAAATTTTAGGTAGTAAACAGTTGAAAAATTTTTCGTTTTGGTGTAAAATATAACCATAATTAAATTAAATATTTAAAAATATTAAGAAATTACAAAACGGAGTAAAACATGAAACTAGGAGTTGTGGGCTTGCCTAATGTGGGCAAAAGCACGTTATTTAATGCAATAACAAAGGCGGGGGCGGAAAGTGCTAACTATCCTTTTTGCACAATAGAGCCTAATGTTGGCGTGGTGGATGTGGCGGACGAGCGGCTGAATAAGTTGGCTGCCCTTTACAAAACCAACAAAATTATCCCTGCGCAAATTGAGTTTGTGGACATTGCCGGCCTGGTTAAAGGCGCAAGCGAGGGCGCTGGGCTGGGCAACAAATTTTTAAGCCATATTAAAGAAGTTGACGCAATTGTGCACGTTGTGCGCGTGTTTAAAAACGAAAAAATTATTCACGTTGACGGCACTGTGGATCCGATTCGCGACATTCAAACAATTAATCTCGAACTTATTTTGGCGGATATAGATAGCGTTACAAAGCGTTTAGATAAGGTTAAAAAACTTGTGCATGGCGGCGCGGCGGATTTAACAAGCCAAAAGGAATATGACCTTTTAAACAAAATTTTGGAACTTTTGAAAAACGAAAAGCCAGCGCGTTTGCTACAATGTGATGCGGAAGAGAAAAAGATTGTTGACGGTTTCTTTTTAATAACCAGCAAGCCGATAATTTATGTTGCCAACACGAGCGATGAGTTGGACGATTTCCAAACCCAAAACATCAAAAAAATTGCCGAAATTGCGGCACAAGAAAATGCGGAAGTTATTTCGCTTTGCGCAAAAACAGAAGAAGAACTTGTAAACATGCCTGCAGAGGACAGAGAAATGTTTATGCAAGAGTTGGGCATAGACCACAGTGGGCTGGACAAACTAATTGTGGCAAGCTATCATTTGCTTGGGCTTATTAGTTTTATCACAGCGGGCGAAAAAGAGGTGCGTGCCTGGACTATCCGCCGCGGCACGCTTGCACCACAAGCGGCAGGCAAAATTCACACCGATTTTGAACGCGGCTTTATCCGTGCGGATGTGGTGAAATATGCCGATTTAATTGCGCTTGGCGATTACAATGCGTGCAAAGAAAAGGGCAAAATTATTTCTGCCGGCAAGGATTATGTCGTGCAAGATGGCGACATAATTGTGTTTAAATTTAATGTGTAAAGTTTTGTGTAAATTTAACTGCTGTCAATTTGTTGTTAGTTAATAAAAGGAGATTATGGAACAACCAAAGACAATTTTTGAAGCCAAAAAAGAAGAATTAAAACAGGCTGAAAAGGACTGCGAAATTTTAGTTGGCAATAAAGCATTTCAATTGAATGAGAACCTTCCAGCACCAGAACCTAAAAAGGATTTTAAGCAAAAGGCAAAACATAAAAATAAAAAAACAAAACAAAAAGAACAACTGCCAGAAATTAAAATTGGCGCAACTATTAGAGATTTAAAAATAGATTTAAGCACAAATTTATTTATATTGGGCTTGTTGTTAATTGTGTTTAATTGCGTGTTTATAATTTCTGCCTTTATGCTTGCCTATTGGATAAATTTATGGTGGGTGTGGCTAATTGACATAACACTTGTTATTTATTGCGTGACGCATAGCGTGTGCAGTTATTTTTACAACAAAAAAAATTATCATTTTACCTTGCACACAAATTGTTTGGTGCTAAATTCAATGTGGTATTACAACACTGTAATTGATTATAAATTAATTAAAGAAATTAAAGTTAAAACCGGTTTTTGGGATAGAATTTTTGGGCGCGGCACTTGCACCTTAACAATATATTTAAAAAATGAAATGCAAGCAAAAATTAATTTATATTTCCTTAAAGAAAATCCTACACAATTATATAATGAATTGTGGGCAATTATAAACGAAAATAATTTTAATTAAATTCTTCCCACTAAATAATCAGCACTCACACCCAAAAAATCTGCAAGTTTAATTGTATTGTCCGGAGTAGGATACGATTTAAGATTGAACCACGAATTTATATGGCCTTTTGTAAAATTGCAATTTTTCATCAACTTATATTTGGTTATATTTTTATTTTTTAATATTTTGTTCAATTGAATATCAAAAGGAACAACTTTTTTACAACTAATTTTTTCATAATTGTTCGTTCTACCCAAAAGATAATCGAGCGAACAATCAAACAAATTTGCCAAAGAAATTAAATTTTCAACTCTCGGCAAGCTTTTTCCGCTTTTCCAAACATAAATCGTTGAAAGGTTTTCCAAATTTAATTTTTTAATCAAATCGCTAGGGGTTAAATTACTTTCAGCCATAAGTTCATTTAATCTTTCACTAAAATTCATACTAAAATTATACCCGACAAATTAGAAAACTTAAAAAATTTCCAAAATTCCGTACCCAAACGCTTGACTTTCTAATTTGTCGTACCTATAATAAATATAGGAGGTAAAATGAGTTTAGTTTTTGATTTATATTTCAACACTTATCTGTTAGAGGATGAGGTGGACAATCTAAAAAATTCGCAAGAAATTGTTGAGTTGGAAAAACAGCTGGCAGAAAAACTTAATGGAGACCTTAAAATATACAAAGATATAAAGTTTTGGCTAGTTCACAAATTGACTATGCTTATGGAAGACGAACGCGAACTTGCGCTAAAACGCGGAATAAAAATCGGCATGGAACTTCAAGAGTATTTTGCAGAATTAGCAGAAAGTTAATTTTGATAAATTAAAAAAATAAGTGGCAGGTTGCCACTTATTTGCACTTTATTAATAGATAATTCTTTTTGCCTTTTTTAAATAGTATGCCTTTTTTTAGGGCAGATTTTTTAATTGTTAGGGTAGGGTCGGCAATTGTTGCGCCGTCCATAGACAGGCCGTTTTGCTCAATTAGCCGGCGTGCCTCGCCCTTTGAGGACACGAATTTTGCGTTAAGCAACAAATCTAGCACGCCAATTTCACTTTCGCTTAATTCAATTTCACAGGTTGGGGCGTTAGATTTGTCAATTGATGCGGAAGCAAACAAATTTTTGCTCATATTTTCCGCCTCAATTGCATCCTTTTCGCCGCGGATAAACTTGGTTATCTCGTAAGCCAAACGCTTTTTGCTTGCAACAATATCTTTGGCAATCATTGCGCGTACTTCTGCCATAGGTATGTCGGTAAACAGGGCAAACATCATTTCAACGCACGCATCTGGCGTTTGATAAACCCCCTGATAAAAATCGTAAGCGGAAATTTTTTCGCCATCAATCCAAATTGCGCCCTTTTCTGTTTTGCCCATTTTTTTGCCCTCTGGGGTGAGCAAAAGCGGGTTGGTTGCGCCAATCATTACGCGGTTTTTGCCGTCTATAAAATTCATTTTTCTGCCCAACTCTGTACCGGCGACAATGTTGCCCCATTGGTCGGCACCGCCATATTCAAGGTTGCAGCCATATTTTTTGTTCAAATACAAAAAGTCATATGCCTGCATAAGCATATATCCCATTTCAAAAAAGGTTAGGCCGCCCTCAGCCAAGCGGTTGGCGTAAATTTCGTTGGTTATCATTTTGTTGACGTTGAAATGTACGCCCACATCGCGCATAAAGTTGACATAGTCATAGCCCTTATACCAATCCGCATTATTTACAATTATGGCAGGGTTGTCCCCATCAAAACGCAAAAATTTGGAATATCCGCGCTTTATTCCTTCAATGTTTTTATTTAGTTGCTCTTGGCTTAACATCGGGCGCATGTCCGTTTTGCCGCTTGGGTCGCCAATTGCGGCGGTTGCGCCACCAACAAGCACAATAACTTTGTGGCCGGCTTGCTGAAAACGCCTTAAAATTGTGCATGGCACGCAATGGCCAATGTGCATGCTATCCGCTGTTGGGTCGGTGCCCGAATAAACGGTTACTTTGCCCGAATTAAGCAATTTTTTTAAACCTTCTTCATCCGTTGTTTGATATAATAAATTTCGTTCTTTAAGTGTTTCAAATAGTCCCATAAAATTCCTTTTATTTATTGTTCCATAAAGTTGTAACCCAACCTTGAATCAATTTTCCGTTAATTATATATTTGCCAGTAAATTTATCCGTTAGGTTATAAACCACCTTTTCAATATGTGTGTTATCTTGAATAAGCGGTTTAACCGTTTTGTTCACGAAAGGCATTAGCGTTAGCAGGCAAACAATGAAGTTGAACATAACAATTATAAACACTGCCTTTAAAGCCCCAAACACCGCACCCAAAATTTTGTTTAGTGTGCCTAAAATTTTTGTGCTTGCAATTTTGTTGAAAATTTTGGTTAAAATAAAAATTATAATTTTTAGCACAATAAAGGTTATAATTCCCGAAATAATAACCATGCTTACGCTGCCGATGCTTGTGCCAACCAGCGCGCCAACCGTGTTTGTGCTTTCCACACTAAATTTTGAGCTGTTTATAACAATTTTAATAATTTGCGTTAATAGCCCGTTGGTGCCAGATGGAATGTTTGCAATAAATTGCGCTTTGTCCGCATAGCCCATTTCGTTAATTGGAGTGTTATAAAATTCTCCGTTCAGCCCGCGTGAAATGTTGTTGCCAATAAGCCCAGCAAAATTGTAAATGCCATTAATAAGTTTTGCCACATATTTTGCAAGAATTATTGCCACCACCAAGCACACAATCCAACTGAAAAAATCCAAAACAGATTTTAAAAACCCTTTTTTAAAACCAAAAATTGCAGCAATAACAATTGCCACAAGCACAACCACATCTAAAATAAGCCCAATTGTAGAAAGCATATGTAACTCCAACTAAATTTTAACACATATTTATTTAAAAGTAAACTTAATTTTACATTTTTTTGGTTTTAAATATAACAATTAAAAACTAAAATGTCGAAACACAAAAATATTTATTTTATGCGGTAAAAATAATTAAAAATGAACATATTATTTAAAGAGCTAACAAAAAAAATTAAAAACAATTAAAAATTATTTGTTAATAAATTTTATATGTGATATAATTAATCAATATGAGGTGAATATGGAAAAACCAAAAAAGAGCATCTGGAAAAATGTACTATTTTATGTAATTTTAATTGCGCTTGTGGGCGTTATTATTTATTGGGCAACCGCCAATAACAACTCAGGCAAAAAAATAAGTTACACCGAATTCCAGCAACAAGTAACAGAAAATAAGGTGGCAGCGATTGATGTTTATGGCTACACTGTCCGCATTAAATATGTCGATGGCAATGCTAAAAACGATTTTCCTTCTAAGGTGGATGCATATTGCACTTTTATGAGTGTAAATGAACTTACCGCTTTTGTTGACGAACACAATCAAAATCCATTTAACTGGGAAATGGAAAAAGCTGAAGACCGCAAGCCATTGCTAGACGAAGAGGGGAATTATAAATATAAATTAGACGAACAAGGCAACAAAAAACTTAAAGAGGGTGTTGTTTTGGTTGTTGCAAACTATCAATTCGAGCAAGAAAGTTGGCTTTCTAGCATTTTGCCATATTTAAGCATCGGCGTAATAATTATCATAGGCATTTTCTTGTTCCGCGCAATGGCGGGCAACAAAAATGGCTTTGGTTTTGGCAAATCTAAGGCAAGGTTGGTTGTAAGCTCAAACGTTAAATTCACTGATGTGGCTGGCGCAGAAGAAGAAAAGCAAGAACTTAAAGAAATTGTAGAGTTTTTAAAGAACCCTATTAAGTTTACCGAGCTTGGCGCGCGCATTCCAAAAGGTGTGTTGCTTGTTGGCCCACCGGGAACGGGTAAAACTTTGCTCGCAAAGGCAGTTGCAGGCGAAAGCAAAGTGCCATTCTTCAGCATTTCAGGGTCGGATTTCGTTGAATTATATGTTGGTGTTGGTGCATCCCGCGTGCGCGATTTGTTCGAGAGTGCAAAAGCCAACTCGCCATGCATTGTGTTTATTGACGAAATAGACGCAGTGGGCAGGCAGCGCGGTGCTGGCTTGGGTGGCGGAAATGACGAACGCGAGCAAACACTTAATCAACTGCTTGTTGAAATGGATGGCTTTGAAACCAACAGTGGCATTATCGTGCTTGCTGCAACCAATAGGGCGGATGTGCTAGATCCAGCACTTACTCGTCCGGGGCGTTTTGATAGGCAAGTTTATGTTCATTTGCCAGATGTTAAGGGCAGGGAAGAAATTATAAAAGTTCACGCCAAAAACAAGCCAATGAGCGAGGATGTGGACTTTAAACGCATTGCAAGATTAACCAGTGGGCTTGCTGGGGCGGACATTGAAAACATTCTTAACGAGGCCGCACTTTTAACCGCGCGTGATGGCAGATATAAAATAACTATGGTGGACATTCAAGAAGGGCTAAACAAGGTGTTGATGGGGCCTAAAAAGGTTTCTAGGTTGATTACCGAACAGGATAGAAAAATAACCGCCATTCACGAATCTGGCCATGCAATAGTTGCTCAAAGCTTGGATAATTGCGATAACGTGCAAGAAATTTCGGTTATCCCTCGCGGCATGGCGGGCGGTTACACCCTAACCTTTGATGAAAAGGACAGAACGCACGTAACAAAACAAAAATTGTTAGACACAATCACAATGATGTTAGGCGGCCGATCGGCAGAAGAAATTATGCTTGACGACATCACAACGGGCGCATCAAATGATATTGAACGCGCAACTCAACTTGCAAGGAAAATGGTTGCCGAGTGGGGCATGAGCGATAAATTTGGGCTTATCAGTTTTGGCGAAGGGGGCGAAATCTTTGTTGGCCGCGATTATCAACGCCAGCAAGGTTATAGCCAAGAAATTGCCAAAGAAATTGATGAAGAAGTGCGCAACATTATAGATAATGCGCACGCGCGCGCAAGAAAATTGATAGAAAGCAAAAAGGATGTTATCGAAAAAGTTCAACAAATTTTGTTGGATAAAGAAACCATATATAAAGAAGAATTTGAAATGCTTTATAATGGCGCAAGCGTGGAAGAGGTTGAAAAGGCAATAGATAAAAAAGAGCAGGAAAAGCGCGAATATCAAGAGCGCGCAAAACACGAGGCCATTGAGGAGCGCAAAGCAAGGGACATTAAATTGCGCATAGACACAGCCGAGGCGTACGCCAAAGCAGGCGTAATTTCCAAGCAAGTGTATGAAAACATAAAGCGCGAGGCGGAAAAAGAAATGGAAGAGTTTAAAAAGAACAACAGCTTGCAAAAAGGCAATCAGCCAGAAACCAGCTCTTCCAACCCAGCCACACCAGAGGAAACGGGCGAGGCAAAAGAGGCGGAAAAACCTCAAACAGCGGAAAAACAAAAAACCAAAACCACTAAAAAAGATTCAGGCGAGGAAAATAAATAATTTATTTGATTTTTAATTTGTTATGTGGTATAATAACTTATGTTAAGGAGATTTTATGGCAAAAAAAGTTATAGCAATTGTTAGTTTAGTTATCGTTGGCTTGTTAATTGGCGCAACCATCGTAATGGCCAATGTTAAGGTGGATTATGGCGTTGAGTGCGCCGCGCCCGACCTTATCCGCGTTTTAAAAAGTGGAGAATCTTCTGGCAACGGGCCTAAGGATAACGCTCAGGGTAAAGAAATTCAAAATTTAATTTCAAACGCCAGCAAACAATCAAGCTTAACCGCACTTTTCAATGGCTCGTTGTTCGAGCATGCCCAAGTTGTAACAGATAAAAGCACCCCTTCATCCATAAACAAGAAGTCCGGTTGCTACTATGTGCAATATTGCTACAACAACGCGCAACAATTAAAGGAAAATGGCAAAAATTATAAAGAAAATGGCAAAACCTATCTTTATAAAGAATTGTGGTTTGAGGTTGCCAGTGGCGAACAAGAAACCGCAACAGTTTATATCATCCCTTATTTAGATGAAAATGGGGAAGTTAACAGCAGCTACATTTCTGCAAAACATTACGATTTAAAAGCGGACTTTGCTGAACTTTACAATTATTTATCCGAAAATTTTTAAAACTCGCATCTGCGAGTTTTTTAAACACAATTTCATGCACGTGTCAATCTAGATGTTTCGACTCACTTATAACCCCACAGCGAACAGAGTTCTTGTGGGGACCCCGCGTTCACTCAACATGACCCACTATGTCATACCGACCAAGTGAAAATTCATTTTCACGCGTGGAGTGTATCTCTTTTAGCAATCACTACCTCTTTTAATAATTATTCTGAGCGAAGCAAAGAATCTAGATGTTTCGACTCACTACGTTCACTCAACATGACAACAAATAAACCGCAAGAACAAGAATTGTTCGCGGCGGTAAGAGGAGCAACCTGCTCGCCTTAGCAAGTTTAAGATATCGTGAAACAAAAGTATTTGTTTCACTCAATCAATCACTTGCTGGCTGCGCTATTCACTCGAACAAAAGTTCTCGTGAATTAAAAGGCGTGTTGCGACGACGTCATTCTGAACGTAGTGAAGAATCTAAATTACCCCTCCTCATGCCCAAATTTGCCTAAAACGGGCATTTTATGGAAGAAATTCGTAAAAAAGTGGCAGGAAAATAAAATATTTTAAAAAAAATTTGTAAAAACACCCTCATTTTAGTTGACAGGGGGGGGGGGCAACCGAGTATAATGTACGTAAGTACATTTGCTCGGTTGCATAACAAACATGTATTCAGGGCAATATACAAAAGGAGAAAGATATGAGCAGCAATAAGAAATTTGCATTGAGTTTAACCGCAATGGTGTTGGTTGCAGTTGTTGCCGTGGTAACCATAGTTGCGGTGTTTGCAGCAAAAACTCAGCAGTTTATGTCTAACATAACTGTAAGGTACACGGCCACACAAATTGAGGGCAAGGTTTCAGCTAGATATTATGTTGGCCCGTCAGATTCTGTGGGCAAACCAATGAAAACAAAAGATGGTGGGGAAGAAATTGTATTTCGTGCCAACGATAGTTCGTCTGAGGGGCAAACCCTAAGCCCAGACGAAGAAGAAGGCATAGTTTTGGATTATGCGCATGACGACCAGCCAGACAAAAGTTGGGTTGTTTTTGAATATGTTTTCCAAAATGGATTGGAAAAAAACATAGATACAAATTTTGTAGCTGATTTAACTTTTAATGGAGAGGCTAGTAATGTTATAATAACCACAGCGGAAAGTGTTGAGCCGTTAGCCCAAGAAGATTTTTCTTATTATATTGTGACAGATGTGCCAGAGCCAAATAATTTTTCATTTTCAACTTTAGTTGCCCATAATACAAAAAAATATGTTTATATTAAAGTAGAAATAGAAAGTTCCACACAGGATTCTACTCTTTTAGGTAATTTTGATTGGAATTTAGGTCCGGCAAAACCAACAATTGAAAAATTAAAATTTGAAAATAAGGGCGAATATTACGAAGTTTCTAAAAAAGACGATGGTTCTACAATTGGTTTGGTAGTAATACCTGCAACATATGATAACAAACCAGTCAGAATTCAAGCCCCAATAGCGTCTGGTGACTATACCTATACTGGTTCATTTACAAACTGTACTCTTAGTCAGTTAATCATTGAAGAAGGAATAAAAGAAATTCCGGCAGATATGTTCAAAAACGATATGGAATATGATGATCATATTAATTATGATTATTATGATGTTCCTAATGCTTGGTTGGAAATAGTGATTTTACCTAATAGCTTAACGTCAATAGGAGATTCGGCTTTTGCAAATTGTGAAGAATTAAAAACCGTTCATATAAATGCTCAATCTATTGGAAATTACGCTTTTGCAAATTGTATTCGGTTGGTTAATCTATCATTTGGATCAAGAGTAAAAAGCATAGGTAATTATGCCTTTAACGAATGTACCAGCATTCTAAATTTAGAAATTCCAAGCGTAGAGACAATTGGTGACTATGCATTTTATCGTTGTTATAAATTAAAAAATTTAAAAGTAGATGCAAGCAGCATAGGAGAATTTGCTTTCCAAGCATGTAGTGATTTGGAGGTTTTAACATTAGGATCTAATGTTAGAGAAATAAAATCTTATGCTTTTAGCCTTGGCGTTGGTCCGAAAAAAAAAGAAATTTCAATTGGTGCAGGTTTAACAGATTTAACAAATTTGCCTTATGATGAGTGCGAATTTACCCATATTAAAGTTGACGCAAATAATCCTAAATATACCTCTCAAGATCTTTCAGGCAAAGAATGTTATTCGCTAATAGATAAAGAATCAAAAACTTTGTTATGTGGTTCAAATAATAGTTCTATTCCAGACGATGGCAGTGTTACAATAATTGCAAAGCATGCCTTTTATCATTGTACGCAAATAGAAAGCTTAACAATTCCTCAAGATATAGAAAATATAGGGCAAAAAGCATTTTCTTGCAATCGATTAACAGAATTAATTTATAAGTCAGTCAATTGTAAAGAAGTGGGGTCGGATGCTTTTACTTATGCAGGCAGCGACTCAGAAGGAATTTATCTTACGATAAGTGACGATGTCGAATCAATTCCAGAAAGATTATTTTATGATTCGAGACATACTGCTAATATTGTTAGTGTACTATTGGGTAATAATGTTAAAACGATTGGCTCCTCAGCCTTTGCTGGATTATCTAAAGTAAAGGAAATATCGCTTCCAAATGGTTTGCAGAATATAGGCGCATCGGCATTTTCTTTATGTAGTAATTTAACAAATATTACAATTCCAAACAGTATAACCTATATTGGCGAAGGCGCATTTGGCGGTTGTAACAGTTTAATATATTATACTGAAAATTATTGCAATTATTTAGGTAATTCTGAAAATAACTTTGTAGTATTAATGGGGGTTACAGATAAAGAACAAGAAACTTATACAATAAATTCGCAATGTAAATTTATTTATGGCAACTATTCTACAGGCGCGTTCAATGGATGTAATCAATTAACCACCATAACAATTCCTAATGGTGTGGTTGGCATAGGGTATGAAGCGTTCTATAATTGTGGCAATTTGCGCAATATAGATATTCCAGATAGTTTAACATATTTTGGCGAACGAGTTTTTGGCGGTTGCAACAATTTAGTATATTATACTGAAAATTATTGTAATTATTTAGGCAACTCAGAAAATAATTATATTATATTAATGGGTGTTACAGACAGAGAACAAACAACATTTACAATAAATCCACAATGCAAATTTATTTATGGCTACTATTATGATAACTCACCGGCGTCTTCGTCCGCGTTCTATTGGTGTCACAAATTAGTCAGTATAACTATTCCTGAAAATATAATCAGCATTGGTAGTGGAGCGCTCTCAAGTTCTATAAACGAAGTTATTATAAATAATAAAACAATTTATGACGCGATTTATTACGAACTTGGAAATTATGTATATTACGCCCAAACAATAAAAGTGTTGGCGACAGCGGATGATGGAACTAACACATATTTAAGAGATAACTTCACAAAAAAAGAAGAACAAGAAAATATTGGCGGAAAAATGTATAACGTTTACACCAAAAATTAACGAGTAAAAAAAAGAGGCGGATGCCTCTTTTTTTATTTAAGATAGGATTTATTTTTTATGATTTTTTATGTATGCAACAACGTCGCCAACTGTTTTCATTTTTGCAACATCTTCATCTGGCAAAGATACGCCAAATTCATCTTCAAAAGTCATAATAAGTTCAACAACGTCAAGACTATCCGCACCCAAATCTTCCACTAAATTGGTTTTTAGGGTAATTTGTTCCTTTTTCTTGTTCAATTTTTCTGCAATCAAATTTATAATTTTTTCTTCCATTATTGCCTCCGTTATTATTCTACAACAATTTAAAATAAAAGTAAAGCAAATTCTGGGTTTTTAAAAATTTTAAAGTTGAATGAAAAATTTTAATTAGTTTGGGTTACATTAAAAAATTTTGCGTTTGCGCGCAAAAAACACCGCTTTTTAATAAATTTTTACAAAAAAAGTTAAAATTTTTATAAATTTTTAAAAATTTTGCAAAAATCTTATTTTTAATTAAATTGGCAATTGATAAAATTTAATTATGAAAATTTATGATTGCTTTAATTTAGAAAAATTGAAATTGATTGTGGAAAAGCACGCCAAATTTCAAAAAGTTATGCTTGTGTTTGACGAAAATTTTAGTTTTACAAAACTTAACGAAATTTATAGTGCGGTTAAAGAAATTTGCATTTTTAACAAAACGGAAATTGAAAAGTTGGATGAAAACGAAATTCAAAACGGATATAAACTTTTAATTTTTGCTTGCTCGGCAAATTCGTTTTTTAAGCTGAATTTAAATTTGGATGAATTTATTAATGTTTTTTTGCCGGCGGATGAAAAAGTGTTGCCATTTTTTGTAAACTGCAATTTTAAAAGTTTGATGAGCGAAAGCAATTGTGTTTGCGAAAAAAATTACATTTTTTTGAATGCTGGCATAGATATTTCTATTATATATAGTTATTTTTTTAACACTTTTTATGCGTGCATGCAAGGGGTGTTGTTAAATGTGGGCGAGCCATCAATTTTTAACAGCGAAATTGGGTTTATAAATCAAAACAGAATGTTAGAATTTTTGAAATTTGATGGAGAGTTTGTAGATTTAAAAATTTTAAAGCAGATGAATTTAGATTATTCTTTTTTGCCATATTTAGACCAAATATTGCTATTTGCTTTTTCGCTTTTAATTGGCGGAATTGTGCAAAAACGTTTAACGCTTGTTGATGTTTATAAAGTTGCAAAAAACGATTGCGCGCTTATAAACAAATTTTATGCAAAAGTTAATAACGAGGCATTTTTCCAAATAATTAAGTTAAACAGCCATCTAATTAAAAATTTTTTGGGCTTCGGAATAAAAAATTTGTTGAATTTCGAGTTGAAAAAAATAGATTTTAATGAATTGAACCTTTTAATTGACAAAACAAAAAATTTTTGCAAGGAAACAGATTCTCTTTTTGTGTATCTATATTTATTTAACATTTTTGGTTTGTAAGATTTAAAATTGTTTTTTTGTTAATAATTTTGTTATGAAAAAATTTTTTATAACGCTTTTTTTGCTTTTTGTGATTGCCTTTGGTTAAAATTTTTAAATCTTTTTAGAATTTTGTTTAAAATGCGGTTTTTGGTCAAACATTGCATTGGGAGGCAATTTTATGAAAACAAAATCACAAAATCCGCAAAAGAAAAAAACTTTACTTACTTGCATTTATGCCATGATTGTTGGTTTGCTTATTTTAGCGTGCGCAATTATAATTGCAACCGTTACAACCAAGCAGGGCAGAACTAATCATCAGGAGGTCAATCCGGGTGGCGACGTTGTTGATGTTTCTACATCGGGCTATGTTCTTCCTGTTCAGGGCGGCACTTTGGTTAAAGATTATTCTGGCACAAAACTGCAATACAACGATTCTTTAAAACAATGGGAAATCCACAAAGCGGTTGACTTTGTTGTTGGCGAGGACACGCGTGTGGCAGCAATTGCAAATGGCACTGTTAGTGAAATTTACACCAATCATCTTGAAGGCACAGTTGTTAAAATCGCGCACACAAATGGCTTGGTTTCGGTGTATAAATCGCTGGATAAAAATTTGAATGTTAAAGTGGGCGACACTGTTAGTGCAGGCACAATTATTGGCAAGGCAAGCAACAGCATGACAGAAGAATTAAACACTGGCATACATCTCCATTTAGAAATGTGGCTAAACGGTGTTAAGGTTGACCCAAACAATTATCTATCTTTAGGCAATAAATAAAGGGATTAATTCCCTTTTTTGTTAAGAAAAAAAACCACAATTTGTGGTTTTTTATATGCGTGTTTTTGTTGCATTAATGCGTGTGGTGTATTTAACAACGGTGTAGGTTGTTTTTGCTTGCTCTGCCAAACTTTCTTCATATTTAGAATAGTTGGTTTTGGATGTGAAGGTGTTGCTGGAAGCAGGGTAAACAAGGTCAAACAACATGTCAAAATAAGTTTTGTTTTTTAATTCGGATAATGGGTTCATAAAAGTTTTATACAAGTTCAATTTGCCGGCAGGGTCATAATCTTTATTATCCGTTTGAATGTAAACTTTGCTTGCGTTTGTTGGGGCAATGTCGCATTCATACAATGGGCAAATATAATATAAAATGTGAACGCCATAACTTGTTATACAGAATTTTTCAACATCAAATTCGTTGCTATTTTCGCTTGAATAAATGTCGCTTAACGCGTTGCCATTGCTGGTTTGCATTAATTTCATGGCTTCGTTTGTAAAGGCCTCTTCCATCGAGCTGTTTGTTGAGAATGTTTCGCCCTTGCTTTCGTCGTACGAACCAACAACATAAGGGGAATCCGCTGTTAAAGTGGCGGTGTCTTGCGTGTGGGCAAACATGAAATCCACAAACTCATAAATATTTTGATTTTTTGCCAAATTTTTATATTCGTTGCTATTTAAAACATCTCGCAGTGTTTTTGTGTTGGAATCGTCTGTTTCTTCCCCAGCCGCATTTCTGAAAACCGCTTTTGTGTTTAAAACTAAGTTGCTATATGCCAACTTATATTCATCATATTCTTTGGTTAAAAGCTCTTCTGTTTGTTTGTCCAAATTTGGATTTTCAAGTTTTTCTTTATATTCTTTAGCGTATTCTGCAAAAGTTTTGTCGCCATATTGTTTTTGCAAATCGGTTATTGCTGTTTTTTGTTCATCACTAAATTGGAACAGCGTGTGCAAGAAATATCCAAATTGAGTGTCCGCATCAATATTAGGGTGATAAACAACTTGTTCAAAATTCGTGCTGGTGTTTTTCATGTCCGCTTTATAACTAGACAAGAAATCCGCACTATATTTATTTTCATTCATTGTGGATAAGTTTTGATAAGCTTTTACAAGCGCATCAATGCTTAAATTTTCATTTTCAAGATAGTTTTCTTGGAAATTTGTTAAATATTGGCTTTTAATTTGTGCTTCAAATGTGCGCTTAAAATATCTATACAACAAATCCGACATAACAGTGCTGTAAGGTTTGCCATTTTCATCTCGCAAATAATATTCATAATTAATTAAGCTGTTGCACAACAATTTATAAACTTCTTGTTCAATTGCCTGTGCGTGTTCTGGCTCTTCAGTTGCCAATTTTTCTTGCAAATGAAGGGAATATTTGTTCATTATTTCTTCAACAATATCTTTTGCACCCTCTGTGTATGTGCGTGTTAAAGTGTAATCTTCCAAAAAATCCGAATCGATTAAATCTTTATATGTGCCTTTTTCTGGCTCTTGTTCAGTTATATACTTAATTGAATAATTTGTTTTATAATAAGGCGTTTTTTCAGTTGAAATTGCGCTGTAATTACTATCTACATAATAAACAACTTCTTTTTGAATTTCCGCACGCTTTTTATAGTTATAGTCCTCTCGTTTATATGTGGTGGTTGAACTTTCTTCTTCCGCATCGGCATTTTCTATTTCAAGGTTTAAAACCTTTTTGGCGGTGGTAACAAACTCTTCAATTTGGCTGTCCATATTATCGAAAATTGAGCTAACAATTTCATTAACTTGATATCTTGTTGGAAGATAAGGGTTAGCACCCAAACCGCCCTCTGGCTTAAAGTTAAGCGCATATTGATAAAGTGCTTCGCGGTCGATTAACAAATCTAACACTTCGTTCATGGCTTCTTTTTCGCTTTTGCCATTTTGAGAATAATAACTGCTGTTGCTATTATAGGCATTAAGCAATTCAAACCTTGTAATTTTTGTTGTGCCCACCGTGGCAACAACATCATTGAAATATTTAACTCTGTTTACCGAAAAACCTGCGCAACCAGTAAGTGTGCATGTTAAAAACATTAATAAACAAATTATAATTGCCGAGAATTTTTTCATATTTGCTCCGTATATATCTAATATTTGCCTATTATACAATATTTTATAAAAAAAATCAAGAGATTTGGCAGCGAATATTTAACAACCAGCCAAATTTCTTAATTTAATTGAATTTGTTAGTTTATTGCGTTATTCCAGATAAAAATTCTATAACATAATTGGCGGCAGTGGCAACGCTAAACATGGACATATTAAGTTTTAATGTTGGCAACACACCTTTTTCAAAATGAAATTGCGGAAATTTAACCAGATGTTTTAATAATAGGTTAATATCGGCATCTTCGTAGAAGACAATGGCCATATTGCTTTTGTTTATTGAAATATTTTTTATTTTTTGTTTAACCCCTAACGCTTTAATAAGTGCAATGTTGGTTAGGTTGTAAATTTCATTTGGAAGTTTGCCATAAGCTTGAACAAGGTCTGAAACCGTTTGTTTTGCCGTTGCTTTATCCGCAATATTTGCAATTTTTGCAACAATTTTAAGGCGTTCGGCTTCGTCCTCAACAAAAGAATAAGGAATTTTGGTTGGCAGGGCAATTTCAAGCTTAATTTCGCGCTCAACAGCCACATTTTCGCCTGACAAGCGTTTTAGTGTGTCGTTTAAAATCTTCATGTACATGTCATAACCAATTTTTATCATCTGCCCATGTTGCGCTTTGCCTAAAATTTCGCCTGCGCCACGAATTTGTAAATCTCGCATGGCAATTTTAAAGCCACTGCCAAGTTCGGAGTTTTCGGCAATTGCTTGCAAGCGGTTGGATGCATCCTCGCTAAGAATTTTGTTTTTAGGATAGGTGAAATAGGCAAACGCTTGCTCGTTAGAGCGGCCAACGCGCCCGCGCAACTGATACATCTGGCTTAGGCCCATGCGGTCGCTTTCAACAACAATAAGCGTGTTGGCTTTTGGCAAATCTACGCCATTTTCAATTAGGGTGGTGGAAACAAACACATTTGTTTCGCCGTCATAAAGGCGTTTAATGGCATTTTCTAGCGCAATACCTGACATCTGCCCGTGTGCCATATCAAATTTTGCGTTTTCGTTGTCCACCTTGCTTTTTAGGGTGGAGGCAAACGTATAAATCTTTTCAATATTATTGTAAACCACCAAAACCTGTCCGCCACGCTTTAATTCTTCGTTTATAGCCGTGGCAACAACGTCATAATCGAACGAAAGCACATAAGTTTTAATAGGCAGGCGGTTGGTTGGCGGTGTGTTAATTATGCTTATGTCCCGTATGTTCATAAGTGACATGCTAAGTGTGCGCGGAATTGGGGTGGCGGATAGGGTTAGCACATCCACATTATTTTTCATTTGCTTAATTTGCTCTTTTGCCTTAACGCCAAAGCGTTGCTCCTCGTCTAAAATTAGCAGCCCTAAATCTTTAAATTTAACATCCGCGCTTAACAGCCGGTGCGTGCCACAAATAACGTTAATTTTGCCATCGGTAAGGTCTTTTAAAACTTGTTTTTGTTGGCTTGCTGACTTAAAGCGGTTTAACATTTCCACTTTAACGCCAAAATCTTGCGTGCGCTTTTTGGCTGTTTCATAGTGTTGAAGTGAAAGTATGGTGGTGGGTGCCAAAATTGCAACCTGCTTGCCATCTTCCACCGCTTTAAACATGGCACGCATGGCAACTTCGGTTTTGCCAAAGCCAACATCGCCACAAATAAGCCTGTCCATAACCTTGCCCGAAGTCATATCCTTTTTTACATCGTTTATGGCTACAAGTTGGTCGGGCGTTTCGTCATATTCAAATGCGTTTTCAAACTCTAAATATAAATAATCATCCTCGCTAAATTTAAAGCCCACACTCGCTTTGCGTTTGGCATAAAGTTCAATAAGTTCTTTGCTCATGTCCTCAATCGCTTTGCTGGCTTTAAGTTTTTGCATTGCAAACTCTTTACCGCCCAACTTGTTCAATTTTACATTTCCATCATCGGCCATATAAAGCGACAAACAATCGGCATTTTCATAAGGGACATAAAGCGTGTCGCCTTTTAAATAGGTAAGCTTAAAAAATTCCTTTTCCACGCCTTGCACATTCATTGTAATTAACCCTTCGCACTTGCCAATTCCGTGAACGTTATGAACAACATATTCGCCCGCTTTGGGCAAATATTTAATTTGTTGTTTAACTGTAGATTTTAACTCTTTTTTGTGTGCAAAATTTGTTGAGCCAATATATATTTTTTGTTCGTCAGCAAAGCAAATGTTATATGGAATTTTTAAATCGGTTAATATTATGCCTTTCGCGTTTTTGTTTGTTGAAAACGGGATATTCAATTTTGCAAAAATATCCGTTATGGCGGAAATTGTGTTTTTGTCGTTTAGGCATAAATAAATTTGCTTGTTTAAATTTGTTAGTTCGGCTTTAAGTGCCTCCAAATTATTTAAAAAATTTGAAAAGTGCAAACTAGCAAAATCTATTTCAATAGGCGAATTAATTTTATTTTTTAAATTTGTGGAATTAATATCAAAATTTTCAAAAAATAGCAAATTTTTGCTGTATTTTTTTAAAATTTCGTCAAAATTTATATAATTTTTTGAATTTTTATAAATTTTTATTAAATTTTCCTCTTTAAAGGTGGCAGAAATTTTATCAAAAATTGCCTCATGCAATTTGTTTGTTTTTGCTTCAATTTCAAGCGAGTTAAAAAATACAATTGGCAGTTTAAAATCAAAAATTGTGCAAACATAATTGGTAAATGGCAACAAAAATTCTAGCGGCACATTTTCATCTCGCTCAACCAAATTATATAGGTCAAAAAACAAATTGTTTTCAATTTGATGAAGTTTTAGTTGCTTTAAAATCTTTTCTTTTTCGCCCGATAAAAATAACAATTTGTTAGGCGCAATTTTAATTTGTTTAAGGTCGGCAATTTTTTCAAATGTTAAGCTGTCAAATTGATATAAATTTTCTAGATTAGTGTCAAAAAAATCAAGGCGAGTTGGCGTTTCGTCAATCGTGTTAAAAATGTCCAGCAAATTGCCACGCAGCGCAAATTCGCCTTTTTGTTTAACCGTTTCAACTTTTTTATAACCCAAATTTATAAGATCTTTTTCAAGCGTTTTAATTTCGTAATCTCCGCCCAAATTGATGGATAAAATTTGCGATTTAAAATCTTCTAATTTAGGTAGCGCGGTAAACAAAAAATTTGGTGTGGTTAAAATTATTGGGCTAGAAAAACACAATTTAAAAAGGGCGGAAATTAAATCCCACTTATTTTGTTCACTTTGAAATTTAGATAGGGTAAATGGCTTGTCAAAATCGTCAATCACCACATTTGTTTTGTTTAGGGCGGATAGTTGCGCGCTCATTTTTTGCGCGTCAGTAATTGTAGGCAAAACTGCCACAGCAGAATTCAATTTGCTTAGCACTGCGCCCGCTTCGCCAAACCCTAAATTGTGGCAAAATATGGGGGATTTGCCAACCGAATCAATTAAACTGTTATATCTTGGCATAGTTCCCCACTAATAAACTTTTCAATTAAATCGCACGCCTTTAATTTGGATTGTTCCAAAATTTCGTGGCTCTGTTCGTCAATTGTGCTTAAAACATAATCTTTAAGGTCAAGAGTAACATCTCTGCCAATGCCAACGCGCAAACGAGGGGTAACCCCAACTTTTGCAACAATGTCCCTAAGCCCGTTGTGAGTGCCAGCCGAGCCTGCCAAACGGAAACGGACTTTGCCTTTTGGCTGGTCAATGTCGTCCAACACAATTAAAATGTCCTCCAACTTTGCCTTAAAATATTTTTTAAGTTCGTAAACGCTATCCCCACTCAAATTCATATAAGTTTGTGGCTTTGCAAGCACAAAATTTTCTGCCACCGCAATGTCCGCCTTGCATTTGTTTTTGTTAAATTTTAAATTTTTTTGTTTTGCAAAAAAATCCACAACCGAAAAACCCACGTTGTGATAAGTATTTTTGTATTTTCCATCTGGATTACCCAAACCAACAATTATTTTCATAATTTTATTATATCACATTTAAAATCTAATGGCAATATCTTTTTTAAAATTAAAAAGCGAAATTTTTGTAATTTGTTGGTTTTTATAAATTCTCAATTTAAAAATTTTTATAAAAATTTATAAATTTTGGCAAAATTTTATGTTTTTTATTGAATTTTTGCGTAATTTTAAAAAATTTTTAAAATTTTTTTGCAATTTGCTCTTGACAGAATTAAATTTTGGTGTATAATACCCCTGTCGTTGTTTTATGCCCGTAAAATTTTGAAATTTTAAGGCATTTTAAAGAGAGCAGGAAAGGAAATATCTAACAAAAATAGCAGATAATTAAGGAGGAAAAAATGAAAAATTTAAAAGTTATAGATTTATCAAAATATAGCCCATCAGTGGCAAAAGAAATTGCGGATAGCATGGGCGTTAAAGTTGCAAATGGATATGTTTATGTTGACAAGAGTTCGGCAAAATTAATTGAAAAAATGATTAAAAATCGCACTGCTAAGGCCGGCAAAGAGGAAAGAGAACAAGATGTGCTTATCATTTTGAGCGGACACAACCATCAATCTTTATTGAATTATCCAATTTACATGAACGATAGGGAGTTTTTGCTTAATGCAGTTAAATTGACCCCAAACCCACGCGCATGCAAAAATTATTTTTATCAATACATAAACAAAAACTTGAAAAAGGACAGAGTTTTTAATTTTCAATTTTTAAACAATGTCATTTTCAATTTCGGCATAGCAGAGGCAAAATTTGTGGCAAATCAATTTGGCTTAAACGGCGTTTTAAACGAAATTATCGCGGATAACGAATTCCGCACATTAAATTCCAGCCCATCTGGCTGCCTTGCAAAAATTGACTATTAAAATCTAAGCTAAAATAAGGAACAAAAAGTTTAAACTTAAACTTTTTGTTTTTTTTAAAATTTTTTTAAAAAATTTTAAAAAACAGCATAAAATCGCTTGACAGGGGGGGGGGG
>CANQYX010000021.1 GCA_947628205.1 uncultured Clostridia bacterium
ACTATAAGCACTGGTAGAAAGTTGCCCTTCTTTTTCTTCTGCATTTTTAACAACAATAGAAGTTATAAGTCCAGCCAAAGCACCAATAACAAGAACGCAAGCAAGAGCAATCAACAAAATTTTCCACCACGCCATATTTGAATTTCTATTTTTTGTCATTTTTATTTTTTACTTCCTTTTTTATAAAATTATTTTTAATAAGCGTAATAAGATGTCTTTATAATATTCTTTTGCAAAAACACCAGTAGAATTGCCTTTATTGTCAACACCAGTTTCAAAAAAGCAAGTTCCGTCTTTACAAGAAGAAATAGAAAGAATTTTGTTTAAGGGCAAACAAACCTTTGCACCGCTTGTTGCTTCCGTTATTTCAACAAAACCTTTACAAATATCTTCTACGCCTTTCGACATTTTTTCATTATCAATCATTTAACACCACCCACACCCAAAGTGTTAATCAACATTTTTAGCAGTGCCTTATCACTATCTCTTGACGGCTTAACCGAACACTCGTAAGGTATTCCGTCTTCGTCAATAGTTAAAACTTTATAAGATGTAAATTTGGTTGTTTTGCCGTTTGCGTCAGTCATTTCTTCGTCAGTCATAACCAACTCTGCCTTAGGCGAAACATCAAAAACAATATCTAATGGCTCATAACCGCCTTTGTCTTTTGGTGCAAAGTCAACTTTTACATCTCTGCCACGAACTTGACCTTTCACTATATATGCCCAATATTCTTTGCCGTCATTTCCTTTAAAATTTTCTCTTTCAACATACAATTTCTTTTCTGCAATAGCAGTTTCCTTTTTTGTAGTTTCTTTAACTTTTACATTTTCCATAATTTAATTTTCCTTTTAATAAATAAATTTTTTTTGCTTACTTTAAGGCATCAGCGTTTCCTTTGCCTATCTTTAACTAATAGGCGTGTGCTTGCAAAACTGCAAGAACTTATAGTTTTATTAAGTTGTGTTATCGTTTTTTACTGCGTGGCTTTTCATAAAATCGCACTTTTGACCTTAATTCGCCTTTACTTTCAGCACGGTATAAGGCATTTAAAGTGTTATTTGCAGTATCGTGGTAGTGTGTAATACCAGAACAACCACTGCCAATACCACGCCATTTGTGTGGATTGTTTTTGTATCGTTTCCCAGTTAAGCAAACTTGATAACCGCCATACGCCTTATCAACAACTAACTTGTTTTTGGTTGTAGAGCAGTATTTTTTGTTTAATCGGTCAACTTCACTATACAAATCCTTTTTAGACGCCAACCAATCTCACCCCCTTTTAATTCAAAGTGTAGGGTAAGGACAACACAACAAAAAAAGTTTTATCCTTACGCAAATAAGAATAAAACTATACATATAAATAAATTATTAAAAGTTTTCTTTTTTGCCTATTGACAAAAATTTTTTGCGTGATATAATAACTTTAATAAAATAGCTGATCTATTTTAAATTGGGTGAGCAAAATGAATTTGGATTTAAACGAAGTTTTGGCGTTTGCAACAGAAAAGCATTATGGCGTTTTTAGAAAGGATAAAAAAACGCCATATATTGAACATCCCAAACTCGTCGCCAAAATTGTTAAATATTACATTATAAAATTTGGGAATAAGTACGATTTTGAAAACCTTCCCTTATTGGTTGCCGCCGCTTATCTGCATGATATAGTTGAGGATACGTATGTTTCGTATTTAGAATTAAAAGAGCGTTTTGGCGACACTGTTTCTGGGCTGGTTATGGACGTTAGCACGGTAGATTATGACAAAAAAGAAAAGGGTAAAGACCGTTATCTTGCCGAAAAATTAACCATGGTTAGTGAGTACGCAGTGTTTTTAAAATTGGCGGACAGAATGGCAAATGTTTTGGATAGCGAACAGTTAAATTTGGGCGAAAAATTTAAATTAAGGAAGGGGACAGAAAACATTTTAAAGTTTGTGGAAGATGTGCGTGGCAGATATTTTACCAAAATGCTAAATGCAATTTTTGATGACTTGTGGGAAGTGCTTAACATAAAAATACCATACAAAATTTTTATGGGCACAAAATATGAAGATTTAGTTTTTAAATCTGTAACCTATCACAACCCTAATTTTTAAAAAAGAACTCCGCAAAAGCGGAGTTTTTAAAAATCTTGCCTGCCAAGCAAATAATCAATTGAAACTGCAAAAAAATCTGCAAGTTTATATAATGCATCTATTTGTGGGCTTCTTCTGCAAACAAGCCAATTTGCAATGCTGGCTCGCGGAATGTTTGTTAATTTCGCTAGCTGAACAGAGTTTATGTTTTTGTCTTTCATTAGTTCTTTTAACCTGTTTGAAAAGATTAAAGTTAAAGTTTCAATATCTTCCATATAAATAATTTGTGTCAAATGGCGCAAAAATAGTTGACAAGTGTCAATTGACACAGTATAATATTATTGTTCAAGAGAGGAAAGCGTGGTGGACTAGCGACTACTCCCAAGGGCGCAAGTAATTTTGAACCGGCAATTTAGGGCCCTGCCGTAAAGACCGCTTAGGCGGTTTTTTTAATTTAAATTTGCGCCAAAAAAGAGATCCTTCGACTTCACTTCGTTTCGCTCAGGATGACATTTGTGTCATGTTGAGCGAACGCAAAAACTATTCAAAGAGATCCTTCGGTGCGCTTCGCTTACTCAGGATGACGTCGACTACGATTAACATGACATTGATTGTGTCATGTTGAGCGTAAGCGAAACATCTCGTCGCAACACGCCTTTAAGCCAAATTATTTTTTGCCAACAAAATAATTTTAGGCCTTTACGCGGTCGCTCCTCAACCCCACTGCGCAACAAGTGCTTGTGGGGACCCCGAACGCTCAGATGTCATGAGATCCTTCGACTTCGCTCAGGATGACAACGAAGAAAAAGCAAAAATAATTTTTCTCAAATTATCTAAATTAAAATTTGCTTTTCTATTGACAATAAATCAATTTTCTGCTAAAATAACCTAGTAAACTTAAAAGGAGTATCGCAATGAAACAAACTTATCAACCTAAAAAAAGGCAACGTAATAAAGTTCATGGGTTCAGGGCCAGAATGAAAACTTTATCCGGCCGCAACCTATTAAAAAGGCGTAGAAATAAGGGCAGAAAACAACTTACTGTGTAGGAGTTAAATGTTAAGCAAAATCAACCGCCTAAAAAAGCGTAAAGAGTTTAATTATATTTACAAAAAAGGGCAGGTGGCGCACGGGGTGGACTTTTCTGTTCATTTTGTGCGCGCTTTTAAACCTTATGCACAAATTGGGATATCGGTTAGCAAAACGGTTGGCAACTCGGTGGTTAGAAGCCGCGTTAAACGCATTATTAGTGAGGCGTGCCGGCTGAATATTGACAAATTTGCGGTTAAAAATTACGTAATAACCGCCAAACCACCGATTGTGGATAAAAAATCTACTGAAATTGAGGCAGAATTGCTTGCGCTTTTAAAGAAAAATCATCTTTTAAAAGAGGGAAATTTAACGCAAGCGGTTAAGCAGGAAACAAATACAACAAAAAATGTGGATAAAAAACCTTTAAAAATTTTAGGCGAACAAAAAACTCAAAACGCACGAACAAAAACGGGCGGAGAAAAAGTAAACCAACAAAATAAAAAGGACTCTTTGCAAAAAACTGCTGAGGGAAAAACAAACACTAAAATTGGCGAGGGCAAAAGCCAACAAAAACTGGCAAAAACTGCTAAAAATTCTGCCAAAAAGCCAAAATCTGGCGATGCAAAGGGCGGCAAAAATGTTTAGAGTGTATTATATTGTCTGTTTTCCGCTTACACTTGTTTTGGTTGGGCTTATTTGGCTTTACAAACTCACTTTCAGCAAAATGGGCAAAAGTTGTTGCTTTTTGCCAACCTGCTCAACCTATGCGCTGTGGTGCGTGTGGGAATTTGGCGCGGTTTTGGGCGGAATTTATGCTTTTAAGCGCATTTTGCGCTGCAACCCAAAGCATGAGGCAGGGATAGATTTCCCAAAACTAAATTTATATGGGAATTATAAATTTAAGTGCTAG
This sequence comes from uncultured Clostridia bacterium, assembly GCA_947628205.1. Taxonomy (GTDB): domain Bacteria; phylum Bacillota; class Clostridia; order Christensenellales; family UBA1242; genus Onthoplasma. The sequence goes on from CANQYX010000021.1 coordinate 4,018, forward strand.
AACACCCCAAACTGTCATCCTGAGCAAAGCGAAGAATCTCATGACATCTGAGCGTTCGGGGCCCCCACAAGCACTTGTTGCGCAGTGGGGTTGAGGAGCGACCGCGTAAAGGCCTAAAATTATTTTGTTGGCAAAAAATAATTTGGCTTAAAGGCGTGTTGCGACGAGATGTTTCGCTTACGCTCAACATGGCACGCAAGTTCGTTTGGCTACATTTACTTTCGTTCAATAATATATGGTGGCTGATTATAAAATTGTTATTCAATATAAGAAAACGGAAAATATAAAATGTCAACAAATAAAAATCAAAAAACTAAAATTTAGGAATTGTTATGTTAAATTTTTCAACATTGCTTGCGGGCAATAATTTATGGACAACTTTAATTAATGTGTTTGCAAAATGGATTGTGAACTACGGTTGGGCAATCATTGTTTTTACAATCGTGCTTAAACTGGTGCTTTCGCCGCTGGATATTTTGCAACGTGTTTCTAGCCAAAAGCAAACGCGCGTTATGAGTGCTATGCAGCCAGAAATTGATGTGTTGCAAAAAAAATATGGCAACGACAAAGAGCGATTGAATCAGGAAACCAACAAGTTGTATAAAAAATACAACACTGGTTTGGGCGGAAGTTGCCTTATTATGCTTATAACCATGGTGCTTAACCTTGTTATTGTGTTTTCGCTGTTCGGCGCGGTTAGGGCGTATGGTAACGACAAATTGTATGAAAGTTATAGGGAGTTGGACGACACTTATGTTGCCACCCTTCAAGTAAACAACAACGAGCAAGAAGCAATTGATGCCACAAAAGAAAAGTATAGCGAACTTAAAAAACAAAATGGCTGGTTGTGGGTTAAAAACGTTTGGAAAAGCGACACAAAAACAAGCCAGTTTGTTAATTTTGATGACTATGCTAAACACGAAAAATTGGATGACGCGGCAAAAGAGCAAGCACAAGTTAGATATGAAGTTATAACCAAGGCAATTGATGGCGAAAAAGCACAAGCCAATGGATATTATGTGCTTATTGTTTTGGCGGTGGCAGTTTCGTTCTTAACGCAATTTTTGTCGGCAAAACTGCTGCAACCAAAAGGGCAAAAAATGAATATGACCAACAAAGTTATGTTTGCAATTATTCCGGTTACTATGTTCATTTTGGCAATTAATTCAAACGTTATCTATACGCTTTACATTATTGCCAACTCGGTTATGTCCGCCATAATTTCCACCATAATTTCGCTAATTATGCGCAAGCGCGACAAAAAGTTCGAGGGCAACGAACAGTTGCTTTTGAAAAAGAAAAATGTTGAAGTGGTGGAATATTCAAGGAACTATAAAAAATAGGCAGAGGATAAAATGACGCATTATTTGCATTTGAACGACCGACCATTTGAGTTGATAAAAAGCGGCAAAAAAACAGTTGAAATGCGCCTTTTAGACGAAAAACGCAAAACATACAAAGTGGGTGATACTTTAATTTTTATCCACCGCAATAACGAAAATTTGCAACTTAAAACTAAAATTGTGGCACTGCACAAATTCAAAAATTTCAACGAACTTTATCTCAATTTTGATAAAACTCAATTGGGTTATTTGCCAGACGAGCAAGCCGACCCTGCCGATATGGAAAGCTTTTATCCACTAGACGAGCAAGAACAATTGGGCGTGGTTGGAATTGAAATTAATTTAATATAATTAGTTAATTTTACAAATAAGGCAAAACAACTTGCCTTTTTTGTTTTTTTGTGATATAATACTCTTATAGGAAAGGAGATTTTTTATGCGATTAGAAGCAACGGGAAAAAATGTTGAGTTGGCCATTCAAAATGGCTTGTTGGAATGCGGCCTTACGCGCGAGGAAGTGCAAGTTAAAGTGCTTGAAGAGGGCGGCATGTTTAAAAAGGCAAAAGTGCTTTTATTGTCGGGCGAGGATGTTGAAACTGAGGCAAAAGCGGAACAGCCAGCCGAGGTTGAGAATTTAACAAACGAAGCAAGCGAAAACGCGGAGGCAAAAGATTTGGCAGAAACTGCTGAAGAAACTGCCACAACCGAACATATTAGGCCAAAACGCGTGGTGGATACTGCTAGATTGCAAAAACGCGGAACTGAATTTTTGCTTGGTTTGGCACGTTTGGTGGACGAAAATGCCACAGTTGATTGCACAGCTGGCGAAAATGAAATTTCGTTTGCCGTTAAGGGCGAAAATTTGGGCAAATTAATTGGCTATCATGGCGAAAATATTCAAGCAATTCAATTGCTTTTAAGCGGCGTTAAACTTAGGAGCGAAGGTCCGGTGCGTCTGTATTTGGACATTGACGGATATAAGGCAAACCGCAATCAAGCGCTTATAGATTTGGCAAACAAAACCGCCGAACAAGCTATAAAAATTGAGCGCAACATCCATTTGGACCCTATGAACGCGTACGATAGGCGCATTATCCACACCACGATTCAAGGCAGAACAGATGTTACCACCGAATCCACCGGCGAGGGCGAAAAACGCCATGTTGTAATCAAACCTATTTTCAAGAAGTAGGATTGATATATTTTAAAAAAAATAGTGGCAATTCGCCACTTTTTATTTTCTTTTATGGTCTTTTAGTTGACTTTCTAATTGTTCAAGATTATTAGCAAAATATTGTACATAATTTTTAACAGATAAAAGAAAATTTATAATTTTTATTTCGTCAGGCATTTGGTCGGCCGTGTTGGAATTTTCAAAAAACTCACAGCCAAATTTTATTTTGTGAGCGAAGCAATGTCCACAAGTGGTTTTTCTAATTCCGACATTTTCAATATTTACATAGTGTTGACGAAAGTTTTTACATTTGGAACAATATTCATATTCTTTTGATGTCATAATTACTCCTTTATTGTTTTTGAGGATATAAATTCTATCATTTAGCATGAAAATGATATAAATCATATCTTTTGCACTATTATATGATATAAAACATATCAAAGTCAACTAATTTTGATATAAAAAATAACAAAAATTAAAAATTTTATATCATTTAATTATGGAAAGATTATCTAAATTTAGAAAAGGGTTAAATTTAACGCAAAATGAAATGGCGGAAAAGTTAGGAGTTTCGCGAGCTACATATCAAAGTTATGAGAACGGGAGAAATCAACCAAATATTGAAACGCTAATTAAAATGGCGGAGTTTTTTGGCGTTAGTGTGGACACATTAATTGGTCATGATGCAAATATTGTTGACTTGCAAACTGTTAGCAAAAATCAAAAATACATTATTGAAAAAGTGGTTAATGTTTTAACCGATGAGGAAGTTGGCGAAATTGTTGGTCATATAAAAACTTTTAAACATTAACAAAAATTAATTTAACAATTTTCAATTGGTGACAATTTGTCACCGGTTGCACATTGGGTGGCGTCGCGCCGCTTTTTGTGAGTTTTATGTGAAACATTATGTGAAACAAATTTTGAAAAACTATTAAATTTTGTTTCACATATTTTTTTATAAATAAAGTTAGATTCTTCGACTACGCTCAGAATGACATCGTCGCAGCACGCCTATATGCTAAATTGCTCACGAGTTCGCAATTGTAAGCTTTAAAGTGGCTGCTCCTCAACCCCTTCAAAACGTTCGTTTTGTGGGGCCCCGTTAGATTCTTCGGCTTCACTTCGTTCCGCTCAGAATGACATGTTGTTGAAATTTATTGATTTTTATTTATATTAAAAATGTGCGTTAAATTAGTTTAATATTTTTTTGTTTTATGTTAAAATAAAATATACAACAATAAAAGCATGTTGAAAATAAACAACAAAAAATACGCTAAAATTAAACAACAATAAAAAATAGGAGTAGTTTATGGAAAACAACGATTTACAAAATGAATTTGACATTAAGGTTGAAAAGGTTAAAAAGTTAGAGGCGGGCGGCGAAAAAGCATATAAGGCCAAATTTAACAAAACGCACGAAATTCACGATTTGGACAAGTTTGAGCTTGGCACGCGCGTTAGCATTGCCGGGCGCATGATTTTTAAGCGCACTTTTGGCAAGCTTATTTTTGCGCGCCTTTATGCAATTGGCGACAATTTCAATTACGACCTATCCAAACCTATCCGCACAAGTGTGCAAATTAGTTTGAATTTTAACATTGTGGGCGAGGAAAGGTTGAAATTTTTTAAAGATTTTTGCGACATTGCCGACCATATTGGTGTTGAGGGTGAACTTATCCGCACACAGACGGGCGAATTGACCGTGCAAGTGGAAAAGTTTGAGTTGCTTTCAAAAGCATTGCGCGGGCTTCCTGAAAAATTCCACGGTTTGCAGGACACGGACAGCCGCTACCGCCAAAGATATTTGGACATAATTTCAAACGAGGACAGCCGCAAAGTGTTTATGGCGCGCAGCAGGGCAGTTAATTTTGTGCGCAGATTTTTGGAAGAAAACGGCTTTATTGAGGTCGAAACGCCCGTTTTGCAAGTTAATGTTTCGGGCGCGAGTGCTAAGCCGTTTTTCACGCATCACAACGCGCTGGATTTGGATTGCAACTTGCGCATTGCGTTTGAAACTTGGCTAAAAATGACCGCCGCCGCTGGCTTTGACAAGGTGTTTGAACTTGGCAAAGATTTCCGCAACGAAGGCATGGACCCAACGCACTTGCAAGAGTTCACGCAAGTTGAGTGGTACGCCGCTTATTGGGATTTTGAGGATAACATCCGCTTTTTCAAAAAGTTTATTAAAGAACTTATGTTGCACACAATTGGCACAACAAAAATAACCGTGGCAGGCAATGAGATAGATTTTGGCAACGAAAATTGGGAGCGAATTAATTATGTTGAGCGCATGCGTGAACTTTTGGGCTTTGACTTTTTGGACATAACCGATGTTGATGAGTTGATTGACAAAATTGACAAAAATAAGGTTATGAGCAGAGCGGAGTTAGACGGATATAAATCCACGCGCGCGGTGATTGATTATGTTTACAAAAAGTTAATTCGCAGCAAAATTGTTGGACCAACTATTTTATATAACTATCCCGCTTTCTTAAAAACGCTTGCGCGCCGCAACGATGCTGACGACCGCATTACAGACGTTTTCCAAGTGGTTGTAAACGGGGCGGAAATTTTGAATGCGTATAGCGAGTTGGTTAACCCTATTCAGCAACGCGAGGCGCTTATGGCACAACTTAAAGATAAGGCACAAGGCGATGACGAAACTATGGATTTGGACGAGGACTTTTTGCTTGCTATGGAGCATGGTATGCCACCAATGTCGGGTTTAGGGTTTGGAATTGACAGATTTATTATGATGATTTATGATTTGCCAACCCTGCGCGACACTGTGTTGTTCCCAATTATGAAACCGGACACGGATAAAAACGATAATAAGGAGTAAAAAATGAAAAAGTTATGGACAGAAAATTGCAATTGCCCAATTTGCGGACAAACTAAACTAAAAGACGAATTTGATATTTGTGAAGTTTGTTTTTGGGAAAACGATGCATATCAATATGAAAACCCCAATAATGGTGGCGGCGCAAATATTTTATCTCAAAATGACTATAAAATTTGGTGGAAAACTCTTGAAACTGAAATGCCCAAATTAATTGAAAAATATAAAATAAAATCTACAAGTTTGGCGCTTTGGAAATATGACGAAATGTCCGTTCCAAGAAAAAACATTAAATCATTTATCCAAGATATGACAAATTTGGGGATCGATTTAAGAGCAAGTTTCTATAATGTTTGCAAAAAATATAAACTTGACAAAATGACTTTTGTGGGTTTTCCTTTAACTAATAGCAATAAAGAAATAGAAGAAATAATTTTTACTGAAAATCCAATTAAAGTATGTGAAAAATACAAATTGAAACAAATTAAAGAAATTCTTTCAACCAGTGATGATGTTTTAAAAACTTGGGAATCTTTAACACCAAATATTAGTGTGATGCCAAACCCTACAAAGAAACCAAGAAAAATATAAGTTTTAATTAAATTTGGAGTTTTATGAAAGTTACTGTTTTAGGGGCGGGCAGATGGGCTAGTTGCATTGCCTACTGCGTCAACCGCAACAAACATAATGTGCTTATGTGGGATTTGCCACCCGTGGATGGCGTGGAAACAAATCCGCTTTTTGTGAACCGCAAAAATGCGTTTATGGAGTTGCCAAAGGGCATTGAACTTACGCACGATTTGGAGCGCGCGGTTAATTTTGGCGAGGTGATTATCATTTCAATTTTAAGCCAGCAGTTGGACGGGTTTTTTGCAAAAATTGAAAAAATAAAGGGCTACGAAAACAAAAAATATTGCCTTAACATGAAGGGTGTGGAAGTTTCAACGGGCAGGAGGCTAACCGAAATTTTGCTTGACCACGGCGTTAAAAAAGAAAACATTGCCGTCTGGGTTGGCCCAGGGCACGTTCAATCGATTTACGCGGGCCAGCCAACCAATATGATTATTTCGGCATATCACGAGGACTATGCAAAATTTTTAATTAAACAGTTTGAAAAGCATGGCGTACTGGATTTTGTTTATTCGGCCGACATTATTGGCACCGAAATTGGCGCGGCGGCGAAAAATGTTATTGGCATTGCGTCCGGCATTTTGGAGGGTGCAGGGCTAGAGCAGAAAAAAGGTCCGCTTATGCCGGCAAGTGTGCGTGAAATTAGCATTTTTATTGACCGTTTGGGCGGCGATGCAAGCACGGCTTGGGGTTTAGCGTTTTTGGGAGATTTTCAAGCCACGTTGTTCGACCATAACAGCAAAAATTTGACTTATGGCAAAACTATAATTGAAAAGGGCAGGTTGAGTGGTGCCGGATTTGAAGGGTTGAACATAAATTCGGTTGAAGGCATTATGACGGCGAAAGCGCTTATTAAAAAGCAACAAGAATTTAATAACCGCACAGCCGAAAACAAACAAATTAAACTGCCAATTGTGCAAGCGGTGGATGACATTTGCTCGGGTCGCGTTCCGCTTAAAGACGCGCCACTATATTTGAGCAACAAAATAACCGAAGCCATAAATTTGGAATAAAGGATGAATTGAATATGTCATACCGACCAAGTGAGCAAAGCGATCGCGTGGAGTGTATCTCATACAATTGCCCTTTGCAAAATTGATTAAATTAGTTTTTGTTTAAGAGGTTGGAATGAAAGAATATTACGTGTATATTTTATCAAATTTAACGAATTCAACATTATATGTGGGCATGACAAACAACCTAATAAGACGGCTTGACGAACACAAGAACGGAGTAGTTGAAGGATTTACAAAAAAATACAATGTTCATAAGTTAGTTTATTTTGAAGCAACGTCCGATGTTAATGTGGCAATTGAACGAGAAAAACAATTAAAATTGTGGTCAAGAAAAAAGAAAGAATTTTTAATTAATTTAAACAATCCAATTTGGCGAGATTTATCTGAAGATTTTTGAGATATACTCCACGCGCTACGCTTGGTCGGTATGACATAGAGGTCAAATTTTTAAACAGATACACTCGACTCGCTAGTGCTCGCTCGGTATGACATTTAGAAGTAAAAATTAAAAAATCAAATATTAATGTTTACAAAAATCTTATTAATAAAAAAGAACACATAACGTGTTCCTTTTTTAACGGTTAATAAATAAAAACAGCCGAATGGCTGTTATTTGCTTATATAATCAATGATTTTATTAATATTTTTATAATTAACCATTTAATTATTTAAATTTGTTTTATATAATCTAACGTTTAATAATAATTTTTTCGCCGCCGTCGAGAATTGGTGGCAGGTCTTTGTTGAAAAGCTGCAAGTTGTCTGGCGTGGTTTTTATGCGCTTGCATAATTGCCACATGGTTTCGTTCGGCTTAGCAAGGAAAATTTGATAGTCATATTCGCTAAAGTTTAGTGGCTTGCCAAGATTGATGTTATCTATCATTTCATGTGTCTGTTTTTGGAAGCAGCAAACGCAGATATTCAACGCATATTCAAGTTCAATTATTGTGCCGCGTTTTGCTTTTGCTCGGCAATCGCAAACTGAAATTTGTGCGTGCGCGCACTCGGCACTCTCGGCTTGAATTTTGGTGTTTATAACAAACGGCAACTCGCAATTTTTTGTGCGGCACTCTTTGTTTTCGTCAACATAAACTAGCTGTGAAGATACAAGCCCCTCCACAAAAATTTCGCCGTCCTTAATGTATGTGTTGGTAAGTTCGGGCTGAATATCTAGGTTGCAAACAATTTCGTCAATCGCTGGCTCGTTGTCGGCAAGCGAAATTTCGCCCGAAACGCTGTCTTGTGCGCACTCTTTTTGTGGCTCGCACAAAAATTCGCGGCTTGTAAGTGAGGTTTCAACTTCGTTATCCACACTGTAAACATCATCAACCAAATCTAGCGCAACTGGCTTTAACATTGCTCCGCGCGCACAGATGGTGTGGGTTACTGTTACAACGCAATTGTTATCTTCAATTTCTGTGTTTAGGTTGAATTTAGATTTATCCAACGCAAAAGTTAAATCTAGCGCGCAATCTTTATCCACACCGTCTAAACGCACCTCGCTTTTTAGGTTAAAATTGTCAGTTAACTCTTTAATTTTTGTTTCTTCGCCCTCAGCCGTTTCGTAAACAAGTTGCGCAAACAATTTGCCTTCCACAACCGCATAGCCATCAAACGCCGCCACGCTGTTTGGCGTGAAATATGCGTTGTAATATAGCACCTTAGAAATGCTATCCTTAGTTTCAAAATTGGTGGTGTAATCAAAATTCGTGTTCACAAAACCGGCGATGGTGTTGGTGGTTATTTCGCTCTTTTTAACAATTAAATTTTCAAAGGTGTTGTTCTGAGGCAGAGCCAAATTTAAATATAAGGTTGGCGCAAAAGTTATGTCGCAATTAATTTTTAGCGCGCCCGCGCTCTCCAAAACCGAATTGACCAAATTAACATCTCCTAAATTCAAAAAGCAATCGGCAGTTATATTGCTGTCCGCGATCTGCTCACTGAAAGTTAGGCTGTCGGTCACCGTGTTGGTTATGTTGTCCGTGTCGATATACAACACCTTAACGCCCACCTTGCCGCTGACCACCGCCTTGCCGGCCGCGCACTCCACCTTTTCGTCAAACAGGTGCGAACTGACATTTAAAATTGTTTTTATGTTTGCGTTGTTGTCAATCGGCAAGCTGACCACCAAACTGAAATTGTGTTTTTCAATATTTTTTGCGTAAGTTACTTTAACGCCATCAAAGTCCATACTAATCCTCCTTTTATAAGATATATCGGCCGAACAAAAATTAGAACACAAAAGGGAAAATTTTGCAATATTAGATTCTTCGACGCGCTACGCTTGCTCAGAATGACATCGTCGCAACTCGCCTTTAAACTAAATTTTTTGTAGGCACAAAAAATTGTAAGTCTTTATGCGGTTGCTCCTCTATCCGCTTCAAACTTTTCAAGTTTTTGCGGAAAAATTAATGAGTAGATACGCTCGACTGCACAAATGGCGGCTGTCATACCGACCAAGTGAGCAACGCGAACGCGTGGAGCGTATCTTATAAAAATTTAAAATAAAATATTGACAAACTGAAATTTGCATGATATAATATTTACATATTAGGGGTTAAAAGGATATTTATGAAAAATTTAAATGAAATTAAGTCGGTTGACGAAGTTACATATCCAATGTACCAAGATTATGTTGATATAACAATGGCAAATGGAACAAAAGCATTTAAATCACAATTGCTGTTATTGGCCGGCGCGTTGGGGTTTGTGGCAACCGGCTTGCTAACTTGGGCATTTGGCTTGTATCCGCTAATTGCCGGCATACCAATTTCGTTTATGCTAACCGGTTGCGGAATATTTAACTTACCTTCAAAACAAAAACGCTTAACTGAAAAATTAATGAGGGAATACGCTAAATCCGACCGATTTCAAATTGAAAAATTGCAATATGAAATTGAGTTGTTGCGCGAAAAAGCCGCCGATGAAAGCGAATATTTAGACGTTAGAAACAATTACATTTACACAATTTGGGATAAGCAAGAACAATTGCGCAATTTAGGCGTGCAAGTTGAGTTGGATAAATTAATTAAATTGCCAGATGAGAGTGCCAGAGAAAAACAAAAAGCCGCAATTAAAAACGATGGGCTGCTGGTTGAGAATGCAGTTTCGGGCGAAGTTATAAACTCGCAAACCGTGCCTACCGGGCTAATTAAAGAAATGCTTGCAGCAGGCAGAAAGGTTACAATTTCGTTTGGCGAGCAAATTGAAAAAGCTGAACAAAACGAAAATGTTGTTGAGGAAAATATAAAAACTTTATAAGGAAAAATTTAAAAATATTAATAGGATTAAATTATGACGAGAGAAGAGAAAAAGCAAGCAAAGTTAAAATTGAAACATGACATTGCAGATGCTAAACAAACGGCAAAAGAAGTTGCGGAAAAGGTTAAAACATTAACGCCAGATAAACTAACGCTAAAAGATTATGAGGATTGGCAATGGTTTAAAAAAGACCCCGAAATCGTTTCCATATATAAGTTGGAAAAAAGAGGTCTGCGCTGGACAAGTTTTCTTTTGTTTATTATATCGTTAGTGAGCGTTGGTATGGCATTTGCAATTTTTAATATTGTGAACAACATATATTTGCCGATTTTGATAGGTATTTTTGGCCTTGCGGGAGATGGCACTTGTGTTTTTGAAATTTGCAAATCGCTATTATCCATAAAAAACATCAAAAGGGATAGAGTTTTTATGATTTATAACGAACTTAAAAAGCAAAAACTTTTGGGCAAGTTAGACGAAGTGTTTAACGAATATGCTAAAACGGATAAATTTAAGCAAGAATATGCCGCGCGCGAGGAAGAAAATTTAATTGCTAGTGTTGAAAGCCAAAAGAAAAGCGTTAAAAAACAAATTTTAGATGCCGAACAACAAACGCGCATTTTGCCAAAGTTGTTGCAGTTGTTGCAAGAAAATGATGCACACAGCAGATATGAAATTGAAATGGATGCAAATAAAGAAACTGCGACAATAAGGCCAGCTGAAAAGGGTTATGCGCTAAGCGAAATTGTGGGGAAAGTTAACGATTTGATTGAAGACGGCGTTAATGTTAAATTTGAAAATTAGAAAAGGCAAAGGGCCTTTTCTTTTTTAGATTCTTCGACGCGCTACGCTTGCTCAGAATGACAGGAAATATTGAGAAAATTTAAAATGTTGGTTTATTTTATAAAATCTTAGTTTATATTTTAAAATCTTGGTTTGTTTTTTAAAATGCGAAATTTTGCGATGAAAAAATGTCTAAAATTCTAATTTATTTTAAATTTGTAAAAAATTTTTCATTTTCGGCTTTAATTTCGACATAAAAATAAAATTATCTATTTAAATTGCTAAAAACCTTGAAAATTACTGATTTTTCTCTTTAAGATATTTCGTTTTTTCTGTTAAAATTACAATGTGTTTAAAAGGTATTGGTAGTTAAATTTTTTAAACATTTAAAAGGGGTATTATATGGAAAAAACTACAATTATACTAGCAGATGAAGATAAAAATTTTTTAAATCAAATGTTTAAAAATTTTAATGAAGAATACAACATTTTGGCAACCACGCAGGACGGCGAGGAGTTAATTAAACTTATCAATTCGCTTAAGCCGGATGTTGTGGTTATGGACATTGTGTTGCAAAATTGCGATGGCTTTAAGGTGCTTGAAAGTGTTAAGGACGCAGAGACAAATATTGTGGTGCAAAGTTCGCTTTCGATTGACGGATTTATTAACAAAGCAATTTCGCTTGGCGCAAAATATTATTGCATTAAGCCGTTTGATGTAAACACGCTTAAAGAGCGTATTGACGACATTGTGAACACAAAAAGTGGCACAAACAAAATGTTCTTTAACTCGAAATCTAAAAGCCAAATTGAAGAGAAAATTACAAACATTTTCATTACAGTTGGCATTCCGGCGCACATTAAAGGTTATCAGTTTTTGCGCGAGGCAATTAAACTTGCTATCGACAATCCGGAAATCATAAATTCAATAACCAAAAAACTTTATCCAACCATTGCCGAAAAATACGACACAAGCGCATCCAAGGTTGAGCGCGCAATTCGCCACGCAATTGAAGTTGCTTGGAACAGGGGCAAAATTGAAAATATTAACAATTTGTTTGGAATAAAGGTTTATTCTAGCAACGAAAAGCCAACCAACGGCGAATTTATTGCACTGGTGGCGGATAAGATGTTAATTGAAAACGCTTAATGGTTGCATTTCGCTTAAATATAGAAAAACAATAACTTAAAATATAAACTCCAAATTTAGTTGGCAACAGGTGGAGAAAGGAATAAAACACAATTCTTATTTTTTTCTCTTCTCTGTTTGTCAAATTTTGTTGAAATTTGTAGATTTTTTATGCCATTTTTCTGCCAAATTAAACAAAATTTGCTATAAAATGGCACAAATTTTAAAGAAAAATTTAAAAAATATGCCCAAATTATTATGATTTTTTTAAAATTAAGTGTATAATGTTAGTATGGAATTCAAAGTAAGATATAAAAATTTAATGGATGAACGTGGCTTAACATTTGAGGATGTTGCAGCTTATTTAAAAAAACAGCCACAGACAGTTGCAGATTGGGCAAAGGGCAGGCACATGCCAAAAATGAGCGATGTGTTTGGGCTTTCTAATTTATTTAAATGCTCAATTGATTATTTGCTTGGCAGAACAGAGGATAATAAGGAATTAAAACCTAAAAAAATTCCGTCTTTTTCCGACCAATTAGCTAAAAGATTTAAAGAAAACAACACTTCGCGCTATAAACTTGGCAAATATAACGCACTAACTCGCGGCGCAGAGTTTAAAATATTTTGCAGAAAGTCCGACCCCAAAGTGCACACAATTGAAAAAATTGCAAACTTTATGGGCGTTAGCATTGATTATTTAGTTGGCAGAATTTAAACAATTTAATAATGAATAATAGATGTGCATAAATTTTAAAAATTTGTGTACATTTTTTTGTTGTATGATTATAATGTAATAGTTAAGTTTAAATTGATTTGGCTAAAAAATTTTTAAAAACTTATTAAATTTAATTGACATTATTATTTTATTTAATATAATAATAGCATAAAAATATTTTTGCGCAATATCCTTATTGTTGAATATTGCCAAATATATTAGATTAAAATCGGTTTAAAAAGGAGATTGTTATGCCAAGAGGAGCTAAGCCAGTTTGGATTTTATGCCCAAGATGTGAGTTGAATTATATTAAAAAAAGCGATAAATATTGCCCTGTGTGCAAAAGGGAAATGCATTTAGTTGAAGCAAGTGAGGACGATATTGGCGATCTTGAACTTTGCCCAATTTGCAAAATAAATTTTGTTCAAAGCGATCAGGAAATTTGTGATAGTTGCAGGCAAGAGTTGGGGATAGAATCTAACCCAGACGACGAAGATAAAGAGCTTGCGGACTGGCACAAATATGTTGCCGACGACGATGAAGAGGACGATGACGATGATGGCGACGATTTAACAGACGAAGTTTATGATAAAGACGAAGTTGAAAACACTTCGGGCATGGACGATTTTGATTTTGATGACGATTTAACTTCGGGCATTGTTGGCGAAGAGGATGATGATGCCGACCTTGATCTTGACGAATTAGACGATGAAGATGAGGATGATGACGATTCGTTTGACGATGACGATTTTGACGATGATGATGAAGATGACGAATAAAACAATAGATTAGGCAGAGCAATCTGTCTTTTTTTGTCGAGCGCGATTATTTTTCATTTAAACAGAAAAAATACAAATAAGGAAAATTCTAACATTTGTAAAGGAGAAGTTTTTATGAAAAAGATGCCAAACACGGTGGATAGCATTAAACAAAAAATCCTTGCCTTGCAGGGCAAAGAAGTGAAATTGCACATCAATCGCGGCAGGCGAAAGGTGGCAAGTTACCGCGCGCGCATTGAAGATGTTTATGCAAGTGTTTTTACAGTTAAATCTTGCGAAATGGAAAATTTTATTTCCACCTTTTCTTACAACGACATTTTGTGCGGCGAAGTTAAAATCTCTAACGATTAAAAGTTGTAAATTTAAAAAATTTTTGTTTAATTGTTATTTTACATTAAAAGTTAATTTTTAATTGAAATTAAATTTATAGTTTAAATTTTGCTTAAATATTTTGCAAAAACGTTAAAAAGTGGCAGTTTATATTGACTTTTGGCTCTCTTTTGGTTTATAATCAAAACGAGAGTTTTTTTATTAAAAGGAAAGATATGAAGAATTTTAACCCTGTTCGTGGCTGTTACGATTACGGCCCACAAGAAGCCAAATTGCGTGAATATGTGCGCCAAATTATTTTAAAAAATTATCAGGCAAATGGCTATAATTTGATTGACACTCCAATTTTGGAAAACTTGGATTTTTTAAATTCTAGCGATGGTGGGGATAATTTGCGCCTTATTTTTAAGACAATTAAGCGTGGCGACAAATTGAATTTGTTAAAGCCAAATTTAACCGAAGCGGACATAACCGAAGAGGGGCTTAGGTACGATTTAACCGTTCCGCTTGCGCGCTTTTATGCCGGCAATCGCGACAAATTGCCGCTGCCATTTAAAACCATCCAAATAGGGCAAGTTTTCCGCGCAGAACGCCCACAAAAGGGCAGAAATAGGCAGTTTATTCAGTGCGACATCGATGTGTTTGGCGATGGGTCTATTAACGCCGAACTTGAACTTTTAAAAACTTGCTTGGACACCTATTCGCTTTTGGGCTTTGAGCATTTAACGGTTAGAATTAATCACCGCAAAATTTTAAACTCGGTGGTTTTGTGTGCTGGCTTTAACGAGGAGGACATTCCTACTGTTTGCACCACGTTGGACAAAATTGACGAAATAACCGGCACGGGCGTGGCAATGGAGTTGATGAGCAAAAATTTCCAAATTGAAAACATTAACAAGTTGCTAGATATTATTGGGGACATACAAAATAACGGGCTTTCGGTGGTTAATAAGTATGGCGTGGATAATAAAATTCTGCAAGACATTTTGTATTTAATAGACAATTTGCGCGCGCTAACCAACAACAAACACAACATAAAATTTGACATTTCAATTGTTCGCGGGCAGGGATATTACACCGGCACAATTTTTGAGGTTTACACCGATGGATTTTCTCACGCCATTGGTGGCGGTGGCCGATACGATAAAATGTTGGAAAAGTTTTCGGATGTTGCCTGTCCGGCTCTTGGTTTTGGCATGGGGTTCGAGCCGGTTGTTATGCTTATTAAAGAGAGTGGCTTTAATGTGAACGAACGCAAAAATTTGGCATTGATTTATGACGAGGACAACGATATTAAAGAAGCGTTTAGGGTTAAAACGTTTTTGATGCAACAATATAATGTTTCGTTGTTTACTCGGCCAAAAAACATGAAAAATTTTTATGAAAAAATTTCGGCTGTGGCAGATTTTGTTACAACTGTGGCAGATTATGAAGAAGGCAAAGAAATTAAAAAGTTAGAAAAATAAACAAAAGGAAAAAGTTATGGAAAACGCAAAGCAAGAATTTATAAACATTTTTAAAACCAACATTAAGCGCGAAGGGGCGGAAAAGTTGTTAGATTATTTGCTTAATCAAAGTGACTTTTTTGTGGCTC
Organism: uncultured Clostridia bacterium; assembly: GCA_947628205.1. Lineage (GTDB taxonomy): Bacteria > Bacillota > Clostridia > Christensenellales > UBA1242 > Onthoplasma. The sequence goes on from CANQYX010000021.1 coordinate 19,619, forward strand.
CTGCATCTGGGCGCAGGCACAACAATTTCGAGGGTGGCTTGTGCGAACACTCGCTTAATGTTTACAGACGTTTTTTAAAAAATGTTAAGGCAGAGTATGGCGAAAATTATGCGGAAAAAATTAGCGACGAAAGCATTGCCATAATGGGCTTGTTGCACGATTTGTGCAAGGTGAACACTTACACCAAGGATTTGCGCAATCAAAAGGTGGATGGCGTTTGGCAACAAGTGCCATATTATGCTTATTGCAACAATTTGCCTTATGGGCACGGCGAAAAAAGCGTGTATATTATAAGCGGATTCATGCGCCTAACGCGCGAGGAAGCTATAGCAATAAATTGGCACATGGGCGGATTCGATTTTAGGTGCCAAGGCGGCAGCGACCTATCGGATGCGTTCAGCATGTATCCTACCGCCGTGTTGTTGCATGTGTCCGATTTAGAGGCAAGTTACATAGACGAAAAAACCCAAAAATAGCAACTTTTCGTTGCTATTTTTTTGTATAAATAAAACCCCCAGATAGTCTGGGGGTTCAGTATAGGTTTACCGATGAACAGATTTTCTCCTTTT
>CANQYX010000022.1 GCA_947628205.1 uncultured Clostridia bacterium
CCGAGTGCTAAATATAGGTTGTTTAAATCCTTATTTATATTGTATTTTGACGAATATAAAATGCGCGTGCCGTCAAAATTTTTTATGTCCGCCAGTTGCTGTTTCAGCTCTTTATTTTTCTCGCTCAAAAAGCCAAAAAACGCAAATTTAGTGGCGTCAAAGCCAGATAAAACAAGGGCAGAAAGCCCGGCGTTCGCGCCCGGCACGATTGTGAATTTTATGTTTTGCTCAATAAGTTTTTTTGCCAAAATGTTGCCGGGGTCGCTAATCACAGGCATACCTGCATCACTAACAATGGCAACATTTTTGCCTTGTTTTAGCAACTCGATAATCCCGTCAGCACTTGTGTTTTCGTTAAATTTGTGATAGGCAATTGTTTTCGCTTTGATGCCATAATGGTCAAGCAAAATTTTGCTATGCCGCGTGTCCTCACACGCAATAACATCGCAATTTTTTAAAACATTAACTGCTCTATAACTAATATCATCCAAATTGCCAATCGGCGTCGCAACAAAATATAACATATCGTCATGTAAAACTTCATTTTGCTTGCGCAAAATTTAATTTTTAATCCTCCTTTTATTAAAAACCTTAGATTATTTAATTTCCTCTTTTAAAACGCGGACGCCCAGGTTGGCGTTTTTAACCGCTTCAATTAGCACTAAATAGGCCTCCTTTTGCGTGGTGAAAATAAATTTCATCTTTTTAATTTCTAGTTTATAGTTGTGGCAAAGGGCAACAACTTCGGCCGCTCGGGACGCCAAATGCACCATGTAAAGCCGGCCTTTGTCCTTAATCAACTCGCTAGATTTTTTAACAATATCCTCAAGCGTTGCTTCAATTTCGTGGCGGGCAAGGGCAATTTCCTTTTTCTCGTTCAGCATGCTTTTGCCGTTCACTTTTTGATAAGGCGGGTTGCAAATTATAACATCAACCGGCTTGGCAAAATCCGCCAACTTTAAATCTTTCAAATTACAATTGAAAATTTTGCTTTTTCGCTTAAAATTGTTAAATTTAATGTTTTCTTCGATAATTTTGCACATTTCGGGCTGAATTTCGTTCAAATAAAGGTGATTGAAAGGGCAGAGCGAATAGGCGTAAAAACTGATAATTCCGCTGCCGGCGCAAAGTTCAAGCACGTTATCAGTGTGCTTAATGTTGCAAAATTTGGCAAGCAAAACTGCATCTTGCGTGAATTTGTATAGTTCCTCACTTTGGTAAACCGAAATTCCATTACCAAAGTTCTCAAGTTTAAAATTGTCTATATTTTTCATAAGTACCCCTATTTGTCATGTTGAGTGAACGAAGTGAGCCGAAACATCTAAGAGATACACTCCACGCGTTCGCCTTGCTCACTTGGTCGGTATGACACGCTTACGCTCAGAATAATATACAAAATTAATAGCAAAATATTTTATTTCGTTCTTTTTGTTTTTTCAATTTTAATATCTGCGAGGTTGTAAACTTTTTGTTCGGTGGTGTCGTCTTTCACAAAGTTGACTGTTACAGTTTCTTTTAAAAAGTCCGTTCCAACAACTGTGCCAACGCCGTCTGGTGTGGTTACATTTGAATTGATTTTTGGCATAAGTTTTTGCATTTTTTCGTAAAATTCATCTTCATATTTCAAGCAGCAAAGCAACCTGCCGCACATGCCATTGATGCGGTTAGGGTTAAGCGCGATGTTCTGATTTTTTGCCATTTTAATTGAAACTTTATCAAAATCATTTAAATAAAGTTTGCAGCAGGTTTCGCGCCCGCAAATGCCAATTGCACCAACCACTTTGCTTTCGTCGCGGTTGCCAATTTGGCGCATTTCGATGCGCATTTTGTATTTTGCGCCTAAAATTTTCAACAATTCCCGGAAATCCACACGCTCATCGGCGGTGTAGTTGACTGTCAATTTTGTTCTGTCCAAATTTGTGGTTATAAAGCCAATTTTCATGTCCAAATTCAGTTTTTCTGCCTCTTTTTTAATTTCTGGCAGCAGCGTGCGCGTGTAGCGGCAGTTTTCGCAATGTTTTAAATTATCTTCTTTGGTGGCGGTGCGCAAAACCGGCACAATTTCAGCGTCAGCTATTTCCACGATACCTTTAACAACGCCAAGTTCAACACTTCCGCCAACATTTATAACCACGCGTGCGCCACGCACCAAGTTTTCTTGCGTGTTGGCGTAAACTGAACTAGGGGTGTTAAACAGCACAATTTCTGTTAGTTGCATAAAAATTTCTCCTTTAACATGTTAAAAAGCAAATTATCCAAAATATATGTGAAATTGACATTGCTCATCAATTTTTTATATCCTTCATCAATCAGCGGCAGACATTTTGACACCGCCTTTTTGCTGAATTTATTTTTTATTGACGCTAAATCCGCCGCGTCAAACTTGTTTTCCTTTTCATTAATTGCACCAATAAACATCTCTTGCAAAATGCTGAAAAACAGCGGTTTATCCGTTACATCCAGCGCACTGACCACGCGTGGAATGTCCGCCGTTGTGTTAAGCCCAGCAAACAAAGCGGAAATTTGCTTAACCGTTGACAAAAAGTTTTCATCAGTGGCCAAATTAAGCATTTCGGTTAAACTAAAATCTTTTTCAGCAAAACCAGAAATGTCCACGCCCTGCGCTTTAAGTTCGGCAGCAATTGCGCGCTTATCTGCCACGCTAAAATTTGGCACAAAAACTTTGTGCAATCGGCTTAAAATTGTGGGCAAAAGTTTGTCCGTTTTGGTGGTGGTTAAAACAAAAATGGCACTCTCATTAGGCTCTTCAAGCGATTTCAACAGCTTGTTTTGCGCTATTTCGTTTATAACTTCCGCGTTAAGCACAACAAATACTTTCTTTTGTGCGCTAATTGGCTTGGTGGACAGTTTGTCAATCAACACCTTAACATCGTCCACCTTAACCGAATCTCGCTCCAGCACAAACACATCAGGGTGAGAACTAGACAAAAACTGCTTGCACGCGCGGCAAACACCGCAAGAATTGCCATTTTCGCACACGAGCGAGCGCGCAAAACTAAGCGCAACTTGGTTATTTTTTTCTCTGTCCGAAGAATAAAATAAGTATGCGTGCGATAAATTTTTGTTAAGTTTTAAAGAAAGATACGCCGAACTATCTTTAACACTTTCTAGCATAAATTAATTATACCATAAAATTACAAATATTACAATTGTTTGCAACGCAGATTATAAATTTTTGCAAGTTTTGCACCCAAATAAATTGACAGATAAATTTTAATGTGCTAAACTAAAAATATAAAACTAAATTGGTTTTAGGAGGGAAGGATGAATAAAACTAGGAGAGCATTTTTAAATGCTGGCTCTATTATTGCAATCATTATGGCTTGCGTTTTCACGCTTATTGGCATTGTGTGCATTGTAGTTTCGCCATTTGTTTCAACGGACAATTTGTGCGATTTATATGAAAATGATAGCGAAAATTACAAAACCTATTACGTTAATGGCGATAAATCCGAGGGTGTTGACTATTTTGTTGAATTAGACCAAAACGGGCAGGAAACAAAAACGGTAATTTATGTTAAGGATCTAGACAAATTGGCAACCCTCACCCGCACATTTTTAAAAGCCACGGGCTGGAGCACAATTGTTTTAGAGGTTGCCTCGTTTATAACAGCAATATTTGTTATTAAAGATGCAAAAAAGCTAACAAACCCAATTGCGTCAATAATAACTTTGTTAGTTTTAAGTTTGCTTACAGGCAACATGCTAACATTTGCTTTCATGATTGTTGGCCTGTGCATGAAAAACAAATTGCCACCTGAACTAACAGCCGAAGCTTCGGAATTCCAAATACGCTAAATTAAGGTTGCATCGCTTTGATGCTGCCTTTTTTTATTGTTGCATAAAATAAAAAGCAAAAAGTTTTAAAGGCAAACTTTTTGTTTTTTAAAATTTTTTTAAAAAACAGCATAAAATCGCTTGACAGGGGGGGGGGGGCAACGTGCTAACATGAATATATAGGGCAAAAATGTGGAAAAATAAATAACACAAAAAAACAGCACAGGGTGGAGGAAAGATGTTTAAATCTCGAACAAAATTTTTAACAATAATGGCATGCCTTTCATTTTTATTGGCATGTGGAACATTTGTTTTTTGCTTGGACCGCCAACAACTAGATGGCAGTGTTAACATTCAATATACCGCACCGAAAGATTTTTTAACTTACGAATTAAATTCGGCTCAAGATGGTTGGGTTGTAACTGGGTATGATGAAAGCAAAAGGATGGATAGAACGATAATTGAAATTCCAGATACTCACACGCAAGACGGAAAAACTTTTCCAGTAACCGAAATTAAAGAAAGAGCGTTTTATTCTAACAGCAGTGTTTTTACGGGTTTACAAATTGGTAACAATGTAACAACTATTGGCAATTATGCTTTTTACGGTTGTAGTAGTTTGGTAGGCCAATTAACAATTCCAGATAATTTAATAAGTATTGGACATTCAGCGTTTTACAAGTCCAGCAAAATTAATAGTGTTAAACTGGGAGAATCTTTACAAAGTATTGGGGATTCTGCCTTTTACGGTTGTGTGTTAACGGGGGAATTACAAATTCCTAAAAGTATAACCTATATAGGAAGTTTGGCATTTCTTAGCAGTAAGTTTACTATAATACGCTACCATGGCACTTTAAAACAGTGGTGTGAAGAAATAACAGGAGGAGGATCAGGTTCTATTTTAGGCCCAAGAAAAGATTTTTATATAGATGGTACTAAAATAGAAAATGATTTGGTAATAGCGGGGGATATAACAAAAATACATGATAGTGCATTTTGGTATTTAGATAGTATAACCAGCCTCACAATAGGGAACAGTGTAATAGATATAGGAGGATCCGCATTCGATACTTGTAGTCGTTTAACTAAAATAACAATAGGAGAAAATGTAAAATCTATTGGGGCAGGAGCTTTTAATAACTGCTGGAATGTTACAGAATTATATTTCAACGCAGCTAATTGTACAGCAGGATCATTTAATGAGTTGGGGACTAATACCAAAGGTGTAAACTGTATATTTGGGGAAAGTGTAACTAAGATACCATCTAGATTATTTTGTACGCTAAGTGAAAATGAGTATGATATGCCATATATAACAAGTGTAACTATAGGTTCACATGTCGAGGAAATTGGAGATATAGCATTTCTTTCTTGTCCAAAATTAAATGAAGTTATTATAAAAAGTTCAACAATATATAAAATAATTTCAAGTTCATCCTCAAGTGATGGATCTTTAATTAACAAAATAAAAACTGGAGAGACAATAAAAGTATTGTCAACAATAGACGATGGGACTAATGAATATTTAAGTGATGAAACTATATTTACGCAAACAACACAAGAATTAGAGGATGGAGTTGTCTATAACGTTTATACAATGATATAGTATGTTCATCTTAGGCAATTTGATAAATGTATTAAAAAATAGAGCGAACGCTCTATTTTTTATTTTAAAAAACCACCAGCTTAGCTGGTGGATTTTTGTTTTAAAAAGTTTAAGCTTTAATTTTAACAATTTTATATTCAACTGCTCCGGCTGGGGTTTTAATTATTGTTGTGTCGTTAACCTTTTTGCCAACTAAGCCCGCGCCAATAGGGGAGGTGTTGCTGATAAGGCCATTTAATGGGTCGCTATCCACATCTCCAACAATTTTATATTCAAAATTTTGCTTTGTTTTGGTGTTTTGGATTGTAACTCGGCAACCAACACCAACTTTGCTTGTGCTAACCTTTTTGTTATCTATAATTTCAGCCGATTTAAGTTTAGTTTCAAGTTCAAAAATCTCTTCTTCAACCGCGGCTTGTTCTGCGCGCGCAGTTTCATACTCGTTGTTTTCGCTTAAATCGCCATAACTCCTAGCTTCGGCAATTTTCTTTGCAACTTCTTGGCGTTTTTCTAATTTTAAAAAATCCAACCTTTCTTTAAGGCGTTGCAACCCTTCTTCAGTCATAAAATTTTTTTCGTCCATAATAACCTCCTTAAGCCAAATAAATAATTGCAACAGTTTCCCATCGCAATAAATATAGTATATCATATTATTTATTCTTTGTCAAACAAATTTGACAATTTTAATTTATGTTATATTATATTCGATTTTTAATTAAATATTAGCGTATTATATAAGCAATTTGCAATTTTTATGCGTTAAAATTTATTATAAATTAATTTTTTAAAAGCTCTAATGAAAATTTTTCAAAATTAACAGGTTCAACAAAATCCCCCGGTTTAAAAACGCAAAGATGAAAAAGGTTAAAATCATACACATGTTTATCTAGCAACACAGGGGTGGGGATGTTCATGGCGTGGCACAAAGATTTTAGCATTTCAAAAAAAGAAGTGGTTTTTTCGTTAACCTCAATAGTTTGGCCTTTAATTACCTTATCTTCAACCGTTATTTTTCCCCAAATTTTTATCATATTGAAATTATATTATATTTTTTGCAAAAATGCAAACAATTTTGCCATAACGTTGTTTAAGTTTATTTGACAATAAGGCAAATTTTTTGTAATATAAATTATATGTCAGATTTTATTAGTTTGAATTACATAGAAGAGTATAATTACAAAATAATAACCGAAAAATTAAAAAACGCTTTTTCAACTTTGGGGGCGGAAGGTTTTTTAAAGCCAAAAATGAAAATTTTGGTTAAGGTTAACATTCCTTATTCTGTTTCGCCGAATTTGGCAAAATCCACGCATCCGGCTGTTGTGCGCGCGGTGGTGGACGTGCTAAATATGTATGGCGTAAAATGCATTTTGGCAGATTGGCCATTAAAAGATGCCAACGATTTGGACAAAATATATTTTGAAACAGGCATGCTTGAAGTTGCAAATTATTCTAATTGCGAACTTAACCACGATTTATCGAATTGCAAGTTTGAAATTCCAAACGGAATTAGCACAAAAGCTTTGTATATGTTAAATTTGATAAACGATGTTGATGGAATTGTAAACATTGGCAAAGTTAAGTTTGACGAAAAATTAGGTTTTTTAGGTTCAACCGCCAATTTGTTTGGTTTGGTTGCTGGCGAATATAAAAATTTGATAGTCAATCGGCTTTCCAATTTGCAAGGTTTTAACAATTTGCTTATAGATATTTTTGAAACGCTTAATAAAAAATTGCTTTTAAACGTGCTGGATGGCATTGTGGCACTTGAAGCAGGGGATACGCCGCGCGTGCTATCTTGTTTGGGTGTTGGCGCAAATTCGTTTTCGCTTGATGCCGCTTTTATAGACATTTTAGGTTTGCAACGGGAAAATACAATTTTGCGAGAAGCGGCACAGCGCGGCCATGTTAAGCTAGAACACCCATATAGGTTGCTTAACGAGCAAATAGAAAAATTTAAAGTGGCAGATTTTGCTTTGCAAAATTTTAACGCCGAAACCGAACTTCACAACAAACGCTCACAACAAAAATATTTTAAATCGCATCAAGAGCGCGCTATTATAAAGCCAAACAAATGCAAAGGGTGCTCGGTTTGCAGTAAAATTTGCCCAACCAATGCAATAATGATGAAGTACGACAAAAATGGCGAACTTTTTGCTGAAATAGATTATTCAAAATGCGTTTTCTGTTTTAAATGTAAAGAAACATGCCCATACAATGTTGTTGAAATGAAATCTCCGCTTGGGTATAAAATGTTAATGAAAAATTTGCAAACTTTTAACAAAACAAAATAAAAAATCTAATTGCATAAAAACAAAAAAGAAAAACAAAATAAGTTAAAGAGGTTGTTATGCGAATTTTTGCTTTTATTTTAACTTGTTTGGGTGGGCTTAACTGGCTTATGATTGGCGCGCTTCAATATGATTTTGTTGCCGGCATTTTTGGCGCGCAAGCCAATGTGTTTAGCCGAATTATATATTTTATAATAGGCATTGCAAGCATTTATATTTTGGCTGTTACAATTTTTTCTAAGGGCAGATTAAAACTTTTTGGATACAAAAAAAAGAAAGAAGCAAAGCGCGAGCAAGTTGAAGATTTTTAAAAAAACATGCAAAATTTTTAAAAAAATTAAAAAAATTGCCATATTTTTGGCAATTTTTAATTTTTTTTTGGCTTTTTTTTGAATTTTATTCCACAATTTTAATGCTCTCTTTTGGCAAAATTGTTTCTAACTCAAAGGTTAAGCCTCCGGCAAGAGAAACTAAAAAGTTTGTTTTATATGCTTGATTTGTGCCTGTGTCTTTAATATACACCTCGTCCTTGCCATTATATTCGCTTAAAATTTTTGAAACCGCTTTATGCAAAACACCATCCGCAAGGTTATATTTTAGCAACAATTTTTTTGGCTTTTCAATTTTAACTTCTTGCTCTTTAACAACGTTTTCATTTTCGTTGTGTTGCAAAAGTTCTATGTTGTTTATTGCAATGGAAGGGCGGTGACCTTCGCGCACGGTGAATTTGCCTTTTATTGCAACCAAAATATCCTTAGTTAGCATCTCTCTAAATTTTTCGTATTGTTTTGAAAATAAGAATGCGTCAAAAGTGCCAGTTAAATCTTCAATTGTTAAAATTGCCATGCGGCTGCCATTTTTTGTTGTTATAACTTTTATGTCCGCAATAACGCCTCCGCATGTTACATTGTCGCCATCCTTTAAGCCATTATAAAGTTCTTCCACAACCTCCTCATTTTCGCCATCAATAGTTTGCGGAGTAAGGGATGCATCGTCTATCGCGTCATTATTTTCGTCAGCTTCTTCGCTTGGAATAAAACTAGAATTAAAAGTGAAATCTTTAATAACATCCAAAAAGGCATCAAGCGGATGACCGGATAGATATGTGCCTGCAATTTCTTTTTCATATTGCAATTTTATATTTGGCATATATTCACTTATGTTAGGATATTCATTATCTTCAATAAGCTTTGTGTCTTCAATTTCTTCAAAAATTCCAATTTGCCCATTAAGCAATTTCTTTTTGCGCTCATACGCGCGATCTACCATAATGCTGAAAACTGCCATCATTTGGCTTCTTGGCTTGTTAAAGCAATCAAACGCGCCCGATTTTATTAGTGCCTCGATACATTTTTTGTTAACTGCCTGCCCATCGCAACGCCATATAAAATCCGCCATGTCTTTAAAATCACCATGCGCTTGGCGTTCGGCAATAATATTCTCGATGTTTGCCACGCCAACATTTTTTAAGCCAGCAAGCCCAAATCTAATCGTTTTACCATCGGTTGAAAAGTAGGTTTGGCTTTTATTGATGTCGGGAGGAAGCACTTTTAAATTTTCTTCTTTTGCGTAGGCAAGATAGTGTTTAATTTTATCGCTTTTTGAAATGCGGTTGTTGAAAAGGGCGGTTATAAACTCAGGTTCGTAATAACATTTTAAATATGCCGTTTGATAGGTTATAAGTGAATAAGCCGCCGCGTGCGATTTGTTAAACGCGTACGAGGCAAAGTCCTCCATGTCCGCCCAAATTTTATTTGCAATTTCTTCGCTAACGCCATTTGCAACGCATCCTTTAATTGCTGGCTCATGCTTGCCATGCTCGTCCACGAACGCCTCACGCCCGTGCAAAAACGCTTCCTTCCATTTAAGCATTTCAGCAATCTTTTTCTTGCCCATGGCGCGACGAATGTTATCTGCCTGACCCAGCGAAAACCCTGCCAAATCTTGGCACACCCTCATGACTTGCTCTTGATAAACCATATAACCATGTGTAACCTTTAAAATTGGCTCTAAAAGTGGGTGGTCATATTTTGTGTCCTCCGGATGGTGTTTGTTATGCACATAATATGGGATGTATTTCATTGGGCCGGGGCGGAAGAGCGACACTGCCGCAACAATGTCTTCTATGCAGTTTGGTTGAAGTTCTTTTAAAAACCGCTTAAACCCGCCCGATTCAATTTGAAAAATGCCATCTGTGTTGCCAGAAGAAATAAGTTTAAACACATTTGGGTCGTCGTATGTTGATTTATCAAAATCAATTTCAACATTGTGGTTTTCTTTAATCAATTTCAACGCGCCCTTAATATCTGTTAAGTTGCAAAGCGCCAAAAAGTCCATTTTAAGGTGGCCAAGGTGTTCCATGTCCACACCCTCATATTGTGTGGAAATAAGGTCGCCATTTCGGCTTAGTGGCACGTGTTTATCCAAAATGTCCGCACCAATTATAACGCCGCATGGGTGGATGGATTGTTGCCTTGGGAAATCTTCCACCTTCATGGCAATATCCACAACTTTTTTAACTTGCGCATCGTTATTATACAACTCAACAAGTTCAGGAACAGCATAAACCGTGCCAAAATCTTTATCTCCCTCTTTAGGCACATGGAAACCAAAAACTTTAGGTAAAATTGGGCTTTTGTACATAGGAATGGATTTGGTAATTCGATCTGTAACAGAATAAGGCACGCGCAAAACTCTGCCCACATCTTTAATGGCGTTTTTTGCCTTCATCGTGCCAAAAGTGATGATGCGTGCAACGCGGTCATCCCCGTATTTTTTGCGCACATAGTCAATAATTTCATCGCGCCTAACGTCCTCAAAGTCCACATCAAAATCGGGCGCGGAAACACGTTCACTATTCAAAAAACGTTCAAAGTAAAGTTCGTATTTTAATGGGTCGATGTTAGTGATGCCCATGGTGTAAGCCACTGCTGAACCGGCACCCGAACCTCGCCCCGGCCCAACCGATATTCCCATTTTGCGTGCGGCGTTAATATAATCCCAAACTATAAGGAAGTATTCAATAAACCCTTGCTTTTCAATAACGCCAATTTCCATGTTAATACGTTCACGGATTTTGTCGTTCCAGCCGCCATATTTTTTCTTAACACCTTCATCAACTAAGCGCAGCAAATATTCTTTTGGCGTTGCGCCAACTTCCTCATTATATCCGCCTTCTGGAGTGTAACTAGGGAATAGGTAATGCCCATACACAAAATTGTAATTGCATTTTTCGGCAATTTCAAGCGTGGTTTCAAGCGCATCCTCATCGTTAGGCAGACCCTCTAACATTTGGTCGTAAGTTTTAAAATATAATTCGTCGGTTGGGAATTTCATCCTGTCTGGGTCGTCCACCGTCTTTTGCATGGCAACACACATCAAAACATCTTGCATTTCAGCATCTTCTTTAAAAAGATAATGCACATCGTTTGTGGCAACCGTTTTAATGCCTAATTTTTTAGAAAATTCGCGCAATTTTGCATTAACCAACTCTTGTTCGGCAATGCCATTGTGTTGAAGTTCAAGATAAAAATCTTCGCCAAACAAATTTTTAAACCATAAACAAAGTTGTTCGGCTTTTTCGTATTGCTCTTGCACAATAAGTTTTGGAATATCTCCGGCCAAGCAGGCAGACAAACAAACCAACCCTTCGTGATATTGTTCAAGCGTTTTATAATCTATGCGTGGCTTATAATAAAAACCATCTTTAAAAGCAATTGAGTGGAGTTTGCAAATGTTTTTATATCCTTGCTCGTTTTTAACAAGAATGATAAGGTGCGATAACTTTTGTTTGCCATTTTTAACGTGTAAATCTTCTGCCACATAAAATTCTGTGCCTAAAATGGGTTTAATTCCTGCCGCCTTGCACGCATCCCAAAAATGAGTTGCGCCATACATATTTCCATGGTCGGTTATGGCAACGGCAGGCATGTTGTATTCCTTGCAAAGTTTAACAAGTTTAGAAATTCTTGCCGCACCATCAAGCAGCGAATATTCAGTGTGAACATGTAAATGCACAAAAGGTTTCATTTGTTATCTCCCAATTTTTTGTAAATTTCAATAATTTTATCTAGCCTATATTTCAACCCAGCGCGCGAAATTGGCTTGCCATAAAGCGTTTTAAGTTCGCTAAGCGAAACATCTGGGTTGGCAAGGCGGAGCAGGGCAATCTCTTTAAGGTTTTCGTCTAGGTTATCCAACAGGTCATTTTCAAATAAATACGAAATTGCTTCCATCTGCTGCGAACTTGAATTTAGCGTTTTATCCAAATTATATCCAAAGCAATTGTTTTGCCTGTTCGCGCTGTTTCTAACCTCGCGCATGGCAAGGTTGTTTTGAATGTCTAGCGCGGCGTAATTCGCGCCAAGTTTAACAAGCAAATCGCAAATTAAGTCACCATTTTTTGTGTAAATTACAAAATTATTTTTTCGCTTGCTGGTTTTTAGGTCAAAGCTAAATTGGGCGAGTAAAACAGTTAAAATTTCAAAAATTTCGCTATCTTTAACAACTAATTCTAAATTGTAACCCTTGCTGTTTAGGTTGCTATCTTTGTTGTAATAAAGGTTAGAGTAAAGCAAAAACAAGGTTTTTAAAATTGTAAGCCGATCGCACTCTTGGTCAAAAGCAAAAAGGTCGAGTTTTTCCGTGTTATAATCCAACAAAAAATCAAAAATGTTGCCGCGCAGCATTAAAAAATTTTCCCAATACAAAACTTCTAAATCGGGATAAAATTTCCTTACAAAATCCATAAGTTTATTAATTATTGCATCGGATGAATTAAACAATATATAGTGGTCGTCTTGATCGATTATTGCACAATTTGTAAGCATGGTAGCGATGAACGACTGCGCACAACATCTGGTTGTTGGAATAGATTTTAAAATTTGATGTTTCCAATCGTTCATAGCGTTCTCCTTTAAGATTTTTTGCGCTTTTCCTTTTTAAAGGTGGGCAGTTGATTATAATTTACAACTGCACTTTCGGGTATCCTCAACCTTAAAATGGCACTTAACCCAAGGTGGCAATCGCCAACTCTGCTTGGCTTGTGCGCATCACTATCTATAACAAACTTACAACCTAAATTGTAGCAAGTTAAAATCTCGTCATCGCTCATCCCCAAGCGTTTGCCATTTAGTTCAATAAGCGTATTCGTTTCTTTGGCTACGCGTGCCACCTTTTCAACATCCACCTTGCAAACGTGGTTAAGGTGGGTTATAACATCGATGTCGTATTTCCTCATCGCGCTTATGTACGCATTTGTGTTGCGCTCAATCTGCTTTTTGCTTGTGTGGTGAAAGAGCGAACAAAAAATGTTTTTCAAAACAAAGCCAAATTGTTCTTTTTTAGAAGTGGATTTAACAAACCGGTGAAAGCCACAAAGCAAAATGTCTAAATTATCCAAATCCTCATCAACAATGTCCAAATCACCGCGGCTGGAAATTAAATTTGCCTCAACGCCCAACAAAACATCAATGGGGTAGCGTTCCTTTGCTTCCTCGATATCTTTTTTTACATTTGGAATGTCTGTCCGCCTAACTCCGTAAAATTTTTGGTTAAAGCCATGGTCAGTTATGGCAACCTGCCTAAGCCCGCGCTCGTAAGCGGCGCGAACATTATCTTCCACTGTGCCTTTGCCATGGTGGTGGCGGGAATATTTAGTGTGAGTGTGATAGTCGGCTAAAAGTGCCATAAATCCTCCTAAATTTATCAAAAATTGAACAAATTTTGCCCAAATTGTTGCGTTTTTAATTTAAAGAATTGCATATTTTTGCAATCGAGTTTATTATACCACTAACAAACAAAAAAATCAAACAAAGTGTTTGACCTTTTACAAATTATTTATAAAATTTAATATAACATTTTGCAGATTAATGCATTAGTCCTTTTTTCAACGTTACTCAACAATTTCAATTTCTAAGGGCAGAGTAAAGCCATAATCGGCTTGCACTTTTTGGTTAATGAGGTCAATTAAAGTTTTAATGTCTTGGCTTGTGGCGTTGCCAGTGTTGACAATAAAACCGGCATGTTTTGTTGAAACCATTGCACCGCCAACCGCAAGCCCTTTAAGCCCTAACTCATCAATAATTTTTGCCGGCACAATTTCAGAATTAAAAAGGGATTTTTCATTGGTTTCGCTTTTGTTTGAAAATTTATTGATATTAGAAAAATCTTGCGTGTTTTTATCAATTGAACAAATTATATTATCTTTATAACTTTCGTTATAATTATTAGATAAATTTATTTGTTCTTTTTTAACGTTTTTTTTACTTTTATAATCATCGCAATTATTATTTTTATCTATTTTATAAAGCTTATAACTATTGTTATTTTCTATTTTATTAACAAAAAATCGTTTAAAAACACTTCCTGCGCTGGGGTAGTTCAGCGGTTGGGTGGCGGATTTTTGTTTTAGGGCGGAAAGCATATTTTCTTTGATAAATTTTTCATCGTCCAAATTCAATTTCAATTTTACGCGCAAAATAACAAAATTTTTTTGTTTAAATTTGCTGGTGCGATAGCCAAAGCCACAAGCCGATTTTTTAAGTTTTACAATTTTGCCTTTTTCATTTAAGCAAACTACATATTCAACAAAATTGTTGAACTCAACCCCAAACGCGCCCAAACCATTAACCACCGCGCCGCCAACAGTTGAAGGTATCCCTGCCAATTTTTCAATGCCGCCCAAACCGCGCGCGGCGCAGACAGAAATTAGGGCAGAAACTGCCACGCCGCTATCCGCATAAACGCAATTTTTTTTAAACAAAATTTTGCTTGCTTGGTTAACAATAATTGCACCATCAAAGCCACTATCATCAAACAACAAATTTGCACCAAAACCAATAATTTTAAACTTCATATTGTGTATTTTACAATAATTGTATATATTATTTAGTGCATTTGTTGAGTGGACAATAAAAAGCAGTTTTGCCTTTCCGCCAACTTTAAAAGTGCAAAAATTTTTTAATTCCACGTTTTTAAAAACTTCAATTTCGCCATTCTTCATTTTCTATTCAAACACATTTGGAATTGTTGCGCTATAAAGCGCGTTTTCCATAATATCATATATTCCGCTTGAATAAATTTTGGGATATTTGCTACTAAAAAGTCCGTAGTCAACTAAACTGCGTTGATGTTCATCGTCAAGCGCCATTGCCAAAAATTTGTTTGTTATTTCATCATTCGTTTTAATGCCGATATATTGAATTAAATCGGTGTAACTATCAATCGGAGTAATGCTTGCGCTTGCCCGCCCAACCGCGTTTAAATTGCTAACGCGGAACACATCGCGCGCGCTGCCAATTAACTTGCTTTCGTCATCATAAATAAAATCTTTATATGCTTCATATTGGCTTTGGCGTTCGGTTAGCGCGTAGTTTAAAGCCGAATAAATTTTTTCGGGGTGGATATATTCATTTTCTCCGCAATAATAGTTTTTAACTTGTCCGCCATGGCTAAATTCGGCATAGCCACTAACAATGTAAGGTAGGGCAAAAAGTTGCTTGTTAAAACTGCCGCTTTCAACGAACTCGTCGCGTACATTGAAGGCAGAATTTAGCTCGGCCAAACTTGGCAAAATAAGTTTGCCCACACCAAAACCAAACGAAAAAATATCGGGCGCACCTTCATTTAATTCGCTTTCAAGTTTGTCCGGTTCTATCTGTTTAATCATAATAAGCACGCCTTTGTTTTCACTTTCTATTTTGCGCGCAATGCTTTTCAAAAAGGTTAGGCGAGATTTACTTCCGCCCTCAAACGTTTCAATATGCCAAATGGTGTAAATGCGCGTGTCGATTATTGGCTCTTTATAAATTTCATAGTCCTTTGCCTTTTTAACGGCAACAAGCGGCACATAAACGCACAAAAAAACAAACACTGCCGCGCTAACCAACTTAAACCAATGCTTTTTTAACCAATTTGTTTTAAAAAATTTCATACATAATTGTATGAAACTTTTTTTTGTTTTATTATTAATCTAACCACGCAATAGATTTTTGCCTTTAATTTGCAAATATAAAATTATTAATATAAAAATCCGCGCCATAAATTATTTTTTGTTACATAATCATCTAAAGCCGCTTGCAAAACATCTGCGTCCGCACAATATTTTGAATTTGCCTTAACACCATCTTCGCTTATTTCAAAATCTTGAACATAATCAAGGCCTTTGCGCCTAAAAATTGCCACCCAAACGCCAAAAGATTGTTCAATGCTTTGAATTTCTTCTAAATCGCTAAAAGCCCCCTCAATAATTTTTCTTATATCTGCTTTAACTAAACCATTATTCATAATTCACCATCCGCAAGCATTATAACACACAAAAGGCGGTTTGTCAATATCCAAAAAATAAAATTTTTAAAATATATGCACGCAAACTAAAAAAATTAAAATTTATGTTATAATAAAAATATGAATATCATTTTAGATAAGGTTAAGCGCCTGACAAACGACCCGGGCGTTTACATTATGAAGGACAAAGATGAAAATGTTATTTATGTTGGCAAGGCAAAAAATTTAAAAAAGCGCGTCAGCCAATATTTTTTGCGCAAGCAAGAAATTCTTAAAGTTCGCAATATGGTGGAGAACATTCGTGATTTCGATTTTTATGTTGTAAATGACGAAGTGGAAGCACTTGCACTTGAAAATAACCTTATCAAAAAATATAAACCATACTATAACATTTTGCTTAAAGATAGTAAAACTTACGCTTACATTAAAATCAATTTGAAGGAAGATTATCCACATTTTGAAATTTCGCGCCGATTAAATAAAACGGACAAATATTTTGGGCCATACATGGCAGGTGTAACAGCAAAAGATGTCCTCAGCATTTTGGATTATGCTTTTCCGCTGCGCAAATGCCGCTTGCCGCTTGCCGAAAATAAAAAACCGCTTAAACCGTGCATTTTCCACGAAATGCACCTGTGTTCGGCACCATGCGCGCACAAAATTTCAAAGGCGGAGTATATGGAAATAGTTAACAACGCCATCCGCTTTTTGAAGGGCGAAACGGACGAAGTTGAAAAGATTTTGCAAGAAAAAATGCAAATTGCATCGGACACGCAAAATTACGAAACAGCAATTAAACTGCGAGATAGGCTAAACATGCTAAACAAAATGAAGGCACGCGTTGTAACAAGTTTGGGCAGTTTGGTGGATTACGATGTGTTCAACCTTAAAACTAGCGGTGAGTTTTCCGCCATGTGCGTGCTAAACATACGTGGCGGCAAACTGCAAGGAGTGGAAACATTCGACATTTTAAATTTTTTGGACATCAACGAAGCTTACACCCAGTTTGTTATGCAATATTACACTTCGCACCCGCTTATTGTTGACGAAATCATTATGCCGGACATTGAAACGCAAGAAATTGAACTCTTTTTGCAAGATAAGGCAAAGAAAAAGGTGGCGGTTGCCAAGCCAAAAATTGACAGCGTCAAGTTTAAACTTTTGGAAATCGCCGAGAAAAACGCCCTCATGCATATGGAAAAGAATTTGGAACACACTACAAAGCAACAAAATGCCAGCATTGGCGCGGTAAGGCAACTTAAAAAGGATTTAGACCTAAAACACGAGCCAAAACGCATTGAATGCTACGATATTTCGCACACCTATGGCACCTACACCGTTGCCAGCATGGTTGTGCTTATAAACGGCGAAAAAGCACCGTCAATGTATCGCAAATTTAAGATAGAAACGGTGGATTTTATTGATGATTTCGCATCTATGCGCGAAGTTTTAACTCGCCGTATGGAAAAGTTAACGAGCGACGACATAAGTTTTAGCCAAATGCCAGATTTAATTGTTATAGACGGAGGCAAAGGGCAACTCGGCATCGCTGTTGAAGTTATGGAAAAATATCATTTCACAAACGACCTAATTTCACTTGCCAAGCGCGAAGAGGAAGTGTTTAAACCACACGAACCACGCCCGTATATGCTTTCAAAGGGTAGTTATAGTTTGCGCCTTGTCCAACTTGCACGCGACGAAGCACACCGCTTTGCAATCACTTTCAACCGCAGTTTAAGGCAAAAGGGCATGTATCGCGGCGGGCTGGAAAGCATTGAAGGCGTTGGCCCGGCCACGCGCCGCGCGCTTTTGGGCAAATTCCGCACAATAGAAAACATTAAAAATGCAACACTAGAAGAACTGCAACAAACCAAAGGTATAAGCAAATCCACCGCTCTAAATGTTTATAAAAGATTTAATAAATAGTTAGAACTAAGTTTGGAAAACTTAGTTTTTTGTACAATGAAAACCCCCAGATAGTCTGGGGGTTCGGGGAGTTATACGTTTGCACCCAAAACACCTCCTG
>CANQYX010000023.1 GCA_947628205.1 uncultured Clostridia bacterium
ATGGACTGGATGGCGCAAGAGCAAGAGCGCGGCATAACAATCACATCTGCCTGCACAACTTGCAAATGGCAAGATTGCACAATTAATATTATCGACACCCCAGGCCACGTGGACTTTACTGTTGAAGTTGAACGTTCGCTAAAAGTTTTGGACGGTGCAGTTGCATTGTTCAGCGCACGCGCTGGTGTTCAGGCACAGAGTGAAAACGTTTGGCGTCAAGCCAGCAAGTTTAATGTTCCACGTTTGTGCTTTATTAACAAAATGGACATTAACGATGCAAACTTCTTAAAGGCCGTTCAAAGCATTCGCGAAGTGTTGGGCGCTAACGCCGTTCCACTTCAATTGCCTATTGGCGAGGCAGAAACATTTAAAGGTATTGTAGATTTAATTAAAATGAAAGCTTATGTTTTCTACGACGACCTAGGCAAAGATTATAGGGAAGAAGAAATCCCTGCCGATATGCTTGCACAATGCCAAGAATATAGGCAAAAAATGATTGAGTCGGTTGCAGAAACAGACGAAGTGCTTTTGGAAAAATTCTTTGCAGGCGAAGAGCTTACAATAGACGAAATCAAAAAGGGCATCCGCAAGGCAACTTGCACACTTCAAATGTTCCCAGTTTTGTGCGGAACTGCTGCTAAAAACAAGGGTATTCAGGAGTTGTTGGATGCGGTTGTGGATTATATGCCAAGCCCGGTTGACGTTCCTGCAATCAAGGGCAAATTGCCAGATGGCAGCATGGTTGAGCGTAACAATAATGATAACGAGCCATTTGCAGCTTTGGCATTCAAAATTGCCACTGACCCTTATGTTGGCAGAATCACATTTATCCGTGTTTATAGCGGTAAACTTAGCGCGGGCAGTTATGTGTTGAATTCAACTAAGGATAAAAAGGAAAGAATTGGCCGCTTGTTGCACATGCACGCTAACAATAGAACGGATATTCCAGAAGTTCTAGCGGGCGACATTTGCGCAGTTGTCGGCTTGAAAAACACCGGCACGGGCGACACCCTTTGCGATGAAAACCACCCAATAATTTTGGAAGAAATGGAATTCATGAAACCAGTTATCGAGCAAGCTATCGAGCCAAAAGATAAAGCAGCGCAAGAAAAATTAGGCATCGCAATTTCCAAACTTATGGAAGAGGACCCAACATTCAAATCTTACACTAACGACCAAACCGGCCAAACAATCATTGCCGGCATGGGCGAGTTGCACTTGGACATTTTGGTGGACAGAATGAAACGCGAATTTGGCGTTGAAGTTAATGTTGGTAAACCTCAAGTTGCATACAAAGAAACCATTCGCAAAGCGGTTGAAGCAGAGGGCAAATATATCAAACAATCGGGCGGACGCGGTCAGTATGGCCATTGTAAAATTAAAATGGAACCATTGGAACGCGATAAAGGTTATGTGTTTGAAAGCACGGTTGTTGGTGGCGCAATTCCTAAAGAATTTATTCCGCCAATCGATGCAGGTATCCAAGAAGCTAAAAAATCGGGCGTTGTTGCTGGATATGAAACAATTGACTTTAAAGTTACTGTTTACGACGGTTCTTACCACGAAGTTGACTCGAGCGAAATGGCGTTTAAAATTGCCGGCTCGCTAGCATTCAAAGAGGCCATGAGAAAGGCAGACCCTGTTTTGCTTGAACCTATAATGAAGGTTGAAGTTAACGTGCCAGATGACTATCTTGGCGCGGTTATGGGCGGTTTAACCTCTCGCCGCGGTATGCTAACCGGCACCGAGGCAAAATATGGCAGCACAATCATCCACGCGGAAGTTCCATTAAGCGAAATGTTCGGTTATTCAACCGACTTGCGCGGCTCAACACAAGGGCGCGGTACCTTCCAGATGTTGTTCGACCATTATGCAGAATGCCCAAAGAACGTTGCCGATAAAATTATTGGCGACCGCAAAAAATTAACCGAAAATAATTAAAAAAACATAATCAATTTGCTTGACTTATGTTTAACAAATAATATAAAATGGAAATATATCATTAAAGGAGAAAAATATTTATGGCAAAAGCTAAATTTGATAGAACCAAACCACATGTTAACATTGGTACTATTGGTCACGTAGACCACGGCAAAACAACCTTAACCGCTGCCATCACAATGGTTTTGGCTGCTGAAGGTAAAGCCCAAAAAATGAGATACGACGAAATCGATAAAGCCCCAGAGGAAAAGGCTCGTGGTATCACAATTAACACCGCGCACGTTGAGTACGAAACTGAAACTCGTCACTATGCGCACGTAGACTGCCCAGGACACGCAGATTATGTTAAAAACATGATTACAGGTGCCGCTCAAATGGACGGTGCAATCCTTGTTGTTGCAGCAACAGACGGTCCAATGCCTCAAACTAAAGAACACATCTTGCTTGCTCGCCAAGTTGGTGTTCCATACATTGTTGTGTTCATGAACAAAACTGATCAAGTTGACGATCCTGAAATTCTTGAATTGGTTGAAATGGAAATTCGTGACTTGTTAAGTTCTTATGGCTTCCCAGGGGACAACACTCCAATCATTAAGGGTAGCGCATTAAAAGCTTTGGAAGCAGCATCTGCTGGCAACGCTAGCGACCCTGCTTGCGATTGCATCAGAGAGTTGATGAAGGCAGTTGACGAATATATCCCAACTCCACAACGCGACACTGATAAACCTTTCTTAATGCCAGTTGAAGACGTGTTCACAATCACTGGTCGTGGCACAGTTGCTACTGGTAGAGTAGAACGTGGTGTTATTAAACTTAACGAGGAAGTTGAACTTGTTGGTATTAAACCTACTCGTAAAGTAGTTATCACCGGCATCGAAATGTTCCGCAAATCTCTTGACGAAGCTCGTTCAGGCGATAACGCTGGTTTGTTGCTTCGTGGCATTAACAGAACAGAAATCGAAAAAGGTCAAGTTCTTGCTAAACCAGGCTCAATCACTCCACACACCAAATTCAAGGCCGAAGTTTACGTTTTGAAGAAAGAAGAAGGTGGCCGTCATACCGCATTCTTCAACGGATATCGTCCTCAATTCTATGTTAGAACAACCGATATCACCGGCTCAATCAAACTTCCTGCTGGTGTTGAAATGGTTATGCCAGGCGATAACGTTTCTATGGAAGTTGAACTTATCCACCCAATCGCTATTGAAAAGGGTATGAAGTTCGCTATCCGTGAAGGCGGCAGAACAGTTGGTTCGGGTGTGGTTTCCGACATCGTTGAATAATAAAAACAAAAACTCGCATTTTTGCGAGTTTTTTCTTTAAAATCTTAATATGTAATTTTCGCAAAAAAATTGTTATATGTAAAAAATTATATGTTAGAAAAACATTCTTATATTCTAAAAAACATTATTAAAAGCAAAAAACATTATAAAATGCAAAAAAACATTATCATGAAAACAATTTGTTGGTTTAATTTTTTCTAGTATGTTAAAAAAAAATTTTTAAAAATCTATTGACAAAGCAAATTTTATTTCATATAATAGTGGCATAAAAAGGGAGTAGTTTCACCTTTGTTGGTGTCCGTAAGGCGTCAATTCGGCAATTTGCCCGCTTTATGGAGTGTTATTGCATTAACAAGACTTTTTGAGTAATCGAAAAGTCTTTTTCTTTTCGTTTAAGGAGGGTTAATGTAATACGCAAATGTTAAATTAAAACAATTTACATTTAATTAACCAAAAAGGAGGAAATTATGGGTTTAATTAAAAAAATATTAAAAATTTCGGCTGGTGTGGGCTTGGTGGCTGCCGGTTTGCCGTTAAGCAGTTGGGGAATTGCAATTGCTGGCGGCATTGCTTATGGCATGGCGGATAGAGATTCTTTCGACGAGGCAGAGCAAGAAAATGAAACAAAAATGATTAGTTTGTTAAACGAACGCTATGAAAATGTTTTAAACGAATTAAATTCTAATTCATTAAAAGTGGGAGATATTGAAATTTCTTGGCAAGATATGGACGAACAAACTAAATATGAGCAGATGTATGATAACTTTGTTTCTGCCTTTGGCGATGCGAAAATCGCAATGACCAAAGAACAGTATGTAAATTTTATGCTAGCAAATGGCAATGAAGTGATTGCTTATGTTAATAGTGAAGAATTTAAGGATAGGATAGATAAAGTCAACCATATTTTAGAATATAATATGAATACAAATAAAGGCAATTTATATACTAATAAAACAAAAGAAAATATTGTAAAAAACCTTAAAGAAGAATTGGAAAAAGATTACACTTTTTGGAACATAGACAGCGAGGAACTAAAACACAACAAAAAGTTAGACGATATCGGGCAAGCTTTAATGATAACTGGTATTGGCACATTTGGCGTTGGGATAGTTACCGCTTTGTTTTTTCATTTTATAACAGATTGTGGGGACGATTTGCCAACTGCAATAGGGCTGTTTTTATGTCTGCCGGTGATTTCAATGATTGGGGTTTGTTTGATTATACCTGGGGTAACGGATAGGAAAGAAGATTGGGATTATGAAGGTTAAAATCCAAAAAGTTGCGATAATCAATTTTTGTTGTATTAAATTTTAAGTTGTGCTATAATTAAAACATGAAAAAAGTTTTATATAGTGCAACAAAGCCAACGGGTTATTTAACATTAGGCAATTACTTGGGCGCAATTAAAAATTGGCTGCCGCTGCAAGACAAATATTCTTGCTATTTTTGCATTGCTAATTTGCACGCGCACACGGTGGATTTGGCGGCGGATTTTGTAAAAGACAGGACATTAAGGCAGCTTGCCATGTTTTTGGCGTGTGGGTTAGACCCTAAAAAAGCGGTTATTTATGTTCAATCGCAAGTTAGTGAGCATTGCGAACTTATGTGGTTATTAAACTGCAACACCATGATGGGCGAAGCCAACCGCATGACTCAGTTTAAAGACAAAGTTCAAAAAGGCAAAACGGGCATAACCACCGCGCTTTACACCTATCCCGTGCTTATGGCGGCGGACATTTTGCTGTATAACACGGACATTGTGCCAGTGGGTGAGGACCAAGTTCAGCACGTTGAACTGACGCGCGACATTGCCACTCGCTTCAACCACAAATTTGGCGAAATTTTTGTTATTCCAAAAGCAGTTGTGCCAAAAGTGGGCGCGCGCATAAAAGGGCTATTAGACCCAACCACAAAAATGGGTAAGAGCGATGACGACCCGAATAATGTGATTTTCTTGCAAGATAGCGATGAAGAGATAACCAAAAAAATTAAGCGCGCAGTGACGGACAGCCTAAACAACATTGCGTATGACGAAAAAAATCAACCGGGCGTTAGCAATTTGTTGACAATAATCTCGGCTTGCGAAAATGTGCCAATTGATGAGGTCGTAAACTCGCTTGCCGGGCAGGGTTATGGCGCACTAAAAAAACGCGCAACGGACGCGGTGCTTTCAGTTGTTCGCCCAATTAGAGAAAAATTTGAGTATTATATGAACAATCAAAAAGAACTTATGAAAATTGCCGCATTGGGCGCAAAAAAAGCGCAAAAAGTGGCTCGTGAAACACTTAACAAAGCCAAAGCCGCCATGGGTTTAATTTAAATATTTAATTAAAACTAACAAAAAAATTAATAAAATATCAAAATCTAAAATAAAACAGGTAAAAATAATGAGAATAAAAAATATAGAAAATTTTTAAAAATTAAAAAAATAACACCAAAAATTCAAAAAAAAATTAAAAAATAACGTTAAAAATTCAAAAAATAAAAAATTTCATTAAAAATTGAAAAAAATAAAATTTTAAATTTATTTATTAAAAATGGAAAACTATTTTCCATTTTTTTATTTAATTAATTTATTTTGAAATTAAATTAAATTGTGATATTCTATTTATATGAATGAATGTGTATATAATTATTCGTTACAAGACAATTTAAACGCAACAAAATTTTTGTTGCAAACCAAATCTAAACGCAAAACAAATATTGTTGCAATGTTTTTAATTGCGTTAACCGTGCTTGGCGTTTTGGTTAGCATTGGCGCGCTTATTGCACACACAAAATATTGGTATGTTGGTATAATAAGCGTTTTATTAATTTTGGCATATTTTTTAGTGGATAAAATAGTTTTGGACAGCGCATTAAGGCAACAAAAAGAATTTTATGAAACTAAATTATATAATGTTACAAAAGTTAAAGTTACAATTGATGGCGAAAAAATGACAGAAATATTTATGGCAAAAGAAAATGTTATTGGAACAAACTCTTATAACAAATCCGACCTTACAGCCATTAAATTAAATAAAGACAATATTTATTATGTGTTTAAAGACCAATTTGTGGTTTTAATAAAAAGAAAATGCCTTAAAGAAAAGGCAGAGATTGAGTTTTGCAATTTTGCAGAAAACATTTTAAAACCAACCAAAAACAAGAAGGAAAAATTAACAAATAAAGATAAATAAAATAAATTTAAAAAATTTAGCGAAAATTGTTGACTATAAATTTTTGATTTTACATAATAATTATATCTAACGTTTTTTTGTTGATAAAAGGGGGTAAAATGACAAAAGAAAATGTTGCAGAGCAACAAGTTCAAACAGTTGCTCAATCTAGAAAAAGAAATTTTGCTATTGAATTTTGGCGTTTCTTTTTCGCAATTGCCATTGTTGGTTATCACATTGGCACAATTTTAGCGCCTCGCGACATGAATGGTATCATCCGTGCATCTAACTGGATGGCTGGCGCGGGCGAAATTTTGTTTGTCTTCACTTTAACTGCTGGTTATTTCCTTGTTAAACACTTCAAGCGTTTGCAAGCCAACCCAGAATATTCTAAAAGGAAGGCAAGCGGCAGAGCGTGGGAATATCTTTGGGATAGAATCAAAGCTTTGTTGCCAGTTTTGGCACTAGGAATTATTTTAGGCATAACTTCAGTTGCAATCTTCAAACGCGCAACATTTGAAAGTGCTGTGCTTTCAACCTTTAACGGGCTATGGGAATTTTTGGGCTTATATTCTGCCGGCTTTGGCGCAGCTTACAGCCAAGCTAATGGCGCAATGTGGTTCATCTCTGGCTTATTAATTTGCTCTTATATCATCTATTGGTTTATGTGCAAATGCGAAGATGCTTTTGTTGGCATCGTTGCTCCATCATTATTCGTGTTCTTAGGCGGTTGGTGGGCTTGGAACGGCACACGCGCAAGCCAAGTTGCTTGGTCAACTTTCGGCGTTCAAAATGCTAGCAACCCAGCGGTTATTGGCAAACCTGTAACAAGTGCAGTTATTGGCTTTAACAATGGCTTGTTGTTCGTTTTGCTTGGCATGTGCGGCGGCGTTTTAATCTATTATGCAGTAGAAAAACTTAAAACTTTCAAATACAACACTGCAACAAAAGTTGTTTTAACATTGCTTTATGCTTTCGTTGCAACAGTTTTGGTTATTTACACAATCAACCCAACTGTAATTGAAGGCAGTTATGAAATTACAAACAACACTGTTGGTGGCGCACTTTCAAGATGGACTGTTCATCTGCTTTGCATTTTGCTTGTTGGCTTAACTTTGTTGGAAAAAGATTTCATAACCGAATTGTTAAATAATAAATACACAGCAAAAGTTCTTGGATATTTGGGCGGAACAGCACTATACATTTACATGCTTCACATGCCATTTATCTATTTCTATGTTGAAATTCGTGGCAAACACCCAACCACTCCATATTCTTGGGCAGAAGTGTTCTGGGTTGTTGCAATCGTTTCAACAATATTGGGTTGCCTAGTTAAATATTTGATGGACAACACAATTTTAAGAAAGAAAAATGTAAAGGTTGAAAATGTTGGCACTGTTCAAGTTCCAGACACTGCAATGCAAACAGTTGATGTTGAAGTTAAGGCAGAAACAAAACCTGCAGCTAAAAAACCTTCAACAAGGGCAAAATCTGCAGAAAAACCAGTTGCAAAAACTCAAAAAACAACTGCAAAAAAACCTTTAACAAAAACAGCAGAAACAAAAACCAAATCAACAAAAAAATCTAAATAGTAAAAAAAACTGCTAGGAAACTAGCAGTTTTTCTTTTATTGGCAAAAAATTGAAAAACTGTTTGTTTTTAACCATCATTAATGATAAAATAATTTAGAGGTGGCTATGCAAATTTTAACAGCGGAAGAAGTTGTAAAAAAAATTAAATCCAACAGCACGGTAGGCATTAGTGGCTCGGGTGGCAGCGGTTCGCCGGACGCCGTTTTAATTGCGTTGCAAAAGCGTTTTGTAAAAACTAAGCAACCAAAAAATTTAACAGTAACTGCCGGCATTAGCCCCGGTAATTTAACGTATGAAGATGTCGGTATGAATTGCCTTTCAAACGATGGCATGGTGGGCAGGGCAATGTGCGCCCATCTTGGCATGGGCAAAAAATTTGGTATGGCGGTGGGGGAAAACAAATTTCCTGCATGGGGCTTGCCGCTTGGGGTTTACACACACCTGCTTCGCGCAACAGCAGGGCATAAGCCGGGCATATTAACAAAAATTGGGCTAAACACTTTTGTAGACCCACGGCTTGAAGGCGCGTGCGAAAACGAAAAGGCCAAAGCTGAACCGCCAATTGTTAAACTTGTTAATATAGATAATAAGGAATATTTGTATTTCAAAACTTTTCCTGTTGATGTGGCAATAATAAAAGCTAGTTATGCCGACACAAAAGGCAACGTGAGTTTAGAGTGGGAACCTATTATTGGCGAACAATTTCCACTTGCCGCCGCCGCGCATAATTCGGGCGGAATTGTAATTGTGCAGGTGGAGAAGGTTGTGGATTATGGCAAGTTAAAAGCCAAAGATGTGTTAATTCCTTCCGTGCTTGTGGACTATGTTGTGGTTGCCAAGCCAGATAAATCTAAGGGCGATTACAATGTGCCAAAACACACGCCAAGTTTGGTGGGCAAAACCAAAATTCAATTGGACGAAATTAAGCCAGTTGAACTAAACGAACGCAAAATTTGTGCCCGCCGCGCGATGATGGAATTATACAAAGGTGTTTTGGTTAATCTTGGCGTTGGCATGCCAGAATTGGTGGCAAATGTTTGCAACGAAGAAGGGTGCGTGCAAGATATAACCTTGTCCATTGAAACGGGCATCACTGGCGGCGTTGCGCAAAATGGCGTGGCCTTTGGCGTGGCACATAACGCGGATTCTATTATTGGTGATGCCTCCATGTTCGATTTGTATGATGGTGGCATGCTGGATATGGCAATTTTAGGGCTGGCGGAAGTGGATAAATTTGGCAATGTAAATGTTTCCAAATTCGGCAAGCGCGTTACTGGCCCCGGTGGGTTTATTAACATAACTCAAACAGCAAAAAAGATTGTGTTTATGGGCACTTTTACATCGGGCGGTTTGGTTGCAAAAACCTCTAACAAAGGGTTGAAAATTGAAACCGAGGGCAAAGTTAAAAAATTTGTAGATAAGGTGGGGCAGGTTACATTCTCTGCCAAAAACGCAATAGAAAATGGGCAGGACATAACTTATGTTACCGAACGCGCGGTGTTTAAACTTACAAATAAAGGGCTTAAACTTATTGAAATTGCGCCAAATGTGGATTTGCAAAAGGATATTTTGGCTTTGATGGAATTTAAACCTTTAATAGACAAAAATTTAAAACGCATGGATTTAAAAATCTTCAAAAATGCAAAAATGAATTATAAATTAAAATAATGCAAAAAATCCGCTATATGCGGGTTTTTCTTTGCGCTGTTTAAACAAAACTTCGTTGCTGGCCATAAATGTAGCAGTTGTCGCGCCCGTTGTTGTTCTGCCCATAAGCCCCCAACGCCAACAATAGCAGCAATAGGAACGATGTGTTGTTCGCCAAATCGGTGTTTGTTGCCTGCGCAATGACGGAAATAAGAATTGCAAACAAAATGTATAATGCGGTGTTGTTCATTTTCTTGCTCCTTATATAAAATATTTTCTTTATCTTATTTATTCGCCAAATTTAGATAATGTGAAATTTAAACACAAAATTTCTTATATGCTAAAATTAACATATGAATTTAAATTTTAAAGAGGAATATACAATCAAAAACCTTATGCCCACTAAGGCGGATATGAAAAATTTAACCGCGTTTTTCTACGCGTTTAGCGACACCACTCGCTTGCGCATAATAATTTTGCTAATAATAAAGCCACTTTG
Source organism: uncultured Clostridia bacterium (assembly GCA_947628205.1). Classification (GTDB taxonomy): domain Bacteria; phylum Bacillota; class Clostridia; order Christensenellales; family UBA1242; genus Onthoplasma. Next base: position 10,121 of record CANQYX010000023.1, read on the forward strand.
CGTGGGGGATATATCCGCACTTTTAAATTGTAACCAAACCACAATTAGCCACCAACTTAAAATTTTGAAATCGCTAGATATAGTGTCTGCCGACCGCAATGGGAAAAATATAATCTATTACATAAAAAACCCTAGCATAGAAAGCGTTTTAAATGCCACGGTGGATTGCATTTAGGCAGTTATTTTGCACGCACCGCACGTCATTCTGAGCGTACTATGTCATTCTGAGCGTATACATTTCATTTTGAATGTACTATGTCATTCTGAGCGAAGCGAAGAATCTAGATGTTTCGGCGCGCTACGCTTGCTCAACACGACCCAGCATGTCATACCGACCAAGTGAAAATTCATTTCACGCGTGGAGTGTATCTCTTTTAGCAATCTCTACCTCTTTTAATGTCATTCTGAGCGTTAGCGAAGAATCTAAATCACCCCTCCACATGCCCAAATTTGCCTAAAACGGGCGATTTATGGAAGAAATTCGTAAAAAAGTGGCAGGAAAATAAAATATTTTAAAAAAATTTGTAAAAACACCCTCATTTTAGTTGACAGGGGGGGGGGCAACCGAGTATAATGTACGTAAGTACATTTGCTCGGTTGCATAACAAACATGCATTTAGGGCAATATACAAAAGGAGAAAGATATGAGCAGCAATAAGAAATTTGCTTTAAGCCTAGTTGCAATGGTAATGGCGGCAGTAATTGCAGTGGTAACCATTGTTGCAGTGTTTGCGGCTAGCACCCAAAAACTATCCACCAACATAAGTGTTAGGTATAGGGCGGACCAAATAGAAGGTAGTGTAACGGCTAAATATTATGTTGGTCCACTGGATACTGAAGGCACGGATATGACAACGGATGACGAAGGAGAAACCACCTTAACATTCCACGCCAAAGACACAGATATGCAGGGTAAATCTTTAAGCCCTAACAAGAATATTGAATTGCAATATCCAGATGATGGTGTGGAAGATAAAAGCTGGGTTGTTTTTGAGTATGTTTTTCATAACGGTTTAGGCACGCATGTGGACACAGATTATGTTGCCAAACTTTCATTTTCAGGCACAGCAGATAATATAAAGATAACTACACTGAGCGCAGACACTCAGTTAAAAGATTTTTCTAAAATAACAGGTAAAGTGTCAACTCCTGCAAACTTCACTGCCGAGGTAGTGGTTGAACACAACGATGAACCAAACTATATTTCAACCCAATACTTTTATGTTAAAGCGGAGATAGATAACCCCGGAGATGATTCAACCTTCTCAGGTAACTTTGATTGGAATTTGAGTGTAGATACCTCAACCGTGATAAGGGAAATCTATGATGCATCCACTCAAAAATTTAATGTTAAGAATTTAAATAAACTGCTTCAAAGGATTTCAGGAGATGGCTCAGTAACAACCAGCAATATGGAAAAAATAAATACTCTAGCCGCAAGTAAAACTACAGCAGCCCAAATGAGACAATTCTCAGAAGGCAAAGCGGAGGGAGAAGATATAACGGTAACAATAGGTGGTTTAAAATGGACGGTGACATATCTTTCTCAAGATAAAGATGGCAACCCAATTTTAACCCTATGGCTAGATAACTGCATTCAAGATGCATGGACAGGCAGGTCATCAACTGAGGGAGAATATTACGGCTTTTTGAATGGTGGATTATATAGTGATTGGTCCGCACATTGGTATGATACTAGAACAATAGTAAAATACCCAGCAAATTTGTATGGTGCATCATATATAAGGGCGGTAACTCTTAATAATGGTGGTGTTTATTCAACATTCGCTACGGATTTGTCTGAAGATTATAAGCCAAATCCAGACAGTGCATTTGCATTATTTACAATGGAAGAGAGCGAATTAACCAAATATATAGTAAAACCTAAAAATGTTGCATGGCAAGAAAATGGCGAGTTTGCCAAAACTCAAATACAATATCAACAGTATAATTTATCAAATGAAAACTGGTCAAAGACACTTCTTTCAACAGGATTTTTTTCGATGGGTTGTAACTATGCATCTAAAGATTACAGCGACACATGGTCAAATGACTATTTATGGCTTCCATCCCTAACAGAGACGGGGTATAGTGATACTAAAATAGGTATTTGGGACTTATCTGTAGCCCAACGTTATAACGCAGACGGATCAACCTCAGAAGTAGGTAGGAGTGGGGCCGTGAATTATTATTGGCTGCGTTCGAGTTACGAGCAAAATGGAAATGCTTCGTACGCTCTCCATCCGTCCGGGGCAGACTATGCCATTAGAGACACCGATCGCCACTGTGCTGTTCGTCCCGCTTTCCATTTAAATCTAGCTTTGCTTGCTTCGGCTGTTTAAATGTTTTAAGGTGCGTATGCACCTTTTTTATTTAAAAAATTATCTCAACGCGTTGGCAATGGGGCGGTAAGGGTTATTTTAAGAAAATGTTTGTGTTTCAAACAAAAAAATGCTCGTGTTTCAAACAAAAAAATGCTCGTGTTTCAAACAAAAAATGTTTGTGTTTCATACTATGAGTTATGAGAATTGTGTGCGTTGCGGGTGGTAGTTATAAGTCATTTTATTTAAATTATTTTAGCAAATTGTCGCGATGTGATTTGCTTATTTTTAATTTTGGCATAATTTACGATTACAACACTTTTAACGAGCTGATGGGCGATGCAATTGTTACAAAAGAGTTGATGAATTTATCTCAATCTATGCATGGGGTTGTTGTTGCTGGGGTGAATGTGGTTGGGGCGGAAAAGGTTAAATCCATTATCGTTTGCGATGGCGACAAAATTCAGTTGGATAAGGCAATTTCGGGCGCGAGGGTGCACATTAAAAACCACACTTTTATCGTGGGGGATGAACATACCGATTATAAAAAAGCAAACAAAATCATATTATGTAACAAAAGGATTGAACCAAATTTAACGCACTGCTCAAAACGAAAAATTTACATATTTTGCGATAAATTTGGTGTAAATTTTGTTCAAAATCAAAAAATGATAAGAAAATTCAACAAATATTCAAAATTTATTTTGAAATAAAATTTGGATATGGTAAAATATGAACATTACTATAGGGGAATTCTATCTTTTTGGAGTTTATATTATATGAAAAAAACAATTAGAGATATTGATGTTGCCAATAAGCGCGTTTTGGTTAGGGTGGATTATAACGTTCCAATCAATGCCGAACTTAAAATTATGGACGACACACGAATTACTGCAACCCTTCCAACCATCAATTATTTAATAGAGCATGGCGCAAAAGTTATTTTGTGTTCTCATCTTGGCAGGCCAAATGGGCAGGTTGAGCCTAAACTTTCTCTCCGCCCAGTGTTGGCTAGGCTAACTCAGTTGTTGGATAGGCCGGTTTCGTTTGCCGAAGATATTACGGACAAGTCCACTGCCGAGCTTGTTAACAACATGCAAGCGGGCGATGTGGTTATGCTTGAAAATGTCCGCTTTTATAAGCAAGAGGAAAAGAACGACGAGGCCTTTGCCAAAAAACTTGCCAGTTTGGCAGATGTTTTTGTGTTGGAGGCATTTGCAACCGCGCATCGTAAACATGCGTCAACTTATGGCGTGGCAAAGTTAATTCCTGCCGTTTGCGGTTTTTTGGTTGAGCAAGAACTTCAAATGTTTAACAAAGTGCTAAATTCGCCCGAACATCCTTTTGTTGCCATTTTGGGTGGCGCAAAGGTGGCGGATAAACTGCCCGTTATTGAAAATTTGCTAGATAAGGTGGATACAATTCTGCTTGGCGGTGGCATGGCGTACACCTTTATTAAAGCCATTGGCGGAAATGTTGGCATGTCGCTTGTGGATAGCACAAAACTTGAATTGGCAAGCAAAATTATGGATAAAGCCAAAGAAAAGGGCGTAAAAATTATTCTGCCAATAGACAATGTTGGTGCAAAAGAGTTCAGTGAGGATGCCGAAACTAAAGTGTTTAACAGTGGTTTCTTTGCGGATGATTATCAGGGCATGGACATTGGGCCTAAAACCATCAAAGCGTTTAAAAAGGTTATTAAAAAGGCAAAAACAATTGTTTGGAATGGGCCGCTTGGCGTGTATGAATATGAAAAGTTTAAACGCGGAACTAACAAAATTGCAAAATATGTTGCCAAAAATAAAGGAATTTCCGTTATAGGTGGCGGAGATAGTGTTGCGGCAGTGCAATCGTTGGGGTATGCTAAAAAAATTACTCACATTTCAACTGGCGGCGGCGCAAGTTTGATGGTGTTGCAAGGCAAAACCCTTCCTTGTGTTGAGGTTATTGAGGATATTTAATGCAATTGATTGTTGCTAATTATAAAATGAACGGGGATAAACAGTTTTATTTATCCGCCGCGTCAAAATTGAATAATTTAAGGGTTAAGGGCGCAAAATTAGTTTTGTGTCCACCTTTTTGTTATTTGGCAGATTTTAAACTGAAAACTGCCAAGTTGGGTTGCCAAGATATTAGCGCGGATGCAGAGGGCAAATCCACTGGGCAAATAAGCGCAAAAATGCTTAAAGATTTTGGCGTGGAATATTCAATTGTTGGCCATAGTGAAAGGCGCGCCATGGGCGAGGGCGAAGGTTTGGTTGCGCGCAAAGTTAAAATGGCAACGGATAACAAAATTATCCCTATTGTTTGCGTTGGCGAAAACGAAAAAAGCGAAAAGCAATCGCTAATAAAAACACAGGTTAAAACCGCCCTTTCGCTTGCAAATAAAAGTGCGGAAATTGTGTTTGCTTATGAACCTGTTTGGGCAATCGGCACGGGGGACACGCCAACTGTTAAACATATAGACAGCGCAATAAAAATTGTTAAAAACGAGTGCGCAAAAAATGGCTTTAGTTGCAAAGTTTTATATGGCGGAAGTGTTAACGAAAAGAATTTTAGCGAGTTTTTGTCTAGCAGTGCGGATGGCTTTTTGTTGGGCGGAGTGAGTTTGAAGTTGGACAAGTTTATTGAAATTGTAAAGGGCGTAAAAAAATAAAAAAGCAAAAAATGCGCAAAAAAATTGAAATTTTGGGCAAAATTTGTTAAATTTTGTATAAATTTGTAAAATTTTTTAAAAAGAGGAAAAATGAAAAAGGGGATTTTAATAATTTTAGATGGCTATGGCGAGGGCAAACCAAGCGCATATAACGCGGTTGAAAACGCCAACACGCCATTTTTAAAACAAATTAAACAACTGCCTCATTCACTTTTAAAAACGGATGGCGAGGCAGTGGGTCTTTTTAAAGGCGACCTTGGCGGAAGCGAAGTTGGGCACACCACAATTGGCGCAGGGCGAATTGTTAAGTCAACTTTAAAAAAGATTGATGACGATTTTAAATCGGGCGCATTCAAAAACAACAAAACGCTAAACAAAATTTTTGACGAGCTTAAAACCAACCACGCCAATTTGCATTTAATTGGCATGATGAGCGATAAAAATGTTCACAGCAACATCAATCACGCATTTAAAATTATAGACATGGCAAAAGATAGGGCTGCCAACATTTTTTTGCATTTAATTACAGACGGGCGCGACACACCGCCACAAGATAGTTTAAAATATATTGTGCAAGTTAAAAACAAAATTAAGGGCGTTAAAAACTGCCAAATTGCAAGCATAGGCGGCCGCGCTTACGCGATGGATAGAGAAAGCAATTGGGACAGAACAACACTTGCCTTTAACGCCATGTTCAACCCTAAAAAATCCATCAAGCCAAGCGAAATTGAGGCATATTTAAAAGCCCAACACGCAGCCGGCAAAAACGACCAATTTATAGACCCCGTTCACGTGGAAACAGCCGCTGACAGCAAAACAAACAAAAAAGATGTGCTTTTCATTTTCAATTTTCGCGAGGATCGCCTTCGCCAGTTGGCAAAGATGTGCGAAAACACTGGCTGCAAAATAATTTCTATGGCAAGCATAAGCTCAGCCAAAACAATCGAATTATACCCCGCAACAGTGGTTAAAAACACGCTGTGCGAACATCTTTCAAAACAGGGGCTTAGGCAAATTAAAATTAGCGAAACCACAAAATATGCGCATGTAACATATTATCTAAATGGCGGCGTTGAACTGCCTTTCCCAAACGAAGCCCGAGTGCATGTTCCAACAAAAAAGGTTGAAGATTTCGCCACAACACCAAAAATGCGTGCAGGCGAAATTGCAAGCGAAGTTGTTAAGGCAATAGAATCTAATTATGATGCCATTTACGTCAACTTTTCCAACCCAGATATGGTTGGCCACACGGGCGATTATGCCGCAACTGTCAAAGCGCTTGAATTTATGGATAAGTGCGTTAAAAAAGTGGCAGATTGCGCGCTGAAACATGACTATTTTGTTATTATCACGGCCGATCATGGCAACGCGGAGGAAATGCGCACACCAGACGGTCAGCCACATATGGCACACACTCTTAATCGCGTTTTGTGCGTTGTGTTGGATGGAAAAACCCACAAAATGAAACGCTTTGGCGGATTAAAAGACCTTGCTCCCACATTTTTAAATTTAATGGGCGCAAAGCCAAACAGATATTTTGAGGGCGAAAGCTTAATTTTAAATTAAAAAGTTTGCCGATTTATTATTCTAAATGTCATTCTGAGCGAAGCGAAAAATCTAGATGTTTTGACTCGCTACGCTTGCTCAACATGACACTAAATGTCATTCTAAACACGGCATATGTCATTCTGAACGTAGTGAAGAATCTAGATGTTTCGACGCGCTCATTAACCCCACGGCGAACAAAGTTCTTGTGGGGACCCCGAGTTTGCTCAACATGACACTAAATGTCATTTTAAACGCGGCATATGTCATTCTGAACGAAGCGAAGAATCTAGATGTTTCGACTCACTCCGTTCGCTCAACATGACAACATACAAACCGCAAGAACAAGAATTTGTTCGCGACGATGTCATTCTGAGCGTTAGCGAAGAATCTAAACACTAAACATCATAAATAAATTTCAAATAAAATATTGACAAATGCGCGCTTCTATGTTAAAATATAAATATGATTAAATCTTACTACTATCAACTTTTGAATTATATTCAAGATATGCCGTCAATTTGGTTTTTCTGCATCTGGATGGTGCTTTTGGCGGTTATCTTTATGCTTGTTATAAAGTTTTTTAAAATTTATAATGGCTCACAAAAGAAATTTGAAAAGGGCAGTTTAATCTTTTTGGCAGTTTTGCTTTTTGCCGTGCTGGTTTTCTTAACCTATGTTAGAAAGTAAAAGCAAAACGCTTGTAATTATATTTATTTTATGTTATAATACAACTCGTAACAAAATTTTTGGAGGATATATGAATTTTCTTTTGGCAACCGTTCCTAACTGGATAACAAACAGCTTCCCAATTTTAGAGCGCATCTGTTTGGTTATTTTGGCAATTTTGTGCTTGGTTTTGGTTGTGCTTGTGTTTATGCAAATAACAGGCGGAAGCGAAACTAACAATGTAATAACCGGCAATAAGGATAGTTATTATTCTCAAAACAAATCTGGCTCTCGCCAAGGGCGCATAACCCGTTTGGTGTATATTGTTTTGGGCGTAATTGCTTTGTTCTGCATAATTTATTTCGTTTTGCTAAAAATTCCATCAATGTTCTAGTGCCATAAGGCACTTTTTTTGTATAAATAAAACCCCCAGATAGTCTGGGGGTTCAGTATAGGTTTACCGATGAACAGATTTTCTCCTTTT
>CANQYX010000024.1 GCA_947628205.1 uncultured Clostridia bacterium
GTGAAGTCGTAACAAGGTAGCCGTATCAGAAGGTGCGGCTGGATCACCTCCTTTTAAAGAGCAATCTTTAAAGTCGACTGGAAATTTTGAGTAATCAAGGTTTCTTGAATTAGTGTAAAGAGTGAAAGAAACACTCTTAAAATAAACTGAAAAACTTAGTACTTATTGGATATAACATAAAACGCAACTTAACCCAAGTTGCGTTTTTTTTATTTTTACTCACTTTTTATCTTGACAAATTCATTTTTGATGCTATAATAGTAATTAGGAGAAATTATGAAATTATATCACGATTTAATTGAAGTGTTGTGCAAAAAATCTAAAAATTTTGCCGAGTTTTACACTCAGTTTGAGGCTTTTATGCCTGAAAAAATTCTTGAGCACGCTGCCGCAAATAACGAATACTATTATAAATCCAACAAATTTGAATTTAGGTCGCAATATGATGAGGATGACCGTTTTTTCATGATGGCAACAGATTTGTGCAATGATGCTAGTTTTATGCTTGAAATCAATGCTGGATATATCAACCCTTATGATATCATAGAAAAAAATTATGGGCTAGATATTGCCGGTTTTGTAAAAGATGAAGGTGGCAATAAAACTATCTATAAAATAAGCAAAACTCCTTTAAGCATAAATAGTAAAACAGATAAAGTTGTGCTTGAGGCAACAAAAGAGGTTTATGATTATGCCTATCACCTTTGCCCAAAATCGATATGCGGCTTTTTAACATACGCGGATATAGATAAAGTAAAACAAGGGCTAATTTAAGCCTTTTTTTTATAAGTTTTTGCTCATGTCGCGCTTTAATTTATGCAAAATTTTCTTTTCAAGGCGCGAAATATAACTTTGGCTGATGTTCATGCTGTCGGCAACTTCTTTTTGCGTAAGCTCATCATAGCCATTTAGCCCGTAGCGCATGCACATAATGGTTTTTTCGCGCTCGTTTAGGTTGTTAATTGCTTGCAGAAGGTAAGATTTTTGGTCTTTCAACTCAATTTCGTCATACGCCTTTTTCTCGTCTGGAATAACCTCGCCCAGCGTTAAATTGTTGCCTTCGTCATCGTTCACAAGCGTGTCATCTAGGCTAACATCGTTTATGTTTTTGTTGATTTTCCTTAAATACATTAAAATCTCGTTTTCAATGCAGCGGCTGGCATAAGTGGCAAGTTTAATGTTTTTGTCCAACTTGTAACTATCCACCGCTTTAATAAGCCCAATTGCGCCAACCGACACCAAATCTTGCAAATCCAACTTGTAATTTTCAAACTTTTTGGCAATATACATAACAAGCCGCAAATTATGCTCAATCAGTTCGGCCTTTGCGCCTGCATCGTTGTTGGTTTGAAAGCGCGTTACAAGTTCGCTTTCTCTATCCAATGTCAGCGGCTCAGGCAGGCTCTCGGCCGAAAAAATATAGTTTACTAAATTTTCAACTTCATCATCTTTTTTTAATAAGTTTTTAAAAAAAGTTGAAATTTTATTAAAGATTTTTTTAAAAAAGTTTTTCATAAATCCTCCAAAATTTTTTAATATTTTTTTGCAACTTAAATTTTAAAATCAACTAAAAGTTAAAGTGGCGAAGCCACACTAAATCAACTGTGGGGTGATAAGCGCTTGATAATTTGTATTTTTAAAGCTATTTAGCGCGTTCACTGCAATGTATTGCCCGTTAAAAGTTTTAATTTTGCCATTAACTTCAACTTGCATATAGTCGATTTTAAAAATTTTTGCCGCATTTGCGCCCGCAACCGTGCCTAAATTTATTTGTTCGCCCTTTTTTAAATAAAAACTCATAAGGTCAGTTTTGCTTAACGCCAAATATGCATCCAAATCCACCACCACAACCGGCTGGCAGTTATAACTCAAAAGATTGCCAGTGTCTAAAAACGCGTTTATTTTAATTTTTTGCTTGTTAAGTGACAGAGTAATTGGGTAAATTAAATTGTTGGTTTTTATTTTAAATTTAATTTTTTTAACAACCGATTCAAATATGTAACTAACCAAAATTGTAATAATAGAAAGCAATTCCAAACTAGAAAAATTATTGTTAATTTTGCCAAGTTTTTCGCCTAAAATTGCCAAACCACCCAAAACGGTAAATCCAAATAAATAAAATAGGGCAAAACTAAAAACAAATTGCTTTTTCCGCTGTTTAAATGCCATTTTTAACATTAAAATTGGGCAAATTATGCCAAGCAGGGTTGAAACGACGGTGTTTTGAACAACAACTGAAACAGTGCTTAAAACTGCACCCACAATTGAAGCTAAAAGCATTTTAAATGTTTTTGTTTTGGGCTTTAAGGTTAAACAAATAAGTTTTAACAAACAAAAGTTTATAACTGTGTTTTGTATTAAAAAACTTTCAATATAAATTTCCATAACAAAATTATAGCTTGCAAAAAAATTTTAGATTAGCAAAAAATTTTTGAATATTTAATATTTTTGTCGAATTTAAACTGATTTTAACTAATTTAATTAAATCTGGATAAAAATTTTTTTATAAGTCAAAATAGTTTAGAGGTAAAAATGGCAAGGCGAGTTTATATTTGTGGCATAGACACCAGCACTCTGCCCAAACTAACACACGCGGAGAGTGCGGATTTATTAAATAAAATAAAAAAAGGCGATGAAAACGCAAAAGATTATTTTATCTATTGCAATATGCGCCTTGTGTTATCTGTTGCACAGCGATTTATGACTTGCAAAGAAAATATGGACGATGTTTTTCAGGTTGGTTGCGTTGGCTTAATTAAAGCAATAGACAATTTCGACATCAGCCTAAATGTGCAATTTTCCACCTACGCAGTGCCAATGATTTTGGGCGAAATAAAGCGTTTTTTGCGCGATTCTTCTGCCTTGCGCGTCAGCCGAAGTTTGCGCGATACCGCCTATCAGGTTTTGCAAAGCAAAGAACGCTTGGGCAAGGATAGAGTTGAAGATGTGAAACTTGAAGAAGTGGCAAAAGACCTAAATTTGACAATTCGTGAAGTTTATGATGCAATAGACGCAATTTCAACTCCGCTTTCGCTAGACGATGCAATCGCTGGCGAGGGTGAAGAAGATTTGCATTTAAGTGATAAAATTGCGGACACCGAGCATTCGGTTGAAAAATGGATTGACCACACCGATTTGTTGGACGCAATTAAACTTTTGGATGAGCGCGAACGCGAAATTTTAAATTTGCGTTATTTTATAGGCAAAACCCAAATGGAAGTAAGCGACACGGTTGGCATATCTCAAGCGCAAGTTAGCAGATTAGAAAAAAATGCGTTAGAACACATCAAAAAAAGTTTATAAGCAAGGAATTTTGCAAAAATTATTAAATTTGGTTGAACTTAATTTTTATTTGTGCTAAACTTATAGTATGATAAATCTATTGCAGGTAACTAATAATTTGCAAATTTCGCAAAGCTACGCCAATAAAGATGCTACGTTGGCCACCATATATGCTGTCGTGTTGGCAATTATGATGGTTGTTATTGTAGTTGTTGGCGTTGTGCTTTTTATCAATTGCCAAAAAAGGCAGGAGCTGTTCGACACAAAATTATATGCCGACCCATTAAAAGCATTAAAAAACCTTGATAAGCGTTGCGAATTTTGTGGTGCAGAGTTAGAAGATAACGCAAAAATTTGCCCAAATTGTGGTGCAAAACTAAAAAATAATAAACATAAAAAACAAGGATAACTTGTTTTTTTGTTTTTTAAGTAAAAAACATTGTTTTCGACAAAAATATTAAAAAGATATATAAATTTTACAAATATAGTTAAAATTCAGTGTTCTAATAGTTAAAATCATTTCATTTTATATGGTAAGATGGAGTGGTAGATATCTATGAAACTTATAGTTTTAAAACGAACGACACTGGCCATCATTGTTGGAGTGTTGTTATTTCTCTCTGCCTTTACACTAAATTTAGGAGGGGTGGAAGTTGGCGCAACGTTTTTTTATATGGCCAACAGGCGTCATCCAATTTACGCAGTAAAAACGGACGAAAACAAACTTGCAATTTCCTTTGATGCGGCGTGGGGTGCGGATAAAACTCGCCAAATAATTTCAATTTGTAAAGAGTACGACGTTAAAGCCACATTTTTCTTGGTTAGTTTTTGGGTTGAAAAATATCCAGACATGGTGCAAGAAATTTATAACAATGGTTTTGAAATTGGTTTGCACTCGGACACTCACCCCGATATGACCAAACTATCTAAATCTCAAATGGAAAGCGAATTAAAAGCAAATATCCAAGCAATTGAAAACGTAACCGGCATAAAACCTAAAATTTTTAGGCCGCCTTATGGATATTATAATAACGATTTGCTTGATGTGTGCGACAGTTTGGGCTTAAGCTGTGTTAAATGGAGCGTGGATAGTTTAGATTGGAAAGGGCTATCTGCAAGCGAACTTTCAGGCAGGGTTATAAAAAATTCTAAAAATGGAAGCATAGTGTTGTTTCATAATAATTCCGACCATATTTTAGATGGGCTAAAACAGGTTTTGGAATTTTATAAATCTAAAAAAATGCAAGTTGTGTCTGTTGGCGAATTAATCTATTATGATAATTTTGAAATAGACAATCAAGGCATCCAGTTTAAAAAATTTTAATTAAACCGAAAGAAATTCGGAATATAAAAAAATAAAAGGGGAAACAAATGAACACAAACAATTCTGTATTTTTACAAGGCACGGTAGCGTCCGAGCCAGTATACGACCACGATTCGTACGACGAAAAATTTTATAATTTTAACTTGTCTGTTAGCAGATTGAGTGAAGAAAAGGATTTAATTCCTATAACAATATCTGAACATCTTTTGCCAAGAATAAAGCTTGGCGATAAGCTTGCTTTGCGCGGCCAATTTAGAAGCCACAATAAATTAGAAGACAATCGAAGTAAACTTATTTTATCCGTTTTTTGCAAAGAAATTTGCGAATTAGATAGCAAAGAAAACTCAAATGTAATAAATTTGGATGGATACATTTGCAAACCACCTATTTTTAGAAACACACCTTTGGCAAGAGAAATTTGCGATTTATTATTGGCGGTTAATAGAAATTATAATAAATCGGACTATATCCCATGCATAGCGTGGGGCAGAAACGCCCAGTTTGTTAGCAAATTGCCAACCGGCTCAAGATTAAAGCTAACGGGCAGAATTCAAAGCCGCGAATATAAAAAACAAATAGAAGGGCAAGAACCAATAAGTAAATTGGCGTACGAAGTGTCAATATCAAATGTTGCATTATTAGAAGTTGAAAATGAAAAAATTGTTGGAAATTAAAAAATTGCAAGTTTACTTGCATTTTTTTATTTTTTAGTATTTTTGAACAAAATATGTATTTTGTACAAAATAGAACACTTGTTCCATAAAAATGGCGGTTTTTGTCGAAAAAATTGACAAATTTTAAATATTTTTGTAAAAAAATGACAATAACGCTTGACTTTTCGACATTTTATCGATATAATTTTGTTGATTGTAAAATTTAATATAAAAAAGAGTTTAAAAATGTTTGCTTTTTAAAATATTTTGTGAAATTCTTTTTTGTTGAACAATCTTATATATTTAGGGGAGGTATAAATGTTTGATATATATGATAGCGAAACTGTTGTTAAAATTTACCGTATGTTGAAAAAGAGATGCGATGCAATTGATAAATTTATTAATAATCATTCAATGTACTATGGCCCTGATTGCGGGGAGTTTGGTTCAATTGAAGTGTTTAATAATATTATAGATCTTATGGCGAGAAAAAATCAATTAATTAATTTAAAAATTATTGTTGATAGGGCAATTAAGCCATTAAATGAAAATGTTAAGCGTGTTTTATTTATAAAAATGAACTACAACATATCCATGTCTGAACTATGCGGCATTTTGGAAATGAAAGAGCGAACAGCTTTTCGTTGGGTGGAACGCGCTTTTGCAGATTTAACTAATGCGCTTAACCATTCGCAATATCGCGAAAAGTTAAAGCAAATTTTGCAGGATGAAAGTTGGATAAAACAAATTCACGATTCCGTTAGGGAAAGGCGAGAGGCATATAAGGCACGCACAGCTGCCATGTTTAGTTAAAGTTAATAATCTTTAACTTCTTTGTTTGGCAGTTTTTTATCTTTTTTTAAAACTTTTCCACCTTTTAAAAACATTAAAATAAATATCAGCGCGGGCACGGATAATATGGCAATAACAATCCAAGTGGTTTTGCTTTCTACGGGTAAACTTGTTGAGGGTTCTTCCGTTTTGGCAAAACTGGGGTTGGCAATGTAAATAACTTCTTCTTTATTGGTTGGAATAATTAATTCGTTGCCTTCGCCATCATCGCAGAACTCGCCATAAACGTAGCCATAATGTGCGGTTGAGTCCATAAATTTGCAATAATACCAAACGTTAGACCTTTTATTTATTAATGGCTCACCTAAAATTTTGCCAATGTAGGTAATGTTTAAGTTGTCCTGTGGCAAAAAATATTCTTGATATTCCGCTCCGCCAGCACCGGTTGGCAATTTTCGCATATCCTGACTTTGTTCCGAATAAACTCGAAAACACACCGTTGTCAAAAAAGGCATTTCAGGCGTTCCTTCAATTGCGGTTACGCAGTCCTTTTTTACATAGCCATCTATATCTAAATATCTGGCAACATAAAAATTTGAATCGTATTCGTCAACCAGTTCAACAAAAAAGGTTCGCGGCAACTCAAAATAGATGTTGGAATAATCGTTGTTATCTATGGCGTTTCTATATAAATAAACATTATCTGCCATAACGCGTGCAAAATATGTTTGGGTGGAAACCGCACTAACTTTTTGTGGGTTGCCCATGTTAAAAACTAAAACAGCCAGCCCAGCAAAAAAGAAAATTAAAAAGGATAATATTAAATTTTTCATAAAAAAATGTTAACATAAAAAATTTACATAAATATGGCAGTTTTGGGGTTAAATTAAAAAGTTTTGTTGTAAATTGAAGGCGAAAAATGAATACTATTGAAAAAATTTTAAAGATAGAACAAATTTTAAAAAAGCGTAGCGAAAATAATAAATTGGCACAATATAACACAGGCAAAATTGTTCATGAAAAACAAATTGCCTTTCATAAATGCAATAAAAAAAATAGGTGGGTGTTTGGCGGAAATCGCACGGGCAAAACCGAGTGCGGTGCGGTTGAAGTTGTGTATTTTGCAAGAGGGTGTCATCCATATAGAAAAATAGACAAAGCCACAACCGGATGGGTTGTCAGTTTGTCCACTCAGGTTCAACGCGATGTTGCGCAAAGCAAAATTTTAAACTACCTTAATCCGGATTGGATTGAAGATATTGTTATGTCATCAGGTAGGAAGGATAGTTATAAAAATGGCGTTATAGATTATATTTTAGTAAAAAATATTTTTGGCACCATTTCAAAAATTGGTTTTAAAAGTTGCGATCAAGGAAGAGAAAAATTTCAAGGCACAAGTTTAGATTATGTTTGGTTTGACGAGGAGCCACCTTACGATATTTACAGCGAATGCAGAATGCGCGTGCTAGATAAAAATGGCGACATTTTTGCAACTATGACACCGCTAAAAGGAATGACTTTTGTTTATGATGAAATTTACATGAATAAATTTAACGATAAAAATATTTGGTGCGAGTTTATTTCGTGGGACGATAACCCATTTATAAGCGAGGATGCAAAAAACGCAATGAAAGTTAGCATGTCAGCAGACGAATTGCGTTCGCGTGAGCATGGCGAATTTTTAGATTTGGGCGGAAAGGTTTATCCCGAATTTGATGAAAATGTAAATGTAATAGAACCATTTGATGTTCCTTATGATTGGCAAGATAAACTCTCAATTGACCCGGGGCTTAAAAATCCGCTTTCTTGCCATTGGTATGCGGTGGATTATGATGGCAATATTTATGTGGTGGCAGAGCATTACGATAAAGAAAAAGATATTGAATTTCATAGCAACAGAATACACGAAATTTCAAACGACTTGCATTGGCACAGAAACCCAAATGGTATGCTTGATGCGTTAATTGATAGTGCGGCGAATCAAACAACACTTGCTTCACAAAAAAGTGTTAGCCAATTATTTTACGAACATGGAATTTTGGTCAACAGCAATGTTAATAAAGATGTTTTTTCGGGCATACAAAGAGTAAAATCTTATTTAAAAAACAGTTTAGGCGAATCTAAATTGTTTATTTTTAACACTTGCGAAAATTTAATACGAGAAATTAAATCGTATCGTTGGGGCAAAGGGGAAAGCCCAATTAAGGAAAACGATCATAGCATGGACGAATTGCGCTATTACATTATGTCGCGCCCAGAAAACAAAAAGAAAGAAAAAACAAAAAGTATAGTTGAGTTAGAAAAAGAGAGGCTAATTAAACAATTAAGCATAAAAAAACGTTAAAAAACGCAAAAAATGGCAAAAATTTTTAATTTTTTAAAAATTTTTTATAAAAATGGGAGGGATTGATGATGGAAAACTTTTGATGAACAAACATTAAAAATTTTAAAACAATCAATTTTAGGCACTACAACTAAAGAGGTAACAACCGAATTTGTTTTAGATGAAGAAACAAACAAAATGAAGGCCGTTAAGAAAAAGGTAAGCGAAAAATATTTGCCACCCAATTCAGATGTTTTAAAAATATTTTATCAGCATTATTTTGGCAACGATGTCGATTATGAAAAACTTACCGATGACGAATTGATTTTAGAAAAACAAAGGTTACTTAAAGAATTGGAGGAAGAAAGTGATAGTGGAAAAAACAAAAAACAAAATTAAATGCGATGCAAGCGGATGCAATAATATTGCCGATTATTGCATCGTTAATAAAAAATTTATTTTTGATGGAAGCGTTTATTTGTGTGATTCGTGCATGCGCGAACTCTACACCGAAATTGGCAAGTTTATTGTGCCAAAAAATTTAAAACCAATTTATAAAAAAGGAGTTAAAGATGAACAAAAATTCTAAAATAGTTGACGAAGTTCGCGCCGACTACAACGCGCGTAGAGAAGCGCGCCGCGCACTAGAAAATCAGTGGTTGTTAAACATAAATTTTTTAATGGGAAATCAATATAGTTTTATTGCTAACAATGGCTCAATCCGCGAGGACGAAAAACAATATTTTTGGCAAGAAAAAGAAGTGTTTAATCATATTGCGCCAATTGTTGAAACGCGCATTTCAAAAATTTCGTCTAACACTCCAAATGTCACTGTGGTGCCAGCCAGTGCCAGCGAAAGTGATATTGAAAGTGCAAAGTTGAGTAAAGAAATTTTAAATTCGGTTTCTAACAGATTAAATTTGCCCGATATAGAAAAAAACGTGTTAATCTGGAGCGAAATTTGCGGAACATCCTTCTATAAAGTTGTATGGAACACAAACACGGGCAAAATGGTGGCAGCCGACGAAAGCGGCAACGCAATTCGCGAAGGCGATGTGCAAATAGAAGTTGTTACTCCTTTTGAAATTTTTCCGGACAATCTTGCTTGCGAGCGCCTTGAAAATGTTAAGAGTTTGATTTATGCGCGCGCAGTTGATGTGGAAGAGATTAAAACACAGTGGGGCGTTGACGTTCAACCAGAACAAGTTTATTCGTTTAATTTAGATAGTTGCGTAGGCACACTTGGTGGGCTAGGTTACGATGCGCATATCAACCGCGCAGCCAATGTAGAATTGAAAAATCATTGCATTTTAATTGAAAGATACAATCGCCCAACAAAATCTCGCCCTTTGGGCAGATTAACTGTGGTGGCAGGAGATAAATTGTTGTTTGATGGCGATTTGCCTTATGTTAATGACGATTTAGGCAATCGAACTTTCCCATTTGTTAAACAGGTTTCAAATTTTTTACCCGGTAATTTCTTTGGCGTAAGCATTATAGACAGGTTAATTCCGCTTCAGCGCGCATATAACGCGGTGCGAAATAGAAAACATGAATATATCAACCGTGCAGTTATGAATGTGCTTGCCGTTGAAGATGGAAGTGTTGACACCGATGCACTAGAAATTGATGGCCTATCTCCGGGAAAAGTTTTGGTTTATAGGCAGGGCAGCAAATCCCCAGAAATTATGGAAGAACCAAAATGCAATATAGATTTTGATAGGGAAGAGGAACGTTTGCTTGGGGAATTTAAAACGATTGCCGGCGTCAGCGATATGATGAGTGATTCATACGCACAATATACCAATCTCTCTGGCGTGGCTTTGCAGTTGCTTGCCGAGCAAGACAATTCTCGTATGTCAACTGCGTTAGATTCGTCTAAACTGGCAATCAAAACCGTTGCGAAATTTGTTTTAAGATTATATAAACAATTCGCAGTTATGCCGCGTTTGCTAAAAATATCTGGCGAAAATGGAAATGTTCAGCTCTATTATTGGGATCAAAACGAAATTTGCAGTGACGATGTAACCTTTGACACTTCAACAGATATAGGCGACACACTCGCCACAAGGCGCACAATGTTGTTGGATTTAATCAAACAAGGTTTGATGTACGACCAAGATGGAAAATTTAGCCAAAGCATGAGGAAACGATGTTTAGATTTGTTAGGTTTTGGCATATGGGAAAATAGCGTAGATTTACATTCGCTACAAATTAATCGCGCCAAGGAAGAAAATTTAAACATAGAAAAATTAACGCCAGAAATTTTGCCAATTGATGATCATCAAATTCATATAGACGAACACACTGCTTGCATTTTGAGTGGCGAATTAAAAGCAAAAAAGAATGAAAAAGAGTTAATAAAAAAACTTTTAGCCCATATTGAAGAACATAAAAAAGAGTTGGAAAAAATTAAAGAAAAAAATTTAAAAACTCAAAATTTAAGCTAATTTTCAAAAAAATTAGCAAAAAACACGCTATTTTTAAAAAAAATTATATAAATTTTGCAAATTTTTGCAATTAAAAAGGAGAGATTTATGGATGATGTTTTGGAACAACCAGAAATGTCTGGCTCCAAAGAGAATTTTGGTAAATTTAAGGATGCTGAAAGTTTATTAAAAGCATATAACAATTTGGAAAGTGAGTTTACCAAAAAAAGTCAAAAGTTGGCAATGCTTGAAACCGAAAAAAATTTAATTGAAAACGAAAGAAACAGGCAGGCCGACATAGAGCGCAAAGTTGATGAATTTGTAACCAAGTTTGAATCGGTTAAACCTTTTAGTAGCGCGCTAAAAGAAAGTTTAGCAAATGACGAAAATTTAAATCTTGAAACAGAAGCTTTAAAGCTTATTTCAAACAGTTACAAGCAGCCAAAGGACTACGCCGAAGATGAAGAATTTTTGAACAACTATATTTATTCTAACAATCAAATTAAAGAAAAAATTGTTAAGGATTATTTAAAAAATATAACTCAAAATTCTCCAATAAAGTTTAGTTCAAGTGCCAGCAACTTGGCTTTAACTCCGCCAAACATACCAACCACAATAAAAGAGGCGGGCAGTTTGGCAAAATCGATTATAAAACAAAAATAGGAGAGAAAAATGGTAGATTTAACAACTGCAGAAAGCGCGTTAAAGGACGCGTATTTGGTTGCAGTGTGCAACCAATTAAACACAAAAGCAAACCCATTGCTTGCAAAAATTAAGCAATCTTCAACCGATGTATATGGCAAGCAAATTGTAAAAGTTGCCCCTGTGGGCTTAAATGGCGGTGTTGGTGCTGGCACAGAAACCGGCTTGCTTCCAACCGCTAACGAAAATAATTATGCACAATTTAAAACAACTTTAAAAAATTTATATGGCACAATTGAAATTAGCGATAAAGCCATCCGTTCATCTAACAATGCGGGTGCGTTCATTGATTTGTTGAATGCCGAAATGGAAGGGCTTTTAGATGCTTCTAAATTTAACCTTGGGCGTATGCTATATGGCGATGGTTCGGGCAAAGTTGCAACAGTAACCGCTTATGAAGAAAATGTCGCAACGGTAGATTCAGTTAAAAATTTAATGGAAGGGATGGTTATTGACGTTGAAAAAGCGGCCGGCACTTCGGTTAGCAAAGGTTTAAGAATTGCATCCATCGACCGCGCAAACAACAAAGTATCCTTCACCACAACGCCTGCAACAATGGCAGAAAGCGATGTATTCTATGTGCAAGGAAGCAAAAATAACGAAATTACCGGCCTCGGTGCAATTTTCGGTTCTAGCGAAACTTTATATGGTTTAAAGCGTGCTTCCAACGCATGGTTAACACCGTTTACAAGCAGCGATGAAACAGAAATTAGTGATGGTTTATTGCAAGAAGCAATTGATTTCTTGGAAGAAAACACCGGCTCTAATATCGATTTTATTACTTGCAGTTCGGATGTTAAACGCGCTTATCAAGCATATCTTGGTTGCTATAGGCGCAATATTGATGTTACAACTCTTGAGGGCGGATATAAGGCAATGACCTTCAACGGAATTCCTGTTGTGTCTGATAGATTTGTGGAAAATGGAACTTTATACATGCTAGATAGTTCTAAATTCACCTTGCACCAACTTTGCGATTGGGAGTGGATTCAGGGCGAAGCAGGCAATATTTTACGCCAAAAGGCAGGGTATCCTGCGTATACCGCAACACTTGTAAAATATGCCGACCTAATTTGCGACCAACCAAATGGACAAGCTAAATTTACAAAAATTAAAAGTACAGTTACCAATCCATTTAAAGCATAAAAAATAAAAGGGAGATTATGAAAATTAAAATTTTTACAGATGTGTACGACATCTCAAACCGAATAAAAAATATAGATAAAAATTATTACATATTGTTTAACACATCAACAAAAAAATTTGAAGTTCATAATTCAAGTCAAAAGGATAACAGCTATTGTTTGACAATTCCTTATAATTTTTTAGATGAACGAACATTAAATTTAGTAAATGAAACGAGAGTGGAAAACATTGAAAGGATATTAAACGAAATAGAAAACGAAAACAAATTGAAAGAGAGTGCAGATAAAACTTGCACTCTTAATCAATTTGATGAAATTTTAGAAGATAATCTAAAAAAGGAGTAAAAATGAAAATTATAGACCTATTAAAAAGGGCTTGCGAACTTTTGTCTTTGCAAAACGAAATTGAATTATTAAACTCTGCAGAAATTGAAAGTGAAACTGAATTGTTAAAAAATCAAGAGATAAGCAAATTGTTTAACCTTTCAAAATTTTCAATTCAAGAGCTTTGCACAAATTATGTTCCGCTGCAAACTAAAGCAGAAATTACAACAAAAGATAAAATTTTTTCTGTTGGCGATCTTACAAATTTTATACGTGTTCAAAATGTTTATAAAAATGATAAACTTATAAATTATAAACTAATAAATCGAAAACTGAATTTTACAGAGGATGGAAATTATACTGTGGTGTATTTAACTTATCCTGAAATCAACTCGTTGTTTGACGATTTGGATTTCTTTTCTCATTTAAGCCCAGATTGTTTAGTTTTTGGCTTATGCGCATATTATTGTTTGGCAAAAGGGTTATTTGACGATTTTAAAATTTACAACGAAAAATATGTAGACCGCGCCGAAAGCATAAAAAGTTTAAAAGTGATAAATTTGCCGCAAAGGAGATGGCAATGAAAAAAAGAATTGAAATTAAAGAGTTTAATAATTACAATTCTAATAAAAGTGTAAAAACTGAAATTTGTTATAACTTTTTAAATAAAGACAAATTGTATCAAAGTTTTAGCACAAAAACTGCTACATTTCCTTATTTTAAAGATCAAGATTTAAGTTACGAAATAGACATTTCTAAAAGAAATTTATCTGCCATAAAAGGCATAACATCATTTAAACAATATTTTCCAAATTCTAAAAGCACCGTTTACAGAATTTTGTTGTATGGCGACGACAAAAAAGTTTATATTAACGAGTTGTATTCTGGCGATGACAAAATATACAACAGCTACAATATTGAGTTTGACGAAGCGCCAATAACTTTAAGTTATAAAAAAGATGACGCGGACGCAATAATTTTGGCAGATAAAAACAAAATGTTAATTTGGCGTACAAATTTTTCTCCGTACACCATACCAAATGTGCCAGTGATTACCAGTATTTGCATGAATGATGGCGTTTTGTTTTGCACAATTAAAGAGCCCGCTTTTAAAGTTTGGTATGCAACCGATTTGGATGCAGAAAATGTTGGTAATATTTCAAATAATTCTGGATATATTTCGTTAAATGACGATTTGGGTGATGCTAAAAAAATTCTTGCTTTCGATGAGGATGTTTATATTTTTAGGGAATATGGCATTTCAAAAATCAATTATTTGCAAAAAGAAATTACGGTAAGTCAGGTGTACACTTCAAACAGCAGAATTTTAGAAAACACAGTGTCTGTTTGCGGCAACTTAATTGTATTTATGACATTTGACGGCATTTACACTTTTAACGGAACGCGCGTTAGCAAAACGGATATTAATATTTCTAATTTGTTAGATGGAATAAATCAAAAAGCAACTGCGTCTAGCATAAGTCATTATTATTTTTTAGCATTGAGATTAAAATATGATGACAACGCATCCACCGATTTGGATAATGAAAATTATGTAAATAATTCAATTTTAGTTATCGATACATTCGATTTATCTTTCCATATAATGCGCGGAATAGATGTGTTGCAATTTCATCCTTTTAAAACTGATACATTTGAAAAATTGTTGGTTTGTTGTAACACAAAAAATTGCAATAAATTGTTAGAAATAACATACGATTGCTCAAACACTGAAAAAATTTATAAACGTTGGCAAAGTGCAGCGCTAACCGAACGCGACAACAATAAATTAATTACAAATTTAACCGTTACTGCAAGCAAAAATGTAACCTTCACCTTTGATTACGACACCGACCATAGTATAAGTTTTGTGACGTATAGAGAAGGGCTTAACGAATTTAATTTTAGATTTAGATGTAATCAATTGAAATTGCAAATTTCCAGTTCGGTTAACAAAGCTGTGGTGGACAAGGTCGCGGTGGAATATTATGATTACTAAAAATTATAAGTCAAAAAACCGCGACAAAACAAGTGCGAGAAAAATAAATTCCGTTACAGAGATTATTGATTTTGAAATTTTAAAAAAGTTTAATATCTATTTTCAATTTTTGTGCTCTTATACAAATATCTCAACTTTTGATGAAATGAAAAAAGGAGCAAAAAATGAATTGGAAAAATCGATTGACTAATTATAATTTTTGGGTGTCCATTGTAAGTGCGGTGTTATTAATTTTGCAAGCACTTAAAATTAAGGTGGATTTTATATATGTAAATGAAGTTTCAACTGCAATTTTAGGTTTGTTGGTTGTAATAGGAATTATTAACGATCCCACCAAATCCAACAAAACCAGCATAAAAACAGATAAAGAAAAAGTTGTTGAAAGTGTTTTGCCTTTAAAAGAAGAAACGGAAAACGAACAAAAATTTTTAGAAAATGCAAAAAATGAAGTAAAAATTACAAAAAATAACGAAAATTTAAGCGAAAATTTGCAAAATTCAAAAATTTTTGTTCCAGAAGATGTTAAAAATGAAAATTTAAAAACTGATGAAAAGGTAACATCGGATTCCAATAACGATGCGGAAACCGAATCGGCAAAGGTTGAAAACAAAGATACAGAAAACAAAATACCCACTGACAACGAAAATGAAATTTCTAATGTCAGTTTTCAAACTGGTTTACAGGTGGACGAGGTAGATTCTAAAACACAAGTTTTAAAAATTGTTAATTAAAAAATTAGGTTGGCTTTTTTGCCAACCTTTTTTAAAATTTAAATTTTTTCATATTTTCATCATTTAATAATTTTTCCAAATTGTCAATTTAGCATATAAGCGTGGCACTGACAGTAAATTTAAGGGTTCCCACAAGCGTTTTTATCGGGGTCCCCATGAGAACTAGTTTCGATATGGGGCATCGCGCAGTGGGATAGCGGAGCAAACAAGTTTAGGCTTATGTTCGCAAATTTATTTGCGGACTAGCAAAAGCGCCGTTTGCGACGCTTGGCTGGGGTAGTTGGATTTGCTTCATTAACTATAAAAATAAGCATTGTATATCATATATAATTGTGGGATTTTGGT
>CANQYX010000025.1 GCA_947628205.1 uncultured Clostridia bacterium
AACATAAAAGGAGAAAATCTGTTCATCGGTAAACCTATACTGAACCCCCAGACTATCTGGGGGTTTTATTTATACAATAAAAAATTGGCATTAAGCCAATTTAATTTAATTCTTTAAGTTTTTCGGCCACATATTCTTTAGAAACAAAATCAAACTCCGCACTAGACACTAAAAAATATTGTTTTTGGCGGTGTGCTTTTAGTTTTTCTAAAAAGACACTATCCAGCATTTTGTATCTTTCAAGCAAAATTGCATTTAATTTTGCAAAATCCAGCGTTTTGGCTTGCTCAAAGGCACGTTTTGTTTCCACCGCCCAAGTGTTAGGGTCCAAAACACCAGAATTGTTGAAATTGCAAAGCACGTTCATCTCTTCCGGCGAAGTGATAAGGCGAATTATAACATTTATTTTTTCTTGCACTGTGCGGGGCAATTCTTTAACCGCGTTTGCATCCATATAATAGAACTCAAAAAGTTTTTCCGGCTCGCCAAAAATGGCGCTTGCATGACGTGGGCGCCTTAGCACCACCCTATCGCCATATATCCCTCTGCCACGCTTATATTCCACTATTTCATAAAAATTATTGATTAAAAAATCTAATTGCGGCCAATTTTGTGCGTGAACTTTTGCCATGTTGCACCTACCTTTTAAGCCATTTTTAACAACAAAAAA
The DNA here is from genome assembly GCA_947628205.1 of uncultured Clostridia bacterium. Classification (GTDB taxonomy): domain Bacteria; phylum Bacillota; class Clostridia; order Christensenellales; family UBA1242; genus Onthoplasma. Next base: position 671 of record CANQYX010000025.1, read on the forward strand.
GTTAAAAGAAATTAAACAAATTATGCTAATGCATCGATTAGCAAAACAATATTCTTTTTATATTTCTTTTGAAAATCCTCATACTTGGTTGGTTTTTCAAGCTCGCAATCGAACTTAATGGCGCAATCCACCATAGCGCAAAGATATTCTTTAGCCTTGATGAAAGCGGCCTCAACCGTTTCGCCCTCGGTAACAATGCCAACATCTGGAATTGAAATTGTAAACCAACCGGTGTTGGTGCCTTTTTCGTCATCTTTATAAAGCACTGCTGGATAAACTAAATTTTCCATAAAACCCCACTATTCGTTATTTTATTTTAACATAAAAATTTTTTATTGTAAAATGTTTTTTAACAAATTTTTAAAATATTTCAGTTTCACTTTCAATTTTATGAATTTAGATAGCCAGATTTAACCAAAAGCACAAAATTCAATTTAACATCTTTATATGGGTTGTTTTGTTCATAAGCATATTCTTGATAGTAGCTATAATTTTTGGTTAAAAAGTCAACTTCTTTTAAATATACATCTTTCAGGGTTATAACAAAATCCGTTTTGGCGTTTTCAATTGTGTCGTGGAAACTTTGATACATTTCAGGAAAACTTTCTTCGCTAATAACATTGTTAACATAAAATTTGGTTACAGGCAAGATGTTTGTTGTGGTGTAAAAACCATAATCCCACATTTTGTAACAGAACAAGGTTGGCGATTTTATATTGTTATCCTCCGCCAAAGTTTTTATTTGCTTTGCAACAACAAGTTGCGGATAATCTGACTCCTTTTTAAAAATATCCGAAGTGGTGTAAGACATAAAGCACGAACAAAATACTGTAACAACCAAAATTATAGAAATGCTTATATTCCTAGCAATGTTCGTTGGGTTTTTTAATTTAGATTTGCTAAGCAAATAGGCAAGGCCAACAACCATAAACGGAATTAGCGAAATGTAATAATATTTAAACCCTTTTTGCAAAAACAATAGAACCAAACTTGCTAAATAAATTGATGGAATTATCCACTTTGTTTTAGATTTTTTGTTAAAAAGTAAAATAAGAAAACCAACCAATGTTATGGCCACAACAATTGGCCCGTAAGCAAAATAGTTGCCGATGTTGGATAAAATTTTAACATTGCTGTTATACGCGAAAATGTTTAGATATAAATAGGTGTGAAACATGTCCGGTATGGCGTGATTTATGGCTAGGTAGCCAACAGGTATGGCCGTTAAGGCTGCCCCCCCCCCCTAGCATATTTGCGATTGATATAAACATCTTTTTGTGTTGCTTTCTAACAATTGAAATTATAAAATAAACCAAAAACAAAGGCACAACCACTGTTAATATTGAAAATTTTGTCCAAAGCATAAACGCCAAGCCAGCACCTATCAAAACATTTTGCAACGCAGTTGGATGTTGGTTGTTATCAAAAAATTTTATGAACACAAACAACATGTAGGCAATTATAGGCAAGCATAATTCCTCCACTGTGCCGCCACCCAAAACGCGATAAAAAGAAGTGTAGGTTACAAAGGCAACCAGCAACACGCCTATAATAGTTAAAAAGTCATTTAAATAATGCTTTAAAATTTTATAACTGACAAACAAAAACAGGCAATTTACAATTAGTTCAAGAATAAAAATGCCAATATTTACATCTTTAAACAAGCAACAAACGGCGTAAATTAAATATAACAAAGGGCCTTTTTGCTCAAATAAATCCTTATAAGGCACTAGGCCAGTTTTCACTCCTCTGCCCATGGTTATAAACCAATTGGTGTCGTGAATATCATTAAACACGTAAAGTGGCGAATTTTGGCTACAAATAAACAAATATACAAAGGAAAGCAAAAAGCACAAAATAAATATTAAAAACGAATTAAGAATTTGTTTTTTGCTTTGTATATTTGTTGAATTAATTGTCTTTTGCATAACTCAATTTTAAAACTTTAAACAAACTATGTCAAGCATTAACTATTAATAAAAAAGAAAAAACTCCAAACGGAGTTTTTTAATTATCTTATAAACTTGCAACTTCTGCTTGCTCGTTTGCCTTAACTCTTTTTGCGGCTTCAACAAGCATGGATTGATTAACCTTGCCCTTTTTTACACCTTTAAGTTCGGCAAGCATTTGCTCTAAAATTAAACTATGTTGTTCTTTATAATCAACACGGCTAGCAATTAATGATTCGCTTTTCTTTTTTGCCTTAACACCTGTTTTATGCAAGAAATTTACTTTGCCTGCCTTAACAAATTCGGCAGTGCGTTTTTCTACAAGACCCCTAAATTGTGATTGTAATTCTTTATAGTTATTTGCCATATGAGCCTCCTTTAACTTGCCTATATAATAACACAAAAAATTTTATTTGTAAATAGTTTTTGACTAAATTTTTAAAATTTCTTAAAAATTTTTTTGGCAGGTTTCACGGGCAAAATTGCCAACATTAACTAGATTTTGTTATCCACTTAATAACAATAAAAAACTCCACAATTGTGGAGTTTTTGTTATTCTTCATCCTCGTCGATATCTTCAAACTTAATGTTGAAGTTGGCGTTTTGAATTTCGTTTTCTTCCTTAATTTGTTTTGGAAGAATGTTGCGGTAGATTGGTGCGCCCGTGCCGGCTGGAATCATCTTACCAATAATGATGTTTTCCTTTAAACCAACAAGGTGGTCAACTTTGCCCTTCAACGCTGCTTCGGTTAACACATTGCTGCTTTCTTGGAACGATGCGGCAGACAAGAAGCTTTCGGTTGTTAAGCTTGCCTTGGTTATGCTTTGCAATTCGCGTTTTGCAGTGGCAGGAACGCCGCCCTCTTGCAATGCCTTTGCGTTGGCTTCTTCATATTTCCTTATATCTACAATATCGCCTGGTAGCAAGTCGGTATCGCCTGCATTTTCAATTTTAACCTTTTTAAGCATTTGCCTAATGATAATTTCCAAGTGTTTTGCGTTAATGGATACCATTTGAGATTTATACACTTCCAAAACTTCGTTAAGCAAATATTCTTGAACGGCTTTCACACCGCGTGTGCGAAGCACATCTCTTGGGTTTAATGGACCTTCGGTTAGCGCTGTGCCCGGTGTTACAACATCGCCCGTTTTAACTTTAAGGGTTGCGCCATAAGGAATCATATAACTTTCTTCCGTTGTGCCTTTAATAACAACTTCATTGCGCTTATCAATTTGGTTAACTGTAACTTTACCGCCAATGTCGCACATAACGGCTGCGCCTTTAGGGTTGCGCGCTTCAAAAATTTCTTCAACACGAGGCAAACCTGAGGTAATATCCAACGATGCCGCACCACCGCTGTGGAAGGTTCTAAGCACCAATTGTGTGCCCGGTTCACCAATAGATTGAGCGGCAATAACGCCGACCGCCTCGCCAACGTGAACAATGTCATTTGTGGACATATCGCGACCATAGCATTTAGCGCACACGCCCGATTTTGCTTTACATGTTAGGTTGGTGCGGATGTTAACTTTTGTAATTCCTGCATCAACAATTTCTTTTGCAATTTCGTTGGTTATAAATTGGTCTGCACCAATAATTTCTTGTTTGGTTTTAGGGTTAATAACCGCTTCGGCTGTGTAACGACCAGCAATTCTGTTTTCTAGCGTTTCAACAACCGTGCCATTTTGTTTAATTTCGGTTACTTCAAGCCCTTTAACAGCTTCGCCAAGGTTTGCAAAGCAATCTTCCTCGGTTACTGTTACATCTTGCGCAATATCTACTAACCTACGGGTTAAATAACCAGAGTCGGCTGTTTTTAACGCGGTATCCATAAGTTGTTTACGGCTACCACGCGCTGCCGAGTAATATTCTAGCGAAGTTAAACCGCGCCTATAGTTAGATTTAACTGGAACATCGCTCATTTCGCCACTTGCGGCGTCCATTCGGCCGATAATACCACTTAAGAATTTATATTGGCCAACATTACCACGCGCGCCTGATGACAAAATGATTTTTAATGGGTTGAATTTAGGAATTTCGTTAGCGGTAACATCAACTAATTCATTTGCGGTCTTTTCCCAAATTGCAATGTTTTTGCTGCGCTTATCTGCGTAAGATAAGAAACCTTGCATATATAAATCGTCATTTTGGCGAGCCAATGCGCTTGCCTCGTCAACAATGTCGTTAATTTCTTTGGCCTCGTGGATATCGTAAATTGAGAACGAAACACTTGCCAAAGTGGAATATTTATATCCCATGTTTTTAATATCGTCAATCATGGTAACAGTGGTGTTCGTACCATGTTTGCGATAGCAATTTTCAATTAATTTTGAATATTCGCCTTTTTTAACTTCTTTATCCACTTCAAGTTTAAGCACGTTTTCGCGCTTAGTTCTATCCACAAAACCTAAATCTTGCGGAATAATGCTGTTGAAAATTAATCTGCCTAAACTTGTTTCTATTCTGCCAGTGACAGTTTCGCCTTCAAATTCTGCCGAACGGCGAACATAAATTTTGGCTTGCAAACTTAAATCGCCATTTTCATAAGCAAGTTGCGCTTCGTCTGCTGATGCAAACACCATGCCCTCGCCCTTTGCGCCCTCGCGAATGACAGTTATATAATAGTTGCCCAAAATCATGTCCTGACTTGGCACCATGTTAGGGCTGCCATCACTTGGTTTTAAAACGTTGTTAGATGCAAGCAATAACATTCTGGCTTCCGTTCTTGCCTCTACAGACAGAGGAACGTGCATACTCATTTGGTCACCATCAAAGTCGGCATTAAAGCCACCGCACGCCAAAGGTGGCAGACGGATTGCTTTGCCTTCAACTAGAATTGGCTCAAATGCTTGAACGCTGAGTTTATGAAGAGTTGGTGCACGGTTAAGTAGCACTGGGTGGCCTTGAACAACCTCTTGCAAAATGTCATATACAATTGGGCGTTCTTGGTCTATCATCTTAGTGGCTTTCTTTAAGTTGTTAGTTGCGTTAATTTCAAGCAACCTTTTTATAATAAATGGGCGGAACAATTCAAATGCCATAGTTTTTGGCAAGCCGCACTGATAAATTTTAAGTTCTGGGCCAACCACAATAACCGAACGGCCAGAATAGTCAACACGCTTACCAAGCAAGTTTTGACGGAATCTGCCGTGTTTGCCCTTTAGCGATGCGGTTAAAGATTTTAAATCTCTCTGCCTGCTGCCTTGAACGGCTCTGCCACGTTTGCCGTTATCAAACAACGCATCCACACTCTCTTGCAACATACGCTTTTCGTTGCGGATAATGATTTCTGGTGCGCCTAATTCAATTAATTTTTTCAACCTATTGTTGCGGTTGATAACACGCCTATACAAATCGTTCAAATCGCTTGCCGCAAATTTGCCGCCATCAATTTGAACCAATGGGCGCAAATCTGGTGGGATAACTGGAACAACGTCCAAAATCATCCAACTTGGCTTGTTGCCCGATTTTATAAAGGCATCCACAACTTCAAGCTTTTTGGTGGCTTTAAGTTTGCGTTGGCCTTTTGCGGTGTGCATAATTTTTGCTAGTTCTTCATGCTCTTTTTCTAGGTCAATGTCATTAAGCAATTCTTTAACCGCCTCGGCACCCATGCCAGCGCGGAAACCATTCGGACCATATTTTTCAACAGCCTCGCGGTATTCTCTATCTCGGATTACTTGCTTATAAGTAAATTCGGTGTTTTTAGGGTCTAACACAACATAACTTACATAATAAAGCACTTCGTCCAACTGCTTAGGGCTCATGTCCAAAATTATGCCTAATCTGCTTGGCACGCCTTTGAAAAACCAGATGTGGCTAACCGGGCAAGCAAGTTCGATGTGACCCATACGCTCACGCCTAACCTTGCTGCGAGTTACTTCAACACCGCACTTATCGCACACAACACCTTTATATCTAACGCGTTTATATTTGCCGCAGTGGCACTCCCAGTCCTTTTTAGGGCCAAAAATGCGCTCGCAAAACAAACCGTCTTTTTCTGGTTTTTGTGTGCGGTAGTTAATTGTTTCTGGTTTGGTAACTTCGCCCCTACTCCAAGACCTTATCATCTCGGGGGAAGCGATACCAATACGGATAGAGTCAAAATTGTTTAATTCAAACATTTAATTTCTCCTAAAAATTTTTGCTTTTCAATATTTTATTCGTCTAAATCGTCAAACAAATCGCTTTCGTCAAACGCGGTTTCGTTAACTTCGTTTTCGTAAGCAGATTGTAAATCGTCAAATTCAAGAGTAACATCTTCAAGCACAGGCTTATTAACCGCCTCAACTGGGTGAATTTCCTCGCCTTCTTCGCCAACTTCGGTGATTGTAAGTTCGTGGTTATCTGCCGTTAAAATCTTAACATCTAGGCACAAACCTTGCATTTCCTTAACAAGCACTTTAAACGATTCTGGCATGCCCGGCTCTGGGATAGGCTCGCCTTTAACGATTGCTTCGTAAGTTTTAATACGCCCCTCCACATCATCCGATTTAATTGTAAGCATTTCTTGCAATAATCGTGATGCACCATACGCTTCCAATGCCCACACTTCCATTTCGCCGAAACGTTGGCCGCCAAGTTGACTACGTCCGCCAAGTGGTTGTTGTGTGATAAGTGCATAAGTGCCAATGCCACGCGCGTGGATTTTATCTTCAACCATGTGATCTAGTTTCAACATATACATGGTGCCCACAGTTGTTTTATTTTCAAATGGCAAACCTGTGCGGCCATCATATAGTTGCATTTTGCCATCCTCTGGCAAGTTGTTGGCTTTTAACAACTCTTTAATTTCTTCCTCGGTTGCGCCATCAAACGCAGGGCTTTCCACCTTCCAATCTAGGTGCTTTGCTGCCCAACCTAAGTGCATTTCCATCAACTGACCTAAGTTCATACGAGATGGAATGCCAAGTGGGTTAAGCACAATGTCCACCGTTTCGCCATTTGGCATATATGGCATGTCGCTTTCTGGCAAAACAACAGATATAACACCTTTGTTACCATAGCGGCCGGCAAGTTTATCGCCCACTTGCAAAATACGCTTTTGAGCAATGTAAACTTTAACCATAACATTAACGCCGGCATCAAGTTCGTCCTTATTCTTTCTAGACAAAATTTCAACGCCAACAACCACGCCTTCTTGCCCATGTTGAACTTTTAGTGATGTATTTTTAACTTCTTTAGATTTTTCGCCAAATATGGCTTTTAACAATCTTTCTTCTGGGGTTAAATCGGTTTCGCCCTTAGGGGTAACCTTGCCCACCAAAATGTCGCCATACTTAACCTCGGTGCCTATGCGGACAATGCCATCTTCATCCAAATTTTTAAGTGCATCTTCACTAACACCGGCAATGTCGCGCGTGATTTCCTCATCGCCCAACTTGGTTGTGCGCGCCTCAGTTTTAACTTGTTGAATTGAAATTGAAGTGAAGGCATCGTCACGCACAATGCGCTCGTTAACCAAAATAGCATCCTCGAAGTTGTAACCTTCCCAGTTCATGAAAGCAACTGTCATGTTCTTGCCAAGCGCAAGTTCGCCATTTTCGGTTGAGCCACCATCGGCTAAAACCGCACCTTTCTTAACCTTTTCGCCTTTTTTAACAATTGGCTTTTGGTTAAAGCAAGCTTTTTCGTTTGTGCGCTCAAACTTGCGGAGTTTGTGCGTTACAATGCTGCCGTCTGCATATTCCATAGTGATGGAATCAGCCGAAACATATTTGCAAACGCCATCTTGCTCGGCAAGCACAAGTGCACCCGAGTCAACCGCAATTTTATGTTCAATGCCTGTACCCACAATTGGGCTTTCGGCTTTAATAAGCGGAACAGATTGGCACTGCATGTTGCAGCCCATCAAGGCACGGTTGGCAGCGCAGTGTTCAACAAATGGGATAAGGCTTGCACCAACCGACAACAACTGCCTTGGACTTAAATCCACAAGGTCAATCATGCTGGCGTCAACATGCGCGGTTTGGCCGTTGTGCCTGCAATCTACATAGCCCGGCAAAATTGTTTTATTATCATCTTGCGGGATGGTGGCTTGCGCAATATAATGCCCAAGTTCTTCATCCGCCATCAAGAATGTTATATCATCCGAAACTTTATGCGTTTTAGGGTCAACTTTTCTATATGGCGTTTCAATAAATCCATATTTATTAATGCGCGCGTACGATGCAATAGATGTCATCAAACCAATTTGTTGGCCTTCTGGTGTTTCAACCACGCAGATGCGGCCATAGTGCGATGGGTTAATATCACGCACTTCAACAGTGGCGCGCTCGCGCCTTACGCCACCTGGGCCGGCTGAGGACAACCTACGTTTATGCCTTAAACTTGCTGCTGGGTTAATTTGATCCATCAACGCACTAAGTTGGCTGGTTGCCATAAATTCTTTAAACGCTTTATTAATTTGGCGGGCGTTAACAATTTGGCTTGGAGTTACATCGGTTAAATCACGGCTTTGCATAGTTTCGCGCACTTGGGCTTGAAGTTTGTTCATGCCGCGCCTAAATTCGTCACGCAACAACTCGCCACTTGTGGCAACGCGGCGCATAGACAAGTTATCTATTTCGTCCGTGTGACCTAAGCCATCAATCAAATTCAAATGATAGCCAATTGTGCCCATAATATCATCTAATGTAATTTGGAAATCTTCCAACTTTCTTGCATTTTCAGCAATGGCGCGTTTTAATGCTTTTTCGTCCTTGCTATCCGCCATCAATTGCTCCAAAAGTGGCAAATAAACAAGTTCGGTTATGCCAAATTCTGCACCATCGATGCCGGTGTATGCTTTAAGATCAACACGCTTGTTGCCAACAACGCGAACAACTTTGTTATCCACCAACACATCAACTTCGTTAATGCCGGCGTTTTGAATTGCCCACGCCTTTTCAAAACTTATAACTTCGCCCGCATGCGCAAGAATTTTCTTGCCCTGCTTAATGTCTGTTGCTGCAACTTGCTCCATAATTCGGTTTGCAACCGACAATTTTTTGTTAACTTTAAACCTGCCCACCTTTTCAAAATTGTAGTGTTGAGGGTTAAAGAAACGGTCGTTAATATAAGCCAAAGTGTTGTCTGGGTTAGGGATTTCGCCCGGGCGAGTTTTTCTGCCGAACTCAATTAATGCCTCTTCTTGCGTGTTTTGTGGCTCTTTTTCAAGAGTGTTAACTAAGAATGGGTGCCTGCCAAAAATGGCGTACATATCCTCATTTGTATAGCCAAAACACTTAGGTAAAATGCCCAAGCTCATTTTAAATTTGCGGTCCACATTCATGCGCAGACAATCGCCACTAACCTGCTCGGTTTCCACCCACATGCCATAGCTTGGCTGAATTGCGCCAGAATAGTCCATCCTGCCATATTTATTCATTTCCCCATCGAAAATAACGCCAGGGGCTTTAATCATCTGGTTCAAAACAACACGTTCAACACCATTGCAAATAAAGCCACCATCCTTACTCATATAAGGGATGTCGCCCATGAAAACTTCCTGGTCCATAACCTGACCAGTTTCTTTAACAAGCAAACGCACCATAACTTTTAGTGGCACGGTGTAGCTAGTTTGCTTAACTTTGCACTCATTCCAGCTATTTTTAGGTGTGTCGCCCACAGTATAGCTCAAAAAAGATAACTCGGCTTTGTTCGAGTAATCTACAATAGGGTTGAATTCAGTAAAAACCTCCCCAATGCCTTCGTTTATGAACTGATTGTAAGATTCCTTTTGAATGCTTAACAAATCAGGCATAGTGTAAGGAACTTCAATTTTGGCAAAACTCTTTCTTTCAGCGCGCCCGCGTTTTACCCTTTTGATGTTGAGTGTGTTTGAATTCATTCATTAACTCCTTAATATTTAGTTGTGTTTTGCCTGCGCCTTATACAATTTATTGTATAAGCCCATAAGCAGACAATATTTCATACTAGCCCATATTAGCACAATTTTCAACCAATGTCAATAGTTTTTTAAAAAATTTTTTTAAATTTTAAAATTATGTCCAATTTTGTTTGACTTACACTCGCATATTTTGCAAAATTATTAGTAATTTTCTAAAATTTTGTTGAAAAATAAAAAACTTTGCTCTTTTAGAAATTTGTCTTACACCCACATATTTTGCAAAATTATTAGCAATTTTGCCGAAATATTAAATCGGCGCGCAACTCAGTAGAATTATATGTGACTCACTCGACCATTCGGCGAGCCGCAAGCCCACGCGTTCATGCTTTGTTCTGCAGATGTTTGCCAAATGCTTGATTTGGCATTGATACCCGATTTTGTCTTTAAAGGCAACCATATAAAGGCAAATTTTAAAAAAATTTAATACAAAAAAGAAGGGGCTTACACCCTCCTTTTTTGATTAAACCACTTTTTGTTTTTGTTGCTTGATTCTTCGTGTTGCACGTTGTTATTATTGTCATTTGAGCAACGCGAAGAATCTCTTGCACCTTTCGGGGTTGTGCCCTAGCAGCCGCTCGTCGCAAATCGCCCCTTTAGCCATTGCCTCCTTTCTTTCGGCAATTAGGCCTTTTTGCGTTTGCTCCTCTTACGCACTCAAACATAGTTTTCGTGCGTTTTTAAGTTGCGGTCTAGCAGCCACAGCCATTGTTTTGGGTATTGCCGCAGCCACAGCCGCGCGTCGCAATTCGCCTTTTTTGCTTACTTGCTCCACTTTGTTACGCAATTTGCACCTTTTAGCGATTGCTCCTTTTCCCCTTCAACACTTGCGTGTTGTGGGGTCCCCATTACTTTGCGTCTTGCCTGCTTTTAGCAGCCACAGCCATTGTTTTGGGTATTGCCGCAGCCACAGCCACAAAGTTTTGCGATTATCTGTCAAAATAAGATTTTGCCAGAACTTCTTTTATTACTTTACGTCTTAGCAACCGCAACCTGCGTTGCCTTGGTTGCCGCAGCCACAGCCGCAAAGTAATAACAAGATGATGATTAAGAAGCATGGGTCTTTGCAACCGCAATTGCATAATAATAATATTAAAATTATTAATGTGCAGATGTCGCAACCACCATTGCCGCCGCAGCCAGTGTTGCCATTGCAACCACAGTCATTACCACCAAAGAATTTATTAAACATAATTCCTCCTAATGTGTTTAAAAAATTTGTATGTATTTACAAAAGTTTTTTCTTAGGTACCTTTAAAATCTTTTGTATAATACATCTTACGCAAAAAGAAAAAAAGTGTTACGCAAAACACTTTTCTTTCAATTTTAATATGTTAGCCATTCATTATAGCGCCATTGGTTTGCGCTTTCAAACATCTCTAACCGCCTGCGCGCGCGTTCGCGCGTTTATGAATAGGATTCCAACTTTTCCCTTATCATCTGTTTAAGTTGAACAATATTTTTTTGCGATTTTGCGCCTATATAGCAGGTGTAATAAGGGTAAGATTTAAATGTTTTAATTTCTTCCGCCGAAATTTTGTCAATTTTGTTGTAAACCAAAATAACTTTGTTGGGGTCGATATTCAAACGCCTAAATTCGTTTTCCACAACAGAAATTTGTTCGTATTTATGTGGGTCGCTTGCGTCAACCACCATAAGCAGCACATTGGCATCAAGTGTTTCTTCAAGCGTGGCAGAAAAGGCATACATCAACTCGTGCGGAAGGTTTCTAACAAAACCAACCGTGTCCACAAGCACATATTCAGTGCCTTCGTCCCACACCTTTTTTGAAAGCACATCAAGCGTGGCAAACAGCCGGTCGTCAGCATAAGTGTCTGCTTTTGCAATTGCGTTCATAAGTGTGGATTTGCCCGCGTTTGTGTAACCAACAAGTGCAACGCTTTTTGTGTAACTTAACCTTTGCTTTCGCGTGGTTTGGCGATGTTTGTTTATCTCTTTAATTTCCTTTTCAAGTTTTGCAATGTCTTCTTGAATTTTGCGCCTGTCCAACTCCAACTTGGTTTCGCTTGCGCCGCGCATGCCCACGCCAGTTGAACTGCGGTTTGAATTTGCATTCATCATATTAAGGCGAGGCAGCGAATATTTAAGCTGCGCCAGTTGAACTTGCAACTTGCCCTCGCCTGATTTTGCGCGGCCGGCAAAAATATCCAAAATAAGCATGGTGCGGTCGATAGTTTTAACGCCGCAAATTTCATTCAAGTTTCTAAGTTGGCTGCCGGTTAGTGGGCAATCGAAAATGACAACATCTGCACCCAATTCTGCCACCTCATCGCGAATTTGCTCTGCTTTGCCAATGCCAAAATAGGTGCGAGCGTTGGTTTCTTTAACTAAAAAAACATTGCACGCAACAATTTCAAGCAACGCGCTTTCTGCCAATAATTTTAATTCTTGACTACGATAGTCCGCCTCGTTCATATCAACATAGGGGCAAACTAAATATGCTTTTTCTTTTTTATTTTCAACTTTTAAAGTATTTTTCATAAAATTATTTTAACACAAAACAAAATAAAACACAAATAAATAAAAATCGATTTTTAACTAAAAAATTTTAAAAATTAAAAAAATAAGGGCAAAAATTCAAAAATTTATGAATTTTTATGTCAAATTTAACAAATTTAAAAAATTTTTTTATAAATTTTCAATGGCATTTCCTATTGAGAATTCATCTCCATGTCATACCGACCGAGCATTGCGAGTGGAGTGTATCTCTTCATTGTATAACAGTAATAGAATTTCTAATCAAATGAAAATTTTGGCAAAAAATTATTAACACAAAACTGTTGCAAAAATTTACAAAATCTGCTATTATAACGCTATGCGAATTTGCAATTTGGCAAGTGGCAGCAGTGGCAACTGCACTTATGTGGAAACTGAACGAGCAAGGGTTTTAATTGATGATGGCAAACCCCTTGCCTATGTTTTAAACGCGCTTAACGAACTTGGCGTTGCGCCCGATAGCATAAACGCAATTTTAATTACGCATGAGCATAGCGACCATATTAAGGGCATTGAAAAATTTGCGCGCGCGTTCAATATTCCAATTTACGCGCACACATACATAAGCGAAATTTTGTTTCATCAACTGCCAAATTGCAGGCATTTATTTAATTTTTTTGATAGCGATTTCGATTTAGAAGATTTACATATCCAACCTTTCCCCGTTCCTCACGATAGCAAATATTGTGTTGGATATAGGCTAAGCGAAGAAGATGCGGTTGCGTCAATTGTAACCGACATTGGCACATTCACCGATGTTGTGTTTGAAGCAATTAAATCTAGCGCGCTTGTGTTTTTAGAAGCGAATTACGACCCAGAAATGTTAATGAGTTACCCCAACTATCCGCCATTTTTGAAAAAGCGAATTAGCGGCGGACGTGGCCATCTATCCAACATAAATTGCGCCAAAGCAATTGAGCGGCTTGTTCACGCCGGCACGCGCTTGGTTGTGCTTTCACATGTAAGCGAACACTCTAACACGGAAAATTTGGCAATAAGCACAATTGCAAATTATTTGGAAAGCAAAAATATAATCCCTAACGTGAATGTGCGGCTAGATATTGCCCACCACGAGCAGCGCGGCACAATTTTCCGCATCACCCCAACCAGCAAAAAATAATAATTGTCATATTTTAGATTTTTTTAACATTTTTATTGCTATACTCCTTCGGGAGTTAAAAAATGGATATACTAGATAGAATAAAAGATTGGTTTAACAAACTAAAACGTGTTTAATACACATCAAAATTTTTACAATATCACCATATTGGAATTTGCAATAAACCTTGCGAAGATTGTTCATATCGTGATAGAAGAATTTATGAAAACGGAAACCATGTTGAATTGCCCGCACATATTTTGTGTGATTGCAAATACACCCAAGTTAAAGAACAACTTGCTGGCAATATTTCAAAAAAAGGAATAACCGCGCCGGATGTATATTTAAAAGCATTTGGAAAATTGCCAGACTATTACATAACCAAAGATGAAGCAAAAAAACTAGGTTGGATAAGAGGCAAAAACAACCTAAGCGATGTCGCGCCTGGAAAGATGATGGGCGGGGATATATATTATAATAAAGACCGTTTATTGCCAGAAAAAGAAGGTAGAATTTGGTATGAGTGTGATGTTGATTATTCCACTGGAGATCGTAATGCGTTAAGATTATTTTATTCAAACGATGGCCTTATGTTTTATTCCGATGACCACGCATACAAAAACTTTATTTATATTTATTAAGGAGAAAAAATGAAAACAATAATTTTTGATAAAAATGATTACAAATCGTTTAAAGATTTTTATAAAGATATATTTATTAAATTAGACGGCCCTCACACAAACGATTTTAAAGATTATACCGATTTGAATTGTAGTGCGGATATGCTATTTGAATTTTTATATTATAAAGAAGATGAAAATGTAAAGTATATTTTAAAAAATTTTGATTTAAAAGCGATTAAGACAGAAAAACCTTACGAAAATTATATGTTAAATTTAATCGTTAAAGTTTTTGAAGATTTTGTTAAAGAATATCCAAACAATAAATTGGAATTTGTTAACGACAAATAAGGCAGAATTAATTTTCTGCCGTTTTTTATTAAAAAATGCAATTTTTATAATAATTTTGTAAAATTAATTAAATTTTTTATTAATTTTGAAAATATTTTATTAAATTTTAAAATTTTTTACTAAATTATGCTAAAATCCACGCGGAAATACCCCTGCCCGTTATTGCAAAGTGGGCATGTTTTTGGCGCGGCTTTGCCCTCAACAATTGTGCCACACTCATCGCACTTAAATGAGTGAACGCCAGTTTTGCATTTGTAAAGTGTGCCCTTTTTTAGCCCTTGATAAAAGTTAGTTAAAATGTTTTTGTGAGTTATTTCAACTTTGGCAACTTTGTCAAACAAATCTGCCGCGTCTTTAAACCCTTCGTCGCGCGCAATGTCAGCAAATTTTGGATAGATACTTTCGCCGCTCATACGCTCGTTTTCCGCCTCTATTTTAAAAATTTCAACTAGTTCGCCCGTTCTAAATGGATAGCCCGCTTTTATTTCAATGTTTTGCACATTTTGCCCGCCCAATTCACTAATTTTGTTGAAAAACAATTTGGCATGGCTCATTTCGTTTTTTGCCAAACTTCTAACATAAGTCATTATATATTGATATCC
>CANQYX010000026.1 GCA_947628205.1 uncultured Clostridia bacterium
AAAATTTTTGAAAAATTTGCTAAAAATTATTGACATTTAATTCGGTTTAGTGTAGAATAACAAAGTAACGGCGGGGTGTAGCGCAGTTGGTAGCGCACGTGATTTGGGATCATGGGGCCGGGGGTTCGAGTCCCTTCACCCCGACCATTAGGGGCCTTTAGCTCAGTTGGTTAGAGCAACCGGCTCATAACCGGTCGGTCCGCGGTTCAAGTCCGTGAAGGCCCACCAGCCGAAAGGCAACCCTAAATATCTGTCTGGTCCGTTAGCTCAGTTGGTTAGAGCGCCGCCCTGTCACGGCGGAGGTCACGAGTTCAAGTCTCGTACGGATCGCCATTTTATTTTGCCTCGATAGCTCAGTCGGTAGAGCAAAGGACTGAAAATCCTTGTGTCACTGGTTCGATTCCGGTTCGAGGCACCAGCCGCGAGGCGGAAACAAACGCAAGCTTGATTCCAAATTGAGGCACCAGCCGAGAGGCGGAAAATGTGCTAGTGTGCCTCAACGGTAGAGCAGCTGACTTCAATCATCACAAGTTTAAATGTCAGTAAAAAGCTCTACGAACAAGAAAAAAACGATTGCAGTGATGGTTACTTCGTCAGCTGCAAAAAAAACTAATATGCTAGTGTGGCTCAACGGTAGAGCAGCTGACTTGTAATCAGCAGGTTGGGGGTTCGATTCCCTTCACTAGCTCCATGTAGTGAAGATTCCTTCACTAGCTCCAGGGAAAATAACTCGTTAAAATGCCTTTAAATAGGCATTTTTATGGGAAGATTGCAGAGCGGCCAAATGCAACGGACTGTAAATCCGTCGACTTCGTCTTCAGTGGTTCGAATCCACTTCTTCCCACCAAAACAGAACACGACCATATAAGGTGGTGTTTTTTCTATATATTGTTATATAGGGTGCTGCTAAAAATTTAGGTACAATTTAGGCACAGACAATAAAAGTAAATTGGCGTTTTTTTGTTAAACATTTTATTGATAATTTTTAATTAACAATTAAATAATTGTTGTTTTATATTTTTTAATGTGCTAAAATCTAAATATGGTAAATTTTTGTGAAAATTGTGGCGGGGCGGTGCGCTTCAGCGCAAAAGATGGCGGAAACAAATGCGAAGTTTGCGGTCATGTAAACGAAATTGATTCTAATTTGTATTTTGATAAAAAACCATTTGATGATAGTTTTTTGGAGCAAACAGAACAGGAAAAAACGCCGGATTATGTTGAAAATGTCAAATGCAATGCGTGTGGTGCAAATTTGAAACTTTCTAAATATCAACTTTCAAATAAATGCCCATATTGCGGTGAAATAATTGAAACCGAACAAAGTCAGGCCAAAATAATTAATGTGGATAGCATAATTCCATTTCATTTAACACCTGCGCAAGCGCTAAAAAAATTGAAAAAGGCAGCTTTTTGGCGCATTTCTGCCAACCGAAAGTTGTTTAAAACCATTAAAGAGCGCGACATTGTTGGCGTTTACGCTAACACTTTTTGTTTTGATATAAATGCTTTTTGCAGATATTCTGGCATTTTTAGTTACACTGAAAAGGACAAAGAAGGCACTCAAATTTCATCACAAATTAAGCATAAGCATGTTGTTGGCATGGTGGATAAATCTTATAGGGATATTTTAATTGAAGCTAACTACGGCCTTGAACAGCGCGAACTTTTAAGCATAATGCCTTACGATTTCAGTCCGGCTTTTAGGTTTAGAGAAGAGTTTATGCAAGGGTATGCACTGCAAAAACTGGACAAACCTTTTGCTGATTGTGTAAATTTGGCAGAAAAATTAATTAAGGAAGATTTAAAACGCGTAATTTTAAAACGCCATAATTGCGATGATATAGACACGATAGATATGCAACTAGATTTGCAAGATAAAAAATATAACTATTGCCTTGTGCCAATATATTTTGTTGAAACGAAAGAAAAATATAAAAAGAATGGCGTGGAGCAAGAGCGCAAAGTTAAGGTGCTAATTAATGGCGAAACGGGCAAAGTTGGCTCGCTCCCTAAAAATCCACTGCGCTTGCTGTTGTGGCTGTTTGGTGGCTGCGCAATAATTGTTGCACTTATATTGTTCTTTATTTTTGTGTTATAAATTAAAAACTTGGCATTTTGCCAAGTTTTTCCTTTGTTTCTTTGTTTAGTTTTCTATTCAGCAACAGGGACTGGGGTGGAAAATTCAAACCCTTCGCTTTCTGGGTTATAGCCCTCAAGGTTGAAACTAGATTCTGGGTTGTTAACATATTTGCCATCGCGCACAAGTTTGCCGTCCTCAACTTTTATGCCGCTGCCTGTGTAGGTGCGTGGGGATTTAAAATCGTAAAAATCTTTAACATTAGGGTCGAGTTTCAATTTTGGCGTTTCAAAGCCCAAAAATTTGTCTAGTTTAGGGTAGGCAATCATTTTTTGAATTAATGTTTTTGCTATCGCTAACTCAGGTGTTTTTCTAATATAATCTAAATATTCAAACCAATTTGTGTTTTCATCTAGCGAAACTCTTTCGGCATCCTTAAATTCGCTGTCAAAATCAAACATATAATCATGTTCTTTTAATTCGTCCAAAACATCTTCAAATTGCCTAATTGTTTCTTTATCTTCGCACTTAAAAATTTTATCTAATGTAACATTATACAATCTTTTTTGAATTATAGAGCAATGGTTTAAAATAACCTGAAATTCACGTGGAATGTGCATGTCGTAACAGTGAGAATCCTCAATAAAATGGCAAAATTCGCCCGCTTCAAGCCCAGTAACTTGCGCAAACATAACAAGCAGAGCAGCATATTGCGCAACGTTCCACGCACCGGCGGATAGTGTATCATTACTGCGTTGATGCAAGGTTAAATTCAACTTGCCTTTTTTAACAAGCCAAGTTGTGTTGTAGGCACAAGGGTAAAGGTTCATATCGTGCAAATCGCTATGATTATAAATGTTTGTGATAATCCTTCGGCTTCCGGGGTTGGTTTTAATTTCGTTTAAAACCGCGTCAACTTGGTCAACATATCCATTTTTTGTTTTAATGTTTTTAAGCCCCAGTTGATAGCCATATGCCTTGCCAATAGAGCCAATTTCTTGCTCGGGATGTTCACCTTTATTTGCCCATTGGTCCCAAATGCGAGCATTTAAATCCTTAACATTGTTAGATTTTTTTTGCCAAATCCACAAAGTTTCGTCTATGCAAGATTTCCAATATAACTTTCTAACGCTGGCAATAGGGAACTCGTCTTGCAAATTGTATTTGTGCATCTCATTAATAACGCCAACGGTGTGCGCTGGCTTGCCGTTTTGCCATTTTGGGCGAGTTGCCATTTCGGTGTTATCCACGCCATTTGTT
Source organism: uncultured Clostridia bacterium (assembly GCA_947628205.1). GTDB lineage: Bacteria > Bacillota > Clostridia > Christensenellales > UBA1242 > Onthoplasma. The sequence continues at coordinate 3,341 of CANQYX010000026.1, forward strand.
AAAATGTTTATGTAGTTAGACAACAATTCATAGTTCGCTTTGCTCATAATTTCTCCTTTGTAAACCCCTATTAAAAGTATTATAAATTCAAATAAAAATTTTGTCAAACATATGCAAAAATTTTAACGATTATTTTAGTATTTCAAATTCAACAAGGATAGACAAAAAACCATTGTGTTTCAACAATAGTTTTTATTTTTTGCGCGAATTTGTTTGTTAGCATATTGTTGAGGAGCGAAATATGCAAATAAAATCTCGAATTGTTAACAAAACTCTATATATTATGCTGTCGGGCGAACTGGACGAATACACCGCGCCAACGGTAAGAAAAAATCTTGACACAATTATGGACACAGAAAAAGGGTTTATCCAAATTGTGCTGGATTTAAGCGAACTAACGTTTATGGATTCAACCGGGGTGGGAGTGCTAATTGGCAGATACAAAAAGATGAAAGAGAGCAACAAACCAATTTTTATAACCAATCCTAGCAGAAATGCCGAACGAATTTTTAAAATGAGCGGGCTTTATGAAATTATGCCCAAAATTGTTTAAAGGGGGAACAATGAAAAATTCAATGGAAATCAAATTTAAAGCGATTGTGGAAAACGAAGCGTTTGCGCGCAATGTGGTGGCAAGTTTTATTTTGCCGCTTAACCCAAGTTTGAGCGAACTTGATGACATTAAAACCGCGGTTAATGAGGCAGTTACAAATGTTATTGTGCATGCCTATCCAAATTCAACTGGCTATGTAACTATGAAAATTGTAACTCAAGACAATAAAATTGCCATATCTATTGCCGATAATGGCATTGGCATACAAGATATTGAACGCGCGCTAACGCCATTTTATACTAGCAAACCAAACGAGGAGCGCAGCGGAATGGGATTTACCGTTATGGAAAGTTTTATGGATAAACTAGAAGTTAAAAACAGCAAAACCGGCTTAACCGTTAAAATGTATAAGGAAATTGAGAACAAGCATAGCGAAAAACAACAGCAAGTTGTGGGGTGGTGATGCTAACACAAGAGCAGACTGCCGAATTGGTGGAACTTGCTAAAACTGGCGATGACCTTGCAAAAGAAAAGCTAATAACATTAAATTCGCCACTTATAAAAAGCGTGGTTAAAAGATATTTGAACAAGGGCATTGAGTATGACGATTTATATCAGCTTGGTGCGCTTGGGTTTGTTAAAGCCATCAACAATTTCGATGCAAGTTTCAATGTTAAATTTACAACCTACGCTGTGCCTATGATTGCAGGAGAAATCAAGCGTTTTTTGCGTGACGATGGAAGCGTTAAGGTCAGCCGCAGCATAAAGCACACCGCAATTCAAATTAAAAATTACATTGCCGAATATAACAAAAAATATGGCGAAAACCCTAGTTTAGAAATTCTTTCAAAGCAATTTAACATGGATATTAGCGACATTGTTTTTGCAATGGAAGCAAACACAACGCCACTTTCTTTAAATGAAAAATTCGCCGATGACGAAGATTCCACCAGCATTTTGGATAAATTGCCGGATAATTTTTCAGTTGAGAATTATGTGGACAAACTTGCACTGCGCGAAATGATTAAAAACTTAACTTCACGCGAAAAGCAAGTGATTATTATGCGCTATTATCTGGATAAAACTCAAAGCGAAATTGCAAAAGAACTTGGCGTTAGCCAAGTTCAAGTAAGTCGAATTGAAAATAAAGTTTTAAATGAACTTAAAGAGGGGATAGACCTTTAATTAACCATTTATCTCGTCATCATTTGGATTAAAGCGATATATTGGGTTCGCTTTATCTTTTTTATGAAATTTGTTAAAAAACCCAGATACCGCATTTTTTATTTTGCCAAATCTTGTTGTAAGAGTTGGGGTGTTTACATCTTTATAACTATCCACATTTTTTGAAATTTTAAATTTTTTATTTTTTGCCCTGCCAACATTTTGTTCTTTATTTTGTGTGTTATTGTTGTTTAATACACTTCTATTGGTATTTGCACCTTCATTGTATTGGCCGTTGTTGGCAGTGGCATTTTCGTTGTATGGCTGGTTATATCCATTGTTCCCGTAGCCATACATAATTCCGCCATTAGCCATAGGGCCATATCCGTTGCCATACATAAATTCATTATCTAAAAGAGCGGTGTTAAAAAAGCTATCTACATTATGGCGGTTATTGTTGTTATAACTGTCAATGTTCATTTTTTGATTGTTTTGCATTGTATCAATATTTTTTATTTTGGATTTTTCTTTTTTAACTTCGACATTTGTTTCTTCGGTTAAATTGTTATTTTCTTGAGATTCTTCAGATGGTTCAATGTTTTCAGAATCGTTTGTGTTTTCTTTAATGTTGCCTTCGTTGTCTATTAAATAATCTTTTATTATTGGCTCTTCATTGTTGTGTTTAAAGCCATATAGAATCCTTCCCCTGTTATTAGGTGGCAATGTTGTGTCCATATTAAACAAGTTATTAATCATGTTTAGCGAATGCAGCCCATTTTCTAGCATTTCGTTGCCGTTAACTAAGTTGTCTAAAACTATTAAATATTTAAGTGAAAGGGTGTTTAAATCGCCATTATTTAGCATTAAGTTATTTAAATCACTTAAACTTATAGATAATTCGGTTGTGCTTCTAGCCAGTTGGCGTCCCAAATCTTTAAGTTGGCTTGATTGTTCGGTAATAAGCATTTTTTGTTCGTTGGTTAATTCAATTTCTTTTTTGTTAACTTTGTCTATAAGATTTTGCGTTTCTAAAATTGCGTTGGTAATATTTTGTTTAAGGGTTACAAAATCTTCGCAACAATCATCGACATCGCTTGATAAAGAGTAAAGGGTTGAAATTTGTGTGTCTTTTGGTTCAACTTCGTTTAACTTTTCATCTTGCCCGTTAACATCCATTTGTTGAATAGGAACTTCTGTTTCTGCAGTCATTTCGTTTGTTGGTTTAACAATTGATGGTTCATCTTTTTGTTCGTTTTCAATCGGATCGTTATCAGTTTCTTTGTTTATTAATTCATCTTTAGTTTGGCTAGTTTTGTCCGGCAAAGATGGCTTAATATCCGTTTCGCCTTCATTTAAGCTCGAACTTAGTAAATATTTACCCACTTTGGTTTGTGTGGTTTGAATGTTATTAACATTTGTATAAGCACTAACATGCTCTTTAAAATCTTGAATATTTTTTTGAAAGTTATCCACTTTCATATTATTGCAACCGGTTAATAATGTTGCTATGCCCAAAACAGATAATACAGCCAATATTTTTTTCATAATAAAATCTCCTTTTGTCAATTTAGTTTGAGCAAAATTGCAAGAAATATTTATTATTTTTGTGGGAATTTTAAATTATTTTGTCATTATTATAAATTTCTTGATGTTTAAATGGCGAATATTAATAAAATTAAATTTTCTTTTTTAAAAAAATAAAATATGGCAACTATCAAATAAGGAGTTTTTTATGGATAGAGAAAAAAGAAACACAAATTATAACCTTTATGTCGAATCAAAAATACCCAAAACTAAGGCATGGCCCTCGCTTTTTAAGGCATTTTTGGTGGGAGGAATTATTTGCGCAATTGGGCAAGGGTTTTTTGATTTATACAGCCATTTGTTTCCAAACCTTGCCGAAAGCGAAGTTACAACTTGCATGCTTATGTCCATTATATTTTTAACCTGCTTTTTCACCGGCATTGGCTTTTATGACGTAATTGGTGCGTGGGGTGGCGCAGGGTCGGTTATCCCAATAACTGGGTTTTCCAATTCAATTTCTAGCCCAGCCATAGAGTTTAAAAAAGAGGGTATAATTTATGGCATTTGCGTAAAAATGTTCACGATTGCCGGCCCTGTTATTGTTTGTGGTGTAGTCGGCTCAATTATTTGTGGAATTGTTGGGTTGGTTATTTAGGCGGTGGGTTATGCAAACAATAAAATTTAAAAATAAACCTTATCTTTTAAATGGATATAGCATTGTTGGCCCACTTGAAGGCAAAGGTCCACTAAAAGATTATTTTGACTATATTTTAAAAGACGATACATTAAAAGAAAAAACCTTTGAAAAGGCAGAACGCAAACTTTTGCAAGATATTGTTGTTGGGGCAATTGACGCTGCCGGCCTGCGTGTGGATAATATTGAATTTTTCTTTGGTGGCGATTTATTAAACCAAATTGTAAGCTCATCATACACCGCGCGTGAACTGGGTTTGCCATTTGTTGGAGTTTATTCGGCGTGCGCCACAATGGCAGAATCGCTTGCGCTTGCCAGCATTTTTGTGGATAATGGGCTAGCCGAAAATGTGGTTGCCGGCACTTGCACGCATTTTAGTAGCGCGGAAAGGCAATATAGGTTTCCGCTTGAACTAGGTAATCAGCGCCCACCAACCGCGCAATGGACAATCACAGGTGGTGGTGCTAGCATAGTGTCAAATACACCAAGCAATGTGCGTGTGGTTGCAGCAACCTTTGGGCGAGTTACCGATTATGGCATAGCGGATGTTAATAATATGGGCGCGGCAATGGCACCTGCCGCGTGCGATACTATTTTGGAACACCTTAAAAATATGGGCCGCTCGCCTAAGGATTATGACTTTATTGCCACGGGCGATTTGGGCAAACTGGGTAGCGAAATTTTAATTGACCTTATGGAACATCACAAGGTGGTTTTGGGAAAAAATTATAGCGACTGTGGCTGCATGATTTACGACAAAACCGAGCGCGTTTTCATGGGTGGAAGTGGCGCTGGCTGCAGCGCAAGCGTGTTTAATGGATATATTTTGTCCAAACTTAAAAAAGGCGAATTTAAGCGAGTTTTGCTTGTTTCAACCGGCGCGCTTATGTCCACCACAACTTCGCAACAAGGGGACACAATACCCGGAATTGCGCATGCGGTTGAGTTTGAATATTGTGGCGGCGAGCAAAAGGATAAGGCAAAAAAGCAGTTGCAGTCAGTTAAAGTTATGGCAGGCAAAAAATCGGCTAACGAAAAGCGAGTTAACATGACAGTAATTAGCAAAAAACCTGCCAAAAGGAGTGGGGATGATTAGCGTTTGGGATTATGTAATATCTTTTTTAGTGGGCGGATTTATTTGCTTTCTCGGGCAAATTTTGGTTATCCGCACAAAAATAACCACCGCGCGCATATTGGTGCTGTTTATGGTCATCGGCATGGTGCTTGAAGTGTTTAATGTATATGCGCCATTTAAAGAGTTCGCCAAAGCGGGCGCAAGCGTGCCAATCATTGGCTTTGGCGCAAGTTTGGCGCGTGGCGCAATTATGGCAACAAAAGAATATGGCATAATTGGCATTTTCACGGGCGGGCTAACAGCCGCGGCTGGCGGAATATCCATGGCAATTTTTGCGTCTTTCCTGTTTGCGCTAATTTTCAGCAGCAAAACCAAAAAAGGCGGACACTAAAAAATCTTGTCGAAATTTGGCGCAATTAAATAATTTATATTTATATTTAATTTAATATATTATGAAAAAAAGATGGAGTAAAAGAAAAATAAGTTTTTTTGTTCTATCTTTTTTATTTTTGTTTTTGGGGGCGATTTATTATTTAAAAGTTGTTAACCCAGTTATTAAAACCTATTCAGCCGCGCAAACGCGTGCGCTAACAGAGCAAGCGGTCAATTTGGCGGTCAGCAATGTTATAAACCGCTCTATAAGTTACGACACACTTATAGACATTTCGTACAATGCGAGCGGCGAAATTGCTTCGTTTTCGGCAAATCAATACGAAATAAACAGCATAACGCGCGAAATTGTTAAAGAGGCGCAGTTTTTAATGGATTCAATAGGCGAGGATGGCTTGCCGCTGAATATTGGCACTTTTACAGGCATCCCGTTTTTGCTTGGACGCGGGCCGATTGTCAATTTAAAACTTGTACCCATTGGATCGGTTAGCGGAACTTTTGAAAGCGAGTTTAATGCGGTTGGCATAAATATGACGCGCCACGCACTGTTTTTGTATGTGGACATCCACGTTAGCATTGTTATGCCTATAAAATCTTATGACGTTTACACCACAAGTCAGGTGCTTTTGGCGGAGAGTATTATTGTGGGCAAAGTGCCAGAGGTCTATTTAAATGGCGGAAGTTTGGGGCAATCGCTAAATTTAGTGCCTTAAACAATTGATTAAAACCGATTGATGTGCTATAATAATATAATGCTAAATTTCGATAACGCATCAACCACAAAAATTTCTAAACTTGCACTTGAAACATACAATAAGGCAAGCGAAAATTTTTATAACCCAAGCGCACTTTATGGTGCGGCGCTAGAGGTTAAAAAGCAAATTGAGGGCGCTCGCGCGTTTTTTGTGCGCTATTTTAAGGGTAAGCCAAATTCAACCTTCATTTTCACCGGCTCGGCCACCGAAAGCAACAATGCGGTGTTATATAGTAACATAACGCGTAAGGATAAAAAGTATTTAATCAGTGCGGGCGAACATAGTTCGGTTTACGAGGCAGCAAAACATTTTAAAGAGTTGGGGTACAATGTTGTTTTTGTGCCGCTTAATAAAAATGGCGGCGTAAATATGGCAGCGCTTGAGCGCGAGTTGGATGAAAGCGTTGTGTTTGTGTCGGTTATCCATGTAAGCAACGAAACGGGTGCAATAAACGACATTAATGCCATAACAAATTTGGTTAAAGGCTACAATAAAAACATTATTGTGCATAGTGACGGCGTGCAAGCGGTTGGAAAGTTAGAAATCAATTTAAAAGATTTGGGCGTGGACTATTACACAATCTCAGCCCACAAAATAAACGGGCCAAAGGGCATAGGCGCGCTATATATTGCCGAGCCAAACAAGTTTAAACCGCTTATTTTTGGTGGTGGCCAAGAGATGGGATTGCGTTCGGGCACGGAAAATTTGCCGGCAATTTTAGCTTTTAAAACTGCACTAGAACATGTTAAATTAACGGATTTTTCCGCACACAAGCAGGCAATTTTGAGTGCTCTTTCTGCAGATTACATTTGTGTGTCAGACGAGCAGTGTGCAAGCAACATAATTTCACTTTGCTTTAAGGGTGTGCAAGGAGAAACTATCGAGCATATTCTTGAAAATGAAGGTTATTTAATTGGCACAGGCTCAGCATGCAACAGCAAGGCAAAGCAAAACCGCGTTATATCTCAACTTGTGCCAAAAGATTATGTCGAGGGCGCGGTAAGGCTTAGTTTTGGCCCAGAAATTTCGGTTGAGGATTGCTTTAATCTTGGCCGCGCGCTTAATGAGGCAGTTAAACTTTATAGGGAGAAAACTAAAAGATGAATGAAGTAATTTTAATTAGATTTAATGAAATTCACTTGAAGGGTGGAAATAAAAAATATTTTACAAAACTTTTGTTTAATAACATTAAGGATGCACTTGCTGGGTTGAATTTTAAATTGGAAAATATCCAAAATCGCCTTTTAGTGCGCGATTTTCAAGATAAAGATGAAATAATTACTCGTTTAAAATGCGTTTTTGGTGTGCATTCTATTTCGCCAGCGGTGGAACTAAATAACGATGAACAAGAAATTAAAAATTATGTTGCGGGTTTAAAAATTGACGGCGGTTTTAAATGTAATGTGAATAGGGCGGATAAATCGTTCCCTATAAAATCCAACGATTTTGCGGCCGAACTAGGCGAAATTTTACTTGAAAAAAATAAAAATGCAAAGGTGGATATTCACAATCCGCAAACCACAATCAGCGTGGATATTCGCGAAAATGGCAAAACTTATGTGTTTAGTGAACTTATTTATGCCTATTCCGGCTTGCCTTTGGGCGAATATCGGGACGGATTGCTGCTTTTAAGTGGCGGGATAGACAGCCCGGTTGCCGGTTTTTGCATGGCAAAACGCGGTTTAAGGCAAGATATTTTGCATTTTGATAGTTTTCCATACACAAGCAAGCTTGCAAAAGAAAAGGTTATAACGCTTGCCCAAAAAATTAAAACCTTTATTGGTGCGCGATATATGTATGTTTGCAGCATGACCAAAATGCAAGAGGAATTTCATGTAAATTGCAAAACGGAATATGCAATTAACCTTTTGCGCCGCGCAATGATACGGGTAGCCAACGCGATTTGCAAGAAATTTAAATATAAAACAATTGTAACGGGCGAAAGCTTGGGGCAGGTGGCAAGCCAAACAATTGAAAGTTTAACATCCACAAACGCAGTGGCAGAATTTCCGGTTATGCGCCCGCTTATAAGTTTTAATAAGGACGAAATTATTGCCTTGGCGAAAGAAATTGGCACGTACGAAACCAGCATTTTGCCTTATGAAGATTGCTGCACAGTGTTCTTGCCACGCAATCCGGTTATTAAGCCAAAGATTGCCGAAGCACAACTTGAAGAGAGCAAAATTGACTATGATGCCTTGTTAAAACTTGTTATTGATAACATTGAAGTTATAGATTTAAACAATATATAGTGTACTATGTGCACATAATACACAATAATTAGAAACTAGCATTGTTTCTATAAAATTTTTTCATTTATTTTTAATAATGCTTGACTTATGATAAAATTTAGTTTATAATAATTTTGTTGCTAAAAAACTAGGGGTTTTAACCTTTTGGTTGGATATATTTTAAATTATATATTTTGTAATTTTTATATTTATAATTGGTTAAATTTTGGTTTAAAGTAACAATAAAGGTAGGTAAACATGAACGTAACAAATGTAAGTTTGCTATGTAGTGTGAGCATAACATTAACCATTGTTTTATCTATTATTATGCTAGCAGTCGGCGTGGGCGTTGGGGTTGGCACTTATGCGGCTGTTGTTATTAAAAAGAAAAAATCGGGCAAAGCAAATGCGGATAAAATTTTAAAAGATGCTTACACTCAAGCAGAACAAATTAAAAAAGATGCAGAAAAAATTAAAAATGAGCAGATGGCTCAAACTAACAAGGAAATAGACCTTTTAAAATCCACCTTCGAGCAAGAAAATAGGGAGCGAAGGGAGGAAAACAAGCGCAATGAGGAGCGTTTGTATGCACGTGAAGAACTTTTGAACAAGCGCGAGGCCAGTTTGGAAAAGAAAACTGAGGAGTTAGAGGCCTCTAAACAGCGCGTTCAAAACCAAATTCAGGCACTAAATTCAAAGGAAAATGCGCTTGACGAAATGCAAGAAAGCATTGTTAAAGAGCTGGAAAAAGTTAGCGCGATGAGCAAAGAAGAGGCTAGGCAAGTTATAATCGACCGCTATGCTGAGGAAGCGAAGGTTGATGCAGTTAAACTTGCAAAGGACATTGAAGATAAAGCGCGCGAAGAAGCAGAAAAGAAAGCAAAAAACATTATCACGCTTGCAATTCAAAAATGCGCGGTGGATAACACTAGCGAAGTTACAACAAGCGTGGTAACCTTACCTAGTGAGGAAATGAAAGGGCGCATTATCGGCCGTGAGGGGCGCAACATTAGGGCGCTAGAGGCCGCAACGGGCGTTGATTTTATTGTGGATGACACTCCAGAAGCAATCACACTTTCTAGTTTTGACCCTGTTAGAAGGGAAGTTGCGCGCATTGCGCTTGAAAAACTTATTTTGGATGGGCGCATCCACCCAACCCGAATTGAAGAACTTGTCGAAAAAGCACAAAAAGATGTTGAGGATAGCATAAAAGAGGCGGGCGAAAACGCTTGTTTCGATGCGGATATCCACAACATTCACCCAGAAATTGTTAAGGTTTTGGGTAGGTTAAAGTATAGGACAAGTTATGGCCAAAATGTGCTAAATCATTCGCTTGAAGTGTCATTTATTGCCGGCATGATTGCCGCCGAAGTTGGCGCAAACGAAAAAGTTGCGCGCCGCGGTGGCTTGCTGCACGATTTAGGCAAGGCGGTTGACCACGAAGTTGAAGGCACGCACGTTTCAATCGGTGTTGAACTTGCTAGGAAATATAAGGAGAGCGAAGCAGTTGTGCACTGCATTGAGGCGCACCACAACGATGTTGAGCCAAAAACGCTTGAGGCAGTTATTGTGCAAGCGGCCGATGCAATTTCAAGCGCAAGGCCGGGCGCAAGGCGCGAGTCGATTGAAAACTACATTAAACGTTTGCAAGACCTTGAAAATATTGCCAACGCATTTAAGGGTGTGGACAAAACTTATGCTATTCAAGCCGGGCGTGAAATTCGCGTTATGGTTAAGCCAGAACAGATAAGCGATGACGAGGCACAAGTTTTGGCGCACGATATTGCCAAAGAAATTGAGGCAAAACTTGAATACCCAGGGCATATCAAAGTCAACGTTATTCGCGAATCTCGCTTTACAGACACTGCAAAATAAAAAAAGAGTTGCAATTTGCAACTCTTTTTTGATTATAAAGTATCAATATTTTTATTTATTAAATTTACTTCTATATCTTCGGAATAGTAAGGAAATTTTTCAGTATCTGGATGACAATATTTTTTTGAAATTTTATCTATGATAAACTTTACATCTTTACCGGTTTGTTTTTTGACGAAATCGGAAATTTTGCTTTCATCAATTTTTTCTTCCCCAAACAGCATTATATATGCTTTTATAATGTTTTTAATTTGTGTTAAATCTTGGACATTTAGCAATTTTGTGTTGCCATCAGTGATGATGTGGCTGTCAACACTATAAATTGTGTTAATTTCGTCTCCAGCTTTTCGTGCCATGACATTTTCTACCTTGCCTTTTTCGTCCTTTTTTACAATTGTGGCAGGTTCAGCCAAAACCTCATCCCTAGTTATTGAAATTGGTCTTAAATAATATTGCATAATACACTCCTTTTATTATTATAACAAGAATAACAAAGAATTAGCAAATAGTCAAATCTTTTTACGCGAATTAAAAAATTGTTTTATAATTGTTGACAAATGCGTCAAATTGATTTATAATACAAAAACATAGGGGAGTGGCTCAATGGTAGAGTAGCGGTCTCCAAAACCGTAGGTTGCGTGTTCGAATCGCGTCTCCCCTGCCAAA
>CANQYX010000027.1 GCA_947628205.1 uncultured Clostridia bacterium
GCTTGCGTGCTGCTAGTGAAATAGGGTTTTACCCGTTATATGAAAAACCACCAGCTAGGCTGGTGGATTTTTATTTTGTGTTTGTTTATTTTTTAGTTTCTCTTTTTTAAAAAAGAGAAACAGAAAAACAAGTTACTTGTTTTTTGTTACTTTTTTACAAAAAAAAGTAAACAAAAGAGAAGCAAATAAAAAAATAACAATAAAAAAGCGAAAATCATTTAAGTTTTCGCTTTAATTTTGCAATTTCTTCACGCAATTTAATTGCTGTTTCAAAATCTAGTTGGCTAGCCGCTGTGTTCATCATGCCCTTTAAACTTTCAATCTTTTTAACCATGTCTTGCTTGGTCATTTTGTCCTCTGGTGCATCCATGCGAATTTTTAATGTATCCACAATTTCTTTTTTAATTGTTTGCGGTTTAACGTGGTGTTCGTCGTTATATTTTTGTTGCTTAGCGCGCCTGTAATTTGTTTCGTCAATGGCTTGGCGCATGCTGTCCGTTATGTTATCTGCATACATTATAACCTTGCTTTCGCTGTTGCGCGCGGCTCGCCCAACAATCTGGATAAGCGAAGTTGCACTGCGTAAAAATCCTTCTTTATCCGCATCAAGAATTGCCACAAGTGTAACTTCGGGCAAATCTAGCCCTTCGCGCAACAGATTTATGCCAATAAGCACATCAAACTCGTCCGCGCGTAACTCGTTAATAATTTTAACACGTTCAAGAGTGTCTATATCACTGTGCAAATATTTTACTCTGATGCCGTTTTCGCCAAAATAGGAGCAAAGGTCCTCCGCCATTTTCTTGGTGAGAGTGGTGACCAAAACTTTGCCATGCTTTTCGGTGGTTTTTTTAATTTCGTCATATAAATTGTCCACCTGCCCGTTAGATGGGCGCACTTCAATTTCTGGGTCCAATAAATAGGTTGGGCGGATAACTTGCTCAACCACATTGCCGGCAAGCGACAATTCATATTCATTAGGCGTGGCAGAAACATAAATTGCCTGCCCAATGCGCCTGTTAAATTCTTCAAAATTAAGTGGGCGGTTGTCGTAAGCACTTGGCAACCTAAACCCGTAATCCACTAAGCTGGTTTTGCGCGCACGGTCGCCATTATACATGCCGCGCACTTGTGGAAGAGTGATGTGGCTTTCGTCCACAAACAGCAAAAACCCTTCGGGGAAATAGTCCAACAAAGTGTAAGGTGGCTCGCCCGGTTGGCGGCCATCAAAATAGCGCGAATAATTTTCAATGCCCGAACAATATCCCATTTCTTGCATCATTTCTAAGTCATAATTCGTGCGTTCGCGAATGCGCTGCGCCTCAATGTATTTGTCTTGCGCCAAAAACTCTTGCTCGCGCTTAACCGCGTCCTCTTTAATTTGATTCAGTGCAGCATTCAACCGCTCGCTGCCAACTGCATAGTGGCTGGCAGGGAAAATTGATGCGTGTTTAAGCCGGTCGATAACCTTGCCCGAAACTGCCTCAAATTCGCTTAAACTTTCAATTTCATCGTCAAAAAATTCAACGCGTATGGCAACCTCGCTGCTGTCGGCTGGAAATATGTCCACCACATCGCCACGCGCGCGGAAAGTGGAGCGGGTGAAATCTATATCGTTGCGCGTGTATTGAATGTTTATAAGGCGATGGATTAAATCTTCTCGCGTCATTTTGTCGCCAACGCGCAACGAAATGTGCAAATCAAAATATTCCTTTGGTTCACCTAAACCATAAATGCACGAAACAGAGGCAACAACAATGGTGTCGCTCCGCTCAAGCAAACTAGATGTGGCACTTAAGCGAAGTTTATCAATTTCGTCGTTAACACTCATGTCCTTTTCAATATAAGTGTCGCTCGAAACTATGTATGCTTCGGGTTGATAATAATCGTAATACGAAACAAAAAATTCAACGCGATTGTGCGGAAAAAACTCCCTAAACTCGTTGCACAACTGCGCTGCCAGTGTTTTGTTGTGGGCAAGCACAAGGGTGGGGCGGTTAACTTGCGCAATAACATTTGCCATAGTAAAAGTTTTGCCGCTGCCAGTAACGCCCTTCAAAACCTGTGCAGAAAGCCCGTCTTTTAGCCCCTCAACAAGCGAGGCAATCGCTTCAGGTTGGTCGCCAGTGGGTTTGTATTTAGAAACAAGCTCAAAATTTCTATATTCCATATTGCCGCCTATCTAAAGAAAATGATTTTAATAAGTCCGCCAATAATCGCGGTAATAATTGCCAACACGCACGAACGCCCAACAAGCCAAGCCAAATTTCTTTTGTTGTTGGTAAGTTCGCGGTGGAACCCTTCTCCCTTAATTTTAAGCGAAACACAATAAACAGGGCTGCCTTTTTTATCTGACTTAAAAAGTTCAATATAATTATCATAACTTAAATTTGTCATAATTTTTTCAAGCTCGTCCGGGTAAATTACATATTTATCAGCAGCAAAAGAAATTATTTCTCGCGGCGAAATAAGGCAAGATTTTTTGTCTTGACACTTTTGATAAACATATTCCATAACATATTTTTCTTTAAATGTTAACATATTTAATCCTTAAAATTTTAAAATGCAAGATAAAAGAAAATTAATAGGGCCAACATAGTGCCAACGAACGATGCAATCATAACAAAGATATAACTCAAAATTGGCATGGCGGTTTTTTTAGATTTTTGTTTGCCACCATCTTGCTCTAAACTAATGCGCGCTTTTGGGGTAAGGGAATAGCAATAAGTGTTGTCCTCACTAAACTTAATTGTGATGTATTCTTGCTTTTCTAAAAACGAAATAATTTGTTTAATTCCTTCAACGTCATATTGCGATTTGGCGTTTAAACTATTAATAATTTCGTCAGCCGTGATAACCTTATAAGCATTGCCTTCGCTAAGTTTATTAAGCGCTTTTAAAACGGCATAAGTTTTTTTATCTAACATAATCACTCCTATTATAACACTTAAAAATATTTTTTGCAATCTTTTAAATATTATTAATTAGAATTTAGAACTTATCTAAAACCTGCCATTTTTAATAAAAATTAAAAAAATTTTTAAATTTTTTGCATTTTTTGCTTATTTTTTATTAATTTTTTGAAAATTTTATATATTTTTTACAAATTTTTAAATTCATTAAGTTTTTCTTTTATAAAATTAAATGCAATTTCGTATGGCTCATCAGTGGTTAAATCTATGTCAATATACTTTAAAATTTCCATATAATTTTTATCCACGCCGTTCTTTAAAAATTCAATATATTTTTTATAATAATTTTTATCCGCCAAAAGTTTAGCAACAATTGCAAGTGCGGTTATCATGCCAGTTGAATAGGCATATACATAAAATGGCGAATAGAAATGAGGAACTCTGCTCCAAGCATATTTTGCGTTTTCTGGCACTTTAATAACGCCATAATATTTTTTCATTAGTTCAAGATATTTGTTGTTGAAATCTTCATAGGTTATAGGGTTTTCTTTTTCAACACTGTTGTGCGCAAACAACTCAAATTCGGTGTAAAGCGTTTGGCTGAAAATTGTGCCACGCACCGTTTCTAAAAATTGAGATAGATAATATTGCTTATCTTTTGGCTTGCAATTGTTTAGCATGTAAACTGTCAACAAAATTTCGTTAACCGTGCTGGCAATTTCGGCAAGCGGAATAATAATCCCTGCCTTTTCGCGCGGCTGGGCGGCAACATAATATTCGCTGTTTATGCAGTGGCCCATTTCGTGGCAAAGGGTGGAGAGGGCATCGTAATCGAAAGTCCAATTCATTAAAATAACGCTTTTTGCACCATAGCAATCCCACGAATAGCCACCCGTGCGCTTGTTTTTGTTTGGCATATAGTCAATCGATTTGTCTGAAATCTTGCGTTTAACATTTTTAACATAATCCGCGCCCAACGGCTCAACCACTTTTAATAAAATTTCTTGCGCTTTTTCCACCGTCATTTTGCCGCCAATTTTTTTGTCCTCATACAAATCGACTGTGGAAAAATTTTTTAAACCACTTTTTTTGGCGCAAATTTTTAAATATTCGTGCATTATTTTTAAATTTTTGTTAACTTCTTCAATATTTTTATTAAAAACTGCTTGCGGAACATCGTCACCCAACAAACTTTCTTCAAGCACCGAATTGTAATTTCTAAGCTTAGTCAGCGCAAAATCGCTTTCCATATCGCCAAGCAAAAGAGATGCAAAAGTTTTGTTAAAATTTGCAAACCCTTTCATCATGGAATTATAGGCATTTGTGCGCAGCGTTCTGTCCGTGCTGGAAACAAGTTCGGCAAAACTAGCGTTGTCCACTTTATGTGGCTTGCCTTTGCCATCTAACGCATCTTCAAAAGTTAGTTCGCTGTTATTTATAATTTCAAAAATTTCGTTGTTTTGGTTTAGCGATTTGCTAATTTTTGCCAATAAATCACTAGATTTTTCATCCAGTTTGTGAGGTTTAAATTTTATAATGTTTTTAATATAATTATCTGCATCTTTAAATCTTTCATCCTTCAAAAGCGAATGCAAATATTTGTCGTCCAATTCATATAATTGTGGCGCAGCAAAAGATGTTGCTTCGCCCAACTTTTGGCTGGCGTTAGTGTAGCGCGTTATAAGTTTTAAAATTTTTGTGTTTGAATTGTCTGCATTTTGCGAGTTGCCTAAATAAAAGTTGAGTTTATCAATTTCAATAAACTCTTTTTTAAATTTAAACCAATATTCATGCAATTTTTCTTTGTTGCCAAGTTGACCTTTATATTTTGGCAATTTGCTAGTTAGTTTTTCAAAAATTTTAAAGACATTCTCAATTTGTGCATCGTTAAAAAATTCAATGTCCCATTTATATTTTTCGTCAATTTGTTCGCGTGTTTTCATTTTCCCCCCTTTGAACATTTTTAGTTTAAAATTAATAAGAATTTTTGTCAAGCAAATAAAGCGCGCCAGCCAGTTGTCGCATTATTTTAAATTAAAATGTTGACAAATGAATTATTTTGTTGTATAATGTAATTATGATAACTTCAATTATAAGAAAAACTGTTTTATTGCTTTGCATTGCGTTTGCCATTGTGGCTTTTGGCTTTCCATGCTTTGTTGTGCCTTTTGGCAGTTATGATGGCGAAGGGTACGAGCAAACGCAGGAGGGCGAGGTTGTTCAATATAGGGATTCTTACGAGTTTCACCTAAATGGCAAGGTTATTTACACAAAAACCAGTTACGATAGAAAACAGGTTTTAGAAAAAACAGAATATTACTATAAACTTAAAAAGAACAAAGTGTTTTTAAGTGAAGATAATAAGTTCGACAATCTAACAAGGCATGAAACAATCGCTTCAATTATAAGGTTGGGCAATGGTCGTTTTAACATCTATTCGTGTGCAGTTGCGATAGGTGTGGCTGTTATTGCCGGCGCTTTAGTGCTTACCGCACCAAACAAAAGATATTAACAAAACCGCTGCTAAGCGGTTTTTTTCTAATTCATAGACATTTAAATTTATAAAATTGAAATTAAAATAAAAATTTTTAAAAAAAATTTTACAAAATAGCATAAAATCGCTTGACAGGGGGGGGGGCAATGTGCTAACATGAATATATAGGGCAAAAATGTGGAAAATAAATAACCGCATAAAAAACAGCACATGTGGAGGAAAGATGTTTAAATCTCGAACAAAATTTTTAACAATAATGGCATGCTTTTCATTTTTGTTGGCATGCGGCACATTTGTTTTTTGCTTAGACCGCCAACAACTAAATGGCAGTGTTAATATTCAATATGTTGCACCGCCTCCAACAAACGACTTATGGAACGCAGACAAAAAAATTTTTTATAAGGCAAATTTGAATAAATTATTGCAACAAATATCTAACGATACATCAAGCTCAACAACAAACATGTCAAAGTTGGAAAGTTTGGCAACCTCTATAACTAATGCAAGTCAGATGTATTCTTTAAATGGAGGTAAGTATATTTCCATCACCTTAGGAGGAAGAGAATGGACGGCTACATATTTGTCTAAATCTAAAACCGGCGATACTATTTTAACTTTATGGAGCGTGATAAATAGCGCCGGAACAGGCCTAGGCCTTTCAAGTACATGGTCATCGGGTTGGTTAGAAGAAGATAATGAGAATGACCCGTATCCATCAAATATGTATGGAACATCATTTATTAGAGCAGTAACATTAAATAATGGTGGGCTATATGCAACATCTGGCACCACTTCATCAACGGTTGAAAAGGATGCAAATAATAAATTTGCCTTATTTACTATGGAAGAATATGGATTAACAAAATATATAGTAACTCCACGACAAGTATCTTGGCAAGAAAAAGGCCAAAGCGCTCGAGATTTATTTGAAGAAACAAACTATAATGCTTTAAATGAAAATTGGTCGCAATCTCTTTCTGTGGATGGTTTTTCTCATAATGTTAATTATGCTGGTAAAACGGGCAACGATGCTTGGGCAGATGATTATATTTGGTTACCATCATTTTCGGAAGTTGGTTTTGGTACTACATCGCCTAGTCCAAATGGCAATAAAAGAGGATATGGCTTGTGGAGGGCAGGCAGTAGTCAAGTACAGGCTTATTATCAATATTGGTTTCGCTCAGGACCGTCAGGCGGCTCGGTAAGTGCTTACTATTGTTATAATGATGCATCATATGTGGGAATAAATAAAGTTAATTTAGATTACACATCTTATAAACATGATGTTTATGTTCGCCCTGCGCTGCACTTAAATCTAACCGAGGCTGTTAAAAACGCTAAATAATTAACTGAAGTTAAAGAGTAAATAAGGTCGAGATTACAACAGCGGTTTTGATGGACGAACCGCCTCGCAATGACACGAACGATAAACTCGACCCGTTTTTAGATTTTGAAGGGACTTATTGCGTTTGGACAAAAATAAAATAGAATTATTTTAAAAATTTTTAAAACACTTGAAAAATGTTATTTTATGTGTTAAAATACAAGTTGATAAACTTGTATTTTTCTCTTTATATATTTAAACTAAAATATATTTAAATTACATTTTAAGGATAAAATAATTATTAGGAGTTTTTATGCTTGAGAATATTATAATTCGCGGGGCGAAAGAAAATAATTTAAAAAACATCAATTTAACTTTGCCTAAAAACAAACTTATTGTTTTTTCGGGCGTTAGTGGATGTGGTAAATCAACCTTGGCTTTTGACACAATTTTTGCCGAAGGACAGCGCAGATATATGGAGAGTTTATCCAGCTATGCGCGCCAATTTTTGGGGCAGATGACCAAGCCAGATGTTGAAAGCATAGATGGGCTTAGCCCAGCCATTTCAATCGACCAAAAAAGCACAAATAACAATCCGCGTTCAACCGTTGGCACAATAACCGAAATTTACGATTATTTGCGTTTGTTGTTTGCGCGCATAGGCAAGCCATATTGCCCAAAGTGTGGCAAGCCAATCACGGTGCAGACACTAGACCAAATTGTGGATAGGGTTATGGAGGCAGAGGACGGCACAAAAATGCTTATTATGGCGCCAATTGTGCGCGCGCAGAAGGGCAGCCACGAAAAGACCCTTGACGGCCTTAGGAAAGATGGTTTTGTGCGCGTTATGGTGGATAAAACCTTATATTCGCTTGACGATAGCATAATTTTGGATAAAAACAAGCGTCACGATGTTTATGTGGTGGTAGACCGCATTGTTAAAAAGTCAGATAGCCAATCGCGCCTAACGGATAGCATAAGCAAATGCTTGCAAATGGCGGATGGGCTGGTGGTTGTAAACGCTAACGAGCAAGATAAACTTTATAGCGTGAAATATAGTTGTGTGGATTGCGGAATTTCAATTCCGGACATTGAGCCAACGCTGTTCAGTTTTAATAATCAGGCAGGTGCTTGCCCAAAATGCAGCGGGCTTGGCTATGTTATTAAAATTGGCGAAAGCGCAATTGTTAAAAACGACCGCTTGTCCATAAACGAGGGCGCACTAACCGTTATGGGCTTTAACATTGATGCAACGGGCGTAACCAAAAAAGCACTTGGCAAGTTGGCGCGTTTGCATGGCTTTACGCTGGATACACCATATTATAAAATTCCAAAAGAGGCACGCAACATTTTAATTAATGGCGAGAGTGGCGACCCTAATTTAGTCGCCCCAAATTTACACCAGTATTTAGCGCAAAAAGATGCGCTTTTCATGGGTATTATTCCAGATTTATTAAGGCGTTTTCAAGAGAGCCAAAGCGAGTATGTTAAAGAGGAGATTTACAAACTCATGAGCGAGGACACTTGCCCAGAATGTCTTGGCAAACGCCTTAACCCAAGTGCGCTTTCAATTAAAATTGCGAGCAAAAACATTGCTGAAGTTTGCGACATGCCAATTGAAAAACTATATATGTTTATTCAAAATTTGAAGCTTAGCAAAACCGAAACACAAATTGCGCAAAGCATTTTGCACGAAATAACTTCGCGTTTGGGCTTTTTGGTGAACGTCGGGCTTAATTATTTAACCCTTTCGCGCCGTGCAGGCACACTTTCGGGTGGCGAAAGCCAGCGCATCCGCTTGGCAACGCAAATTGGCAGTGGGCTAAGTGGCGTGCTGTATATTTTGGACGAGCCTAGCATTGGTTTACACCAGCGCGATAACGACCGACTTATTGAAACACTAAAAAATTTGCGCGATTTAGGCAACACGCTTATTGTGGTTGAGCATGACGAAGACACAATTCGTCAAGCCGACTATATTGTGGATATTGGCCCGCTTGCCGGCGTGCATGGTGGGCAGATTGTGGCGCAAGGCCGTGTGCACGATTTAATTGCCAGCAAGGATAGCATGACGGGCAAATTTTTGTCGGGCGAAATGCAAATTGAGGTGCCAGAAAAGCGCCGAGAACTAAAAAAGGGCTTTATTCATTTAATAGGGTGCAAAGAGCATAATATAAATAACCTAGATGTTGCAATCCCGAAGGGCGTTTTAACCGTTGTAACCGGCGTTAGCGGCAGCGGCAAATCTACGCTTGTTAACGACATTTTCTATCTTGCCTTATTCAACAAAATTAACAGGCGAGATAAAGAAAAGAACATTCAGGCATTGCTTGACGCGGACGAAATTGATAAGGTTATTATGATTGACCAATCGCCAATCGGGCGCACTCCGCGCTCTAATCCGGCAACTTACTCGGGCTTGTTTACCGACATTCGCAAATTGTTTGCGTCCACCCCGACTGCCAAAGAAAAGGGTTTTGATATGGGCGAATTTAGCTTTAACGTTGAGGGTGGCAGGTGCGAGGCGTGCGCAGGCGATGGCGTAAAGCGTTTGCGCATGTATTTTATGGCAGACGTGTTTGTGCCGTGCGAGGTGTGCGGCGGCAAACGCTATTCGCGCGAAGTGTTGGAGTGCAAATATAAGGGCAAATCAATTTACGATGTGCTTGAAATGACAATTGACGAAGCGTACGATTTCTTCTCTTCAATTCCGCAAATTAAACGCAAATTGCAAACGCTGGTTGACGTTGGGTTGGGCTATGTAAAATTGGGGCAAAGCGCCACCACACTTTCAGGTGGCGAGGCACAACGCCTTAAACTTGCAAGCGAACTAACCAAGCGCGATACGGGCAACACCGTTTACATTTTGGATGAGCCAACAACTGGTTTGCATAGCTACGACGTTAAAAAATTGGTGGGCATTTTGCAACGCTTGGTGGGCAATGGCAACACTGTGGTTGTAATTGAACATAATTTGGATGTTATAAAAACCGCCGATTACATCATCGACATGGGCCCAGAGGGCGGCGATGAGGGCGGCACAATTGTTGCAACCGGCACGCCGGAAGATATTTGCAAAGTTGAAAAAAGTTACACTGGGCAATATTTAAAACGAATGCTTTTGCAAGCAAAAATTTTGGAAAGTAAAAAGGCGGAAAAAGCCGCAAAACCTGCCACAAAAGTAAAACAATCAACAAAAGAAACTAAATCAAAATCAACCACAAAAGAACAGCTGAAAAAAGAAACAGCAAAACAAACAAAAACCAAAAAAACAGCAAAAAAATAAAAAATTTTTAAAAAACAGGGGTAAAAATGACAAAAAATTTAAAAAAATGCTATCATTTTATGAATTTGCGCTATGATGCCAGCCCAGACGAAGTGCGAGTGCGCCAAAAAATTATGCTAAAAGTTTTGCGTGCAAAAGCACTTAAAACCAAAAATTTTGAAGACCCTAAAATTAAAAAAGTCAACTTGTGTGCCGAGGCCATTTTGGCAAACATTGAACTGAACGGCGTGCCAACACAAAAAATTTTGTTTGACACATCGCTTGAAAATTTGTCCACATTGTTTAGCGCATTAACAATAATTTTTGTTTTTGCAATTGTAACATTTTGTTTACTAATTTAAAAAAACTTGCTTCACGCAAGTTTTTTTTATCTTATTTTGAAGCAATTTTTCATGAGGTCAAAAGAGATTCTTCGCTACGCTCAAAATGACAAATGTGTCATGTTTAACAAGCGTTCGGGGCTCCCACAAGAACTTTGTTCGCAGTGGGGTTAAAGCGCATCGAAACATCTAATTAAAGCAAATTCAAGCCATTAAAATCCACCATCTCTTTTAGCCCCTCAACATTATATTTTAAAAGGCGAGAATAGGTTATGGCATCCTCTTGGCTTTCGTTTTTTATGGACGCGCACAAATACTGCAAATAGTCCGAAACCGGCTGCATATCCTTGCGCGAAATGGAAACTGCCAACAAGTCCATTTTGTCCGTCCAATAATCGTTAATTGCAAAAATTTTTTCTTGCAGTTGTTCGTCCGTTATTTCGCTTGTTTGTAGTGTTTCATAAACATAACTTGTGTCCGCCTCCATTTTTTTAAAAACTTGGTGAGTGAATATGCCGTCCCAGATGCACAAACCCGCCACGGCAAGAAAAATTAATAACATAGGAATAAAAGTTTTCATTTTTGCACCCCGCTTACTGCGTTTTCCATAACCTGATATTTTTGCCCTTTAATTTGATAGTAAATTTTGCCCGATTGGTCGATTGAAAGGATAATTAAATCTTTAAGTTTTTCTATTTTTATCTTTTTAAAAATTTGCTGCAATTTTTGCTCGTTAATGTTAAGTTCTTTCATCTGCTCTTTAATAATTTTTCCATCACTGACAATAACGTGCGGCAATTGTGCCTCTGGGTTGTTGGCTTGCACATCCTGCGCGGTTGCTGGCGCGTTAACACTGGTTGGAATAACGCTCAATTTTCCGTTCGTTTCAACAATAACATAAAGCACTTGGTCCAAACTATAATAGTTGCACTGCCTTATGCCTTCAAGCAAATCGTCAATGTTCATGTTAAGGTCTTTAAGTGCCTTATATTCAATCCCGTTAGGGCTAACAACCACCACCGGTCTGCCGGACATTATCCGCCTAATATTCACGCTTTTGCGCGTTAAAAAAGTTATAATGTAGTGGATAAGCACCAAAATTGCAAGCGGCAAAATTCCGTTTAAAAGCGGAATGTTCGTGTCGCTCATCGGCAAGGTTGCCAAATCGGCAATAATCAGCGTTATAACCACCTCGTAAGGTTGCATTTCGCCAATCTGCCGCTTGCCCATAAGCCGCAAGAACACCAACACAGTAATATAAATTATTAAAACTCTAATAAACACGGTTAACATACTTTAAGTATGTTTCTTAAAATTAAATTTATTCAAAACTCTAGCTCTGTTTTTTCTTTTTGCGGCGGATAATTTTTAATAGGTCGGAAATTTCAAATAAATTGAACACTTTGCACAAAATTATGGTTGAAATTATGCTTATTCCGCCACCTATTAGCCCAGCAAAAAAGTTGGTGAACGCGTGCAGCATAAGCAATGCCACAAAATGGCCAAGCAGCGCGCACGGGGTAACGATTAGCGAATATTTGAAAGTTTTGCTTATTAAATTTATTTTAAGCTCGGGCACAGCCTTTTCAATTTTGCGGACATTTAAAAGGGAGATTAAACTCATTGAAATAAAGAACGAAATTATAATTGAATTTATGCCAACAAGTGGAGTGAAAACCACCAGCGATACAAGCAGCACAGCCGAGCCAATAATGTAGTTTACAAACGATTTAATTTCCAAATTCAGCGCGTTTAAAATGCTGCCCGAAAGGTTGCAAAGCGTAATTGGCAACACGCACACGGCGGCAAGTTGCAATAACACACCCGACAGCGCGTTTTTGTAAAGCACCAAGCCAATCAAATCCCCAACCGAAAGATAGAACGGAATAAACAGCATGCTAACGAAAACCGAAACTTCAACCGCCTTTTTTATGTTTTCGCGAATTGTGTCAAACTCATTTTTCGCCATCATTGAACTGATGGACGGGATAAGGACCATGCTAATCGATCCCACAAGCGACATCGGCACAAACAGCATAGGGAAGGTCATGCCCATAATCACGCCAAAACTTGCCACCGCCTCGCTCTTAGTGTAGCCGGCAACAATTAGCATGGTTGGGATAATAAGCGTGGTCAGTGGCTGCACAAGCGAGTTGGCAAGCCTAATGCCGGTAATAGGCGCGCTGCTTTTGAATACCCGCACAAATTCGCCCTTTTTAAAGCACAATTTTCCGCGCTTAAAATAAATGAAAATTGTAATAAGGGCAGAGCACAAGCAAGTTATGTTGAACGCCCACGCATCATACTTTGCCGCCACAAAAATGTCCGAAATGTTGTAGAGCATAATAAAGGTGAGCGCAAAGCGGATAATTTGCTCAATCAACTCAGTCAGCCCGCAGTTGAAATAGTCATTTTGCCCCCACAGCGCACCGCGAAAAACCGCATAAATCGCGCTGAAAAATATGGAAGGAATTAAAATAATAAGCAATTCCACCGCGCGGTTGTCGGTTAAAATTATGCCCCAAACCGATTTAAGCGCAAAAATCAAAAGCGAACTTAAAACCGCCACCGCAAGTGCAAGGATAAGGGCGGAAGTAACCACTTGATTGCGCCTTTTTAATTCGTTTTTTGTTTCGTAAATGCTAACCATTTTGGCGGTGGTCAGCGGAATTCCGCTTGAAATAAGCGTCATAAAAATGCCCAGCACACTAGATGCCATTTGCATTAAGCCCATGCCCTCCGCACCCAATTTCCGGCTTATAAAAATGCGAAAAACAAAACCCAGCGCGCGCGTTATAACCGAAAATATTGTAACAATTGCCACCGCTTTAAAAATAGATTTCATACTTGTCCTAATTTAATATATAAAAATAGAATCTAGAATATGAATTTTTTGCATTTATGTTGTTCTATTAAATAAATTTCAAAGAATTTTTTAAAAAATTTTAAAAAACAGCATAAAATCGCTTGACAGGGGGGGGGGGCAACGTGCTAACATGAATATATAGGGCGAAAATGTGGAAAAA
>CANQYX010000028.1 GCA_947628205.1 uncultured Clostridia bacterium
ATTGCTAAAAGAGATACACTCCACGCGTGAAAATGAATTTTCACTTGGTCGGTATGACATAGTAGGTCATGTTGAGCAAGCGTAGCGCGCCAAAACATCTAGATTCTTCGCTAGCGCTCAGAATGACATTTGGGGCGTTCAGAATGACATTTGGTGTCATGTTGAGCGCAACGGAGTGGAGCCGAAACATCTAGATTCTTCGCTTCGCTCAGAATGACATTTGGGGCGTTCAGAATGACAGAGTACGTTCAGAATGACATTAAAAGAGGTAGAGATTGCCAAAAGAGATTATTTCCTTAACTTTCTTAAAAAAGGTGGAATGTCGTCATCATCTATAGTTGGGCGTTTGCTGTTGATTGAAATATCTTCAACCTTATCATCGTTATGCGGTTGAGATTCGGGCTGAGGTTGAGCGTTTTGAGCAGGAGAGTTATTAGTTAAATCTGTGGCTGGTTGATTATCCTTTGGCTGTTCGGTAAATGGCCTATAATCCGCGCTGTTTTCGCTAAACTTTGGAGTGTCGTCCTGCTTATGAGCATCTTTCTTTTCAAAGCCGGTGGCGATAACGGTTATTTCTGTTTCCCCGTTTGTATCATTATTAATTTTTGCGCCAAAAATGATGTTGCAATCCTTATCTGCCACATCGCGAACTAAATCAACCGCCTCATAAACTTCGCTTAAAGTTAAATCTCTGCCGCCGGTTATGTTAATTAAAATGCCGGTAGCGCCCTCTATGCTAGTTTCCAACAACTGACTGGTTACCGCTTGGCGAACTGCCTCAATTGTTTTGTTTGCGCCGCGGCCCTTGCCTATGCCCATGTGCGCAATGCCCTTATCTCTCATAATGGTTGAAACATCGGCAAAGTCCAAATTAATGAGGCCGGGAACTGAAATCAATTCGCTTAGCCCCTGAATTGCTTGGTGCAAAACATCGTCTGCATATCTAAATGCATCCACAAACGAAACTTCCTTATTAAATATAGTGTAAAGTTTTTCGTTTGGGATTACAACCAAACTATCCACATACTCTTTCATTTCATTTATGCCGCGTTCTGCATTTGCGGCGCGTTTTGGACCCTCAAACTTAAATGGTTTGGTTACAACGCCGATTGTTAAAATGCCCATTTCGCGCGCAAGTTTGGCAATAACTGGCGCTGCGCCGTTGCCCGTGCCGCCACCCAAACCGGTTGTTAAAAACAACAAATCTGTGCCTTGAAGCATTTTTCTTAGCTCTTCAATGCTCTCTTCCGCGGCGGCCTTGCCAACATCTGGGTTTGAACCTGCGCCCAAGCCACGTGTTAAATTTGCGCCAATTTGAATTGTTTCGTCCGCATTAGACATGGCTAAATCTTGCTTATCTGTGTTAACAGCAACAAAATATGCGCCTTTAATGCCGGATGCCACCATGCGGTTGATGGCGTTGTTACCGCCACCGCCTACGCCAACCACTTTGATTTTACAAACATTTGAATAGTCAAAATTATTTTCCATACTCCCTCCTAAATTACAATATCTGCAAGCATTGCCAGACCGGTTTTTGATGTTTGATAGCGATTTGCTGAATTATCAAACGGAATTACATATTCTTGCACATCAAGGCCGGTAACCCGCTTTATTATGTTTTTAACGCCTTTGAAATGCGTTATGCCATCCCCAGTTAAATAGATTGTTATGCCGTTAAACGCATTGTCAATTGACAAAATTTCCCCAATTACCTTTGCGATAATTTCAATTCGGCTTTTTACAATTTGATTTGTCATATTAATTGGTGCTTTAATTAAATTGCCCTTTAAACACACCTCGTAACTTTCGTTTTTCGGGCTTTCAACAGTTAAAATAACTTTGCGTTTAATAAGTTCGGCATCTTTAAAGGATAGACCTAAAATTTGCATAAGATCGTTTGAAATATGCCCTCCGCCCATCGAAAACGAACTTAATAGCGCCAGCCCTTCGCCTTTAAGCACGCACACGCTGGTTGAAATGTGCCCCACATCCACCACGGCAAATGGTTTAACTTTTTCTCGCGCAATTTGGCAATCCATGGCTTGGCCAAGTGCGGTGGAAACAAAATCTACATCCAAAATGTTCAACTGCTTAAAATTTTCCATAAACAGCGAAATAAATGAGCGTTTTGCCAATATGTAACTTGCATCTAACACCAAGCTTGACGAGCGCATGCCAATTGGAGTTAAAGTTTTTAAATCGTCATCCAAAACAAACTGCATTGGGCTATAATTTATAACTGAATATTCGTTGCTATCGCCAAAAGATAGGTTGGATTCAAACAAATCTTTAACATCAAAATCCGTTATTTTATGCGACGCGTTAAATTTGCGAGATATGCGTTTGCAAACACAAATGCAAAACTCGCTTGGAACACCCACAACAACCGACTTGATTGGTTTGCGCATTTTGTTAGACATGTTTTGAACAAGCGTATCTAAACTAGACATTAAATTTTCAACCGACAAAAATTCGCCATCCAAAAAGCCATCATATAAAACATCCTCTTCCGCTACAATCCGCCGTTGATTTAAAAAGGTAGATACAGCGAACAGGCGCAAACATGACGAACCAACATCTAAAATATATGTTAAATTTGAAAGCATCTTACCCCTTATATATTTTTTTAATTATACAAAAAACACCCAAACAAGTCAAGTGTTTTTAGTTGTTTTTAATCAAAATTTAAAATTTATAGAACACCACATATAATAGTGTGTTGCTAATTGTAAACACACTACAAATTGTGCTTGAAAAAAATGAAATTTTTGCCTTTTTTTGCTTAAAAATTAAACAATTATTTTAAAACGCCAACAAATGTTGACAATATTTTTATGCATTTTGGGCATCGTAATATTTCTGTTCTGCGCCGTTTTCGTCATAACCAAAAACCACCCTGCCCGAGCCTGATTTGGTTATTTCGTTTGGCTGGCCAGTTTGGTCAGTATCGTTATCTAAACAAGACACCATGGAGAAACAATGATTAATTTTTGCGTCCAAATCAACATCCGGTTTGCCAATGTCCAACTGAACGCCCGCCTTTGTGTTTAAAACCAAACGCAAATAGCTGCCAGAAAGTGTGTAACCCGTTTTGAATTCCACACTGGTTAAAACCTTGTTAAAATCTTCCCAATTAAAATATCGAATTTCTCCATCTTTAAAAAGTTGTGTTAGATCGCTGCCCTGTTCTCTATCCAGCCATAAACTGCCATCCTTGTTCACCAAAACTGACTTATACATTGCCACATACATCGATTTAAAAATTTTGGCATAATTTTTTGACAAAAAACTGCATGGCTTTGTGGCTGAATTTATATCCAAAATGTTTGAATTTATTTTTACCTGACTTTCGTCATCCAACCACGACAAACTTGGCTTTATTTCAACCAGATTTTCAACTCTATCTTTGGTTTTAACAACTCTGTCCAAAACCTTTAACTCATCATCTAAAATATAAAAATAACCATCGTCTGTTGTTGTGTAATAAAACATTTCGTGGCGAGCGGTTAACCTAAACTCCACTTGGCGAGCGCCCGTTATCCTTATTTGCAAAACTTTTAAATAAGGAAAGCTTGCTTCCAAATTGTTGATTATTTTATTTTTGTTTAAAAACAATGTGGAATTACCATTTTTTATTCCACTAGCCGAAATTATTTCTTTATCCGTTATTTCATGCTCAACATCTTCCGTTGTTATTGAAATTCTATCGCCAACCCACACAACTTTTTTATGTTCAACGCGAAAAACCGCGCTAAAAACTATTGTGGCTAACGCCAAAATTGCAACAACCGAACAAACAATTGAAATTATTATAGTTTTCTTTTTCATTGCCTTTTAATGTCCGCCCCCAACCTAGACAACATTTTTTCCAAACTATCATATCCGCGATCAATGCAAGCGATATTGCTAACAATAGTGGCAGCTTTACCCATTAAACCTGCCAAAACCAAACTGGCACCTCCGCGCAAATCTTGAGCCAACACTTCTCCACCCTTTAAAAATTGCATGCCTTCGATTTCCACCTCTCTATTGTTTAAGGTTTTTATTCTAGCACCCAACTTTTTAAGTTCGCCAACAATCAAAAAGCGATTTTCAAACACCGTTTCCACAATTCGTGTTTTGCCTTCAACAAACAGTGAAAGCACAAGCATTTGAGATTGCAAATCGGTTGGAAAACTTGGGTAACACCCAGTTGAAATTAGTTTTGCCGATGATAGCTTATTTTGCCTAGATATGGTTATTATATCATTTTTTATATTTATTTTGCAACCCATTGACGATAAAATTTTTATTAATTTTTTATTTTGATATGGCACGCCATTTTTTAACACCACTTCTCCGCCGCAAATTGCAACCGCAATCATAATTGTGCCGGCAACAATTCTATCTCCTATTGGCTGATATTCCACCCCAACGAGTTTATCCACGCCTATTATTGTAATTTTGCTTGTGCCCGCGCCAAAAATTTTAGCACCCATTAGATTTAAAAAATTGCATAAGTCAACCACCTCGGGTTCACGTGCGCAATTTTTTATTACAGTTTTCCCCTTTAATTTGCACGCAAATTGTATTAGGTTTTCGGTTGCACTAACGCTTGGCAACCTAAGTTTTATTTTTTTTGCCTTTGCCTTTGTGGCATCAAAAAACAAGCAGTCACCCTGCGGAACAACTTTTACGCCAAGTTTTTTTAATGAATTTACAGAAATATCTATCGGCCGCGCGCCAATTTTGCAACCGCCCGGCATTGAAATTGTTGTTGTTTTAAATTTTGAAAGCGTTGAGCCAAGCAAAAAAATTGACGAGCGCATGGATTTTGCTAGTTCGCAATCAATTTGCGAATTGGATGCATTTTGTGGGTTTATTATGTAATTATTTTTGATTTTTTTAACCTTTACATTTAAAGATTTTAAAATTTTAACCATGTTGGCAACGTCGGATATGTTTGGGCAATTTTTCAATTTAATACTGCCATCCGCCAACAGTGCGGCTGACATAATTGGCAAAGTGGCGTTTTTTGAAGCTTGAATTGTAATTTCGCCATTTAATTCATTGCCGCCGCGCACAACAAATTTTGAGTTTTTCATATTTCACTATATGAAAATTTTACATCTTTTGAAATTGGCTAATTGTTTAAAAATCTTTTTATTGATGTGGAATTTTCTTTTTGTGTTTGCCTATCGACATTTAACACCACACCTATTGCCGACATAAACACCAACAGCGATGTGCTGCCCGCGCTTATAAAAGGCAAAGGCAACCCTGTTGGCGGAATTGAACCTGTTACAACCGCAATGTTTAAAATAACTTGAATGCTTATAACCGCCCCAATACCAAAACATAAAAAGGCAGAAAATTTGTTATTGGCGCGCATGCCAATTTTAAAAATTGTTATTATAAACAACACAAATACAACACACAAAATTAAACAGCCAAAAAAGCCAAGTTCTTCTGCTATAATTGAAAATATAAAGTCAGATTCGCTAAAAGGCAAAAACAGCTCGGCTTGTCTGCTGTTAAAAAGCCCAACGCCCCACAAGCCACCCGAGCCAATTGCATACAAAGATTGAATAAGTTGATACCCTTCGTCAAGCGGATTTTCCCACGGGTTTAAAAAGGCAACAATACGGTTTAATCTATATGGCTCAATTAAAATAAGCACAACAACTAACGCAATGGCAGGAATTGTTAAAATGCCAAAAACTTTTAACCGCATGCCACCAACAAACAGCATAAAAATTAACGTGAATGCAACGCACATTGTAATTGACATATTTGGCTCTAACATAATTAGCAAGCAATAAAAACCGCCTAGAGCGAGCGTTATTAATATGTTTTTAAATTTGCTTAATTTGTCGCCATCGCACAAAAAACCGGACAAGAAAAACACCAAACAAAATTTAGCTATTTCGCTTGGTTGAATTGTAAAACTTCCAAAGCCAATCCACCTTGTTGCTCCATAACTTGTTCGCCCCAAGCCCGGAATAAAAACGAGCAATAAAAATGCCGCGCCAACAAAATAAAATATCCAATAAAATTTTTTGTAAATTTTATGATTTATAAAACTGCAAACAGCAAAACCAATTGCTCCAATTAGAACTCCAATTATTTGTTTTTTTAAATAAAAAAATTTATCTCCATAATTTACCAAAGCGAAATATTTGCTTGCACTATAAACCATAACGCATCCAAAAATTGCTAATGCAAGCGTGCAAAAAATTAAAACTAATCTATCCGCGTTTTTTATTTTCATATTCTCTCACTTTTTTATTAAATGCCTCACCACGCGCAAGATAATTTTTAAACTGATCGTAACTTGCGGTTGCTGGCGACAGCAAAATGTTATCTTGAGGCAAGGCAATTTCAACCGCGCGATCAAAAGCCGAACTTAAATCGTTGCATTTTTCAATATTAAATTTGTTGTTATTTGCAACAATCAATTCATCAGCAATTTCTCCAAATGTAAAAATTTGTTTTACTCGCTTGCTTAATTTTAAAAAAAGTTTTTTATAATCCAACCCTTTATGCGAGCCACCCATCATTAAAATTATTGAGCCCTTAACCGTTTCAACACTTGCTAGCGTGGAAGCAATGTTGGTTGACTTGCTGTCGTTATAAAAGTTGATTTTGTTGATTGTGGCAACATGTTGAATTCTAAAATTATCTGTGGAAAAATTTAATAAAACGTTATGCATTTTTTGTGGGCTAACTTTATAAATAGATGCGAAACAAATTGCGCACATTACATTGTAGATATTATGTTTACCAATCAAGCGCAACTCGTTTAAATTTATTATTTTATTGTTATGTAAATATATTGCACCATTTTTCAAAAAAACATCTGCACTGCGAGTTTGAGAATATGTTAAAGTTAAGCATTGTTTTGTTGGCCCGATATTTAAATCTAAATTAACAATTGCATAATCTTGCGGTGTTAAATTTTTAAAAATTTGATATTTGCATTTTGAATAATCATCTAAAGTTTTATGTCTAATTAAATGGTCGGCTTCAATGTTTAAAATTGTTGTGGCTCGCGGGTGAAAACTGTCGCAATGTTCTAACATAAAACTGCTAACCTCAACCACTTTAACCGCCCTTTTGTTTTGCAAAACCGCGCGTGAAACTGGATAACCAATATTGCCGCACGCAATTGCTTTTTGTTTAGAATTTATAAGCGCGGCGGCAAGTTGAACGGTGGTTGTCTTTCCGTTTGTGCCAGTTATGGCAATAAAATTTTTACAAAAAAGCGATGCCAATTCAACTTCGCTAAAAATTTTTATGTTGTGCATGTTTGCCATTTGCACAACAAAATTATCTAGTTCAATTGATGGCGACACAACAATGTAATCAAACTGACTAATTAAATTTTCATTAATGTTTTGAACCAAATAGCAATCTTTAAATTTTTTTTGTTTTAATTTTTCAACATCGTCATCAAACAAAAACACTGTTGCTTTCTTTTTTAACAAAAGTTTAGTTACCCATTCTCCTGAAATGGACATTCCATAAACCAAAATATTTTTATTTTTTAATTTCATAACAACCCTTTTAATTTTTTAGTAAAAATTATAAAATTTTTAAATTTATTTCAATTTTTTTTAAAATTTCGCGTTTTTTATGTGTTTTTTCAATTTTTTTTAAAATTTTTAACCTTTACAATAAATAAAATATCAAACTAACCACGCCCAAACATGCTGTTACAGATGAATAAATTAAAACAATTTTTGGTTCACTTAATCCGCTCATCTGCAAATGATGATGAAATGGTGCCATTTTAAAAATTCGCTTTTTCTTTAATTTATAAACTGCCACTTGCAAAATTACCGACACCGCGCTAAACACAAAACAAAACCCTAAAATAGGAATTAATAATTCTAACCCCAAAACACTAGCCGATGCACCAATATATCCGCCTAAACAAAGCGAGCCAACATCGCCCATAAAAATAATTGCTTTGTTAGTGTTAAAAATTAAAAACCCTAAAATTGCACCAACAAAAAGCATGGATAACATATTAATATTTTTTATGTTTTGTAATATTATCCCCGTTTCGCCGTTTAAATAAAGTTTGTTTGAAATTAAGTTTGTTATAACCACAAAAAATATCAAATATATTAAGCTTACACTTCCAGCCAACCCGTCCAATCCATCCGTTAAATTTACGCTGTTTGTTGTTGCCAACAACACCAAAATAATTAGCGGAATAGTCATCCATTTTATATCAACTTGATGGGTTGTAAATGGAATAAAAATTTTTCCGCCCATGCCACTAAAAAAGTATACAAAGCAAGCAAAAATTATTGCTATGCCAACCTGTCCAATAATTTTTTGATATGGTTTTAACCCAAGGTTTTGTTTATATTTTATTTTTATGTGGTCATCCATAAAACCCAACACACCAAAAAATGCACTTGTTAACAAAACCATTAGCCAAGTTTTATCCAATTCCAAAAAGAAAAAGCATAAAATTAATGTGGTTAAAACAAACACCACTCCGCCCATTGTAAGCGTTCCATCTTTAAATTTATGCTCTTCCACATAGCCCAAAATTGTTTGTCCCGCGTGTTGCTTTTTTAGCATTTTTATAACAATTGGCATTAAAATTAAAGATAAAGCGAAACTAACCAAAAACGCAATTAAAATTTTTATCATGCTTTCAACTCACCCTCTGCAATATCTTTAAAAAATTCGTCTACCACTTCATAATCGCTGAAATGAATTTTTATGCCTTTTATTTCTTGATAATTTTCCGCTCCCTTTCCTAAAATTGCAACGATGTCATTCGCTTTTGCAATTGACAACGCATATTCAATTGCAGATTTTCTATCCGTTATTCTAATTACATTTTCATTATCGTTGCCGCGCAAAATGTCATCTATTATCATATCCGGATTTTCATTTCTTGGGTTGTCAGTTGTAACAATAACAATATCGCTTAAACTGCTTGCTAGCGCGCCCATTTCACTTCGTTTGGTTTTATCCCTGTTGCCGCCACAACCAAAAACGGTTATTATGCGCGAAACTGGCAATTTTTTAATTGTAGTCAACACATTTTTTATTCCGTCTGGTGTATGCGCGTAATCGATAATTACATTAAAATTTGCGTTTAAATTTAAAACATTAAAACGCCCAGGCACAGATATTGCATTTTGTTTTAGTTGAGATAAAATTTCGCTTATTTTAAAATCCAATTTTGACAAAACTGCAATAGCCATTAACGTGTTATATATGTTATACTCTCCAAGCAAATTTGTGTGTGCAGAGTATGCTTTATTTTTATATTCAAATTTAAAATTGCTACCCTTTATTGTTTGATGAGTTTCAACAAGTTTAAAGTTGCCATCTTTGCCAATTGTTTCTATTTCAATATTGGATTTTTTTGCAATTTCTTTTAGATATTTCGCATCCGTGTTAATCAAGCCAATTTTTGCGTGTTTAGTATCAAATAAACTTGCTTTGCATTTGATATAATTTTCCATAGAAAGAAAGAAATCTAGGTGATCCTTTGTAATATTCGTTAAGCCAACAACATCATAAAAAATGTTGTCGATTTTATTAAGTGCAATTGCGTGCGCACTAACCTCCATAATGCAATATTCACATCCGTTGTTTTCCATATCGTTTATCAATTTATGAAGCAAAATTGGGTCGGGAGTGGTTAGCATTGGCGGAAGCATTAAATTGTTAATATAAATTCCCTCTGTGCCTATCAGCCCAACGCGTTTTCCTAAGCTGGTTAAAATTTCACGAATGAGATATGTGGTTGTTGTTTTTCCATTTGTGCCAGTTATGCCAATAAATTTCATGTTGGATTTGTATGTGCCATAAAAAACTGAACTGATGTAAGACATTGCCATGCGCGAATTTTCAACTAAAATTTGAGTTATGGGCAAATCTAAATATCTTTCCACAACCAAGCAAACTGCTCCATTTTTTATGCTTGAAGCAGCAAATTTATGTCCATCATTACTAAGCCCTTTTATGCAAAAATATATGCCGTTTGTAACCTTTTCGCTGCTTGAACATGTTAATGAATCAATTTCTAAATCCTGATAATGCTTTATGCCAACAAATTTTAAGTTTGAAATGATATCGTATAATTTCATATCAACTCCTTAATTTAAAATTCCTTTATTTAATTTATCATTATGCATTTTATTTTTTGCTTGGCTTACAAAAATAGACAAAACTATTTATATTTTTCTAAAAGGCACAAAATTAATACAAATCCATCAATTAGTTATTAAAAACACTATCTCGCCGAAATACAATTTTGTTCCTGCTGGTGGCAATTGCGCAATTACAATTTCGCCTTCGCCATCAAACTCCGCATTTAACCCAAGTTGTTTTAACCAACCAGAAGCTTCGGCCACAGGCAGCCCCACAACATTTGGCATGTCTATATTTGGCAAATTTTCCAACTGGCTTGGGTCGTTGGGAGATATTGCCTTTGTTTCAAAAATTGACTTAAAAATTTTTTGCCCTACCGGTTTGGCAACAACCCCACCATAATATACCCCATTGCTAGGTTCATTTACGCAAACAATTAAAATATATTGCGGATTTTTTGCTGGATATGTTGCTATGCAACTAGAAATGTATTTACCTGTGGCAATAAGGCCATTCTCATCATATTTTTGCGCTGTGCCTGTTTTGCCACCAACATCATAGCCAGAAATAAAAGTGTATTTCCCTTCGCTGTTTACATTGTTAAAAAGCATAGTATTTATTGTTTCGATAGTTGACTGTTTTAGATTTAATTTTGTTTTTGAATTTGATGTTTTGTATAAAGTTTTAGAATCCATTTGAATGCTTGAAAGAAGATGCGGAGTTGTTGTGTAACCGGATGTTATTTTTGCATAAACATTTGCCATTTGCAGCGGAGTTACCGCCACTGCATGTCCAAACCCAATGCGTGCCAAATCCACCCTTCTAACTTGTTCTTTTGGCATAACAATGCCACCACTTTCGCCTGCAATATCCACGCCAGTTTTTTGCCCAATTCCAAACAAATTTAAATATTCATAATATTTTTCCACGCCCAACCTTAGTGCAAGATTTACAAATACGCAGTTACAACTTGCTTTAAATGCCTCGGTTAAAGTTAAACTTCCATGACCGGTTGTTTTCCAACACTTTATTGTTTCGCCATCCACAGAAGTGCGCCCACCGCAATAAAAATGTTCGTCTGGGTTTGTTAACCCCTCATTAAGGGCCGCCGCTAAAGTTATTAATTTAAATGTGCTGCCCGGTTCATATACATCTATAACTGTAGAATTTTTAGACATCTGCTGAAGTTGAGACAAATTATCTCTTGGCACCGCATTTAAGTTGAAACTTGGCAAACAACTCATGGCTTTTATACCGCCTGATTGCGCATCATAAATTATGCCAGTTACTCCCAAAGCTTTATGTTCAAGGTAGGCAGCGTTCAACTCTTTTTCTAAAATAGCTTGCATCTGCACATCGATTGTTGTTGTTATGTCGGCGCCTGCCACGCTTGGGATATAATAGCCAAGCGAATTATCAATTTCCTTGCCCTGCGCGTTTGTTTGGGTTAAGCTTTTGCCATCTAAACCTTTTAAAAATTTATCATAATATAACTCTAGCCCTGCCTGTCCAACATTGTCAATTGTGCAATAGCCCAAAACTTGCGTTAATAAACTTGAATAAGGATAAACTCGTGCAACATTCTGCGATAAATAAATTCCTTTAAACTCAGCAAGTTCAAGTGCGGTTTTTTCATCCACCTGCATTTTAATTAGCACCTCGCTAAGTTTTTTGTTTGTTACTTTATTATATACATTGTTGTAATCAAGGTTTAATTTAGCACTTAATGTGTTAGCAAGGTCAACAGCATCTTTAACATTGCGCGCTCGTACATAAACATCATAAGTTGTAATAGTTGTTGCCAAACTGACACCGTTCGCGTCTAAAATCTCTCCACGTTTACTGCTTAAAGGCAGATCACGCAACCATTCGTCCGAAGCAAGTGTTTGTAAATTTTTGCCGTTTATTATTTGCAAATAAAAAACCCGCCCCAACAACATCACAAATAAAATTACAACAATTAAAATAATGGCAATAAACCTGCGCTGCAAGTTGTGTATATTATAAAATGTTTTAAAACCGCCCATACTATATTTTATTTTTTGAATTTTATTTTAGAATTTATTTATAACATAAAAGAAAAAAGCCATTAATTCTAATGACTTTCCTCTTAAAATTTTAACCAAATAAATTTCTAAACAAAATTGACAATTTGAAATTTTGTTTATACTGAACCGTACATTATCCAAACAAATTTCTAAACAAAATTGACAATTTGAAATTTTGTTTATACTGGACCATAGATTAACCAAATAGATTTCTAAACAAAATTGACAATTTGTCAAAAAATGTTAATTCTTTTGTGTCATCGCTATAATCGCGAGGTTCATTTAAAGAATATGTGAACGAGCCCAAGGTTGAATCTTCTTGAGTTTGGCTAGATTTTAAATCTGCCACCCTGTTACTTTCATTTTGAATTGTGTTGACGTTTGAATTTTGTTTTCCAGATAAAACTGCCATAGTTATTGCGTTTGCAAACACAAACACAAACAACAAACTAGCAACTGTAATATATACCGAAGTTAAAACTTTAACACGCTTTTTAACATATGCCTTATTTTCATCTTGCTTTAAAGCAAAAGTTTTGTTTTCGCTTGCTGTTGCGTTTTCAACTTTTTTTAGCCCTTTAATTTCTGGCGCGGGTTTAATTTCTTTTTCGCTACGCAATAAATCTTCAATGCGTGGTAAATCATTTAAACTCTCCAGCCCAACCTTAGTTTCTTTTTGAGTTTCCGTTTGTGTGGCAGTTTGAGTTGAACTTTCTGATATTTGACTTTCAGTTGATTGATTAAAATCGTCCATTAAGCCCTCCTTTGTAAATGTTATTTTACCAAAAATTTTGTAAAATGTTAAATTTTTTTGAAAAATTTTTATTTTTTTTGGCTAAATTTTTTAATTTTTT
>CANQYX010000029.1 GCA_947628205.1 uncultured Clostridia bacterium
GCTTGCGTGCTGCTAGTGAAATAGGGTTTTACCCGTTATATGAAAAACCACCAGCTAGGCTGGTGGATTTTTATTTTAGCCGGCTTTTGTTTTAAAACCACAACCTTTTGGGGTACGTTCCTTTTGCGCTTCCTCAACATAATTGGTTCAATAATTTTTGTGGTTTATGGGATATTGCTGCCAGCATATGCCACAGTGGTGTTGAACGGCGCGCTAATTTTGGTAAATGGCGTCTATTTAATAGCCATGATAATAAAAAAGCGCAAAAACAATTAAATTTATTTGTAAAATTTTTAAATTTGTGCAATAATAGGATTAAGGAGATGAATTATGAAGTGTATTTTTTGTGGAAATAAAGAAAGCAAGGTGGTGGATAGCCGCTATTTAAAGGATAGCACAATTCGCAGGCGCAGAGAGTGCCTAAAATGTGGCAAAAGGTTTACGACCTATGAAACGGTTGAAAATAACCCTATGGTTGTAACAAATGTCAATAACGAGCGCGAACCTTTTAAAGTTGAAAAACTTAAAGAGAGCATTGTGTATGCCACTTATTGCACCGATTTGGCTGTTTCGGTGGATGATGTTGTAAAAAACATTGAAAACAAACTTTTTGCGCTTCAAAAGCAAGAAATTTCAACGCAGGACATTGTTCGTGTCGCGCTTGATGTTTTGTTGGAAGTTAACTCTATGGCCTGCCTAGTATATTTCACTCAGCACACTGATTGCGACAGTTTTGATGGCGTTAGAAGGTTTATTAATAGGTAGGCACCATGGCAGAAAAAAAGAAAGAAGAATTTAAAGAAAACAATTCGTGCGTTCCAAGCCGAACAAATATTTTGCGTTATCGCCCTAAAAAATATGATACGCGCAACAAAGAAGATGATGGCAAAAGGAAACATCCGCCAAAAACTTTATAATAAAAATTATTGTTAAAACAAAAGCAATTTTAAAATTGCTTTTTTATTTTTAAAATATTTGCTAAAATATAATTATGAAAATAAAAGCAAAATTCATTTGGTTATATATTTTTTCGGCAATTTTTTTTATTGCGTTTTTTTGCCTAGCCATTTTGGTGGCGGCTAAACATAATTTTAAAATAGATAAGTTTGTAGAAATTTTGTCTAGGCATAGGGTGAGAACAGTAACAAAATTTTTAAAAATTTTCACCTATTTAGGCTCAGTTTATGTTTTGGGCGCAATTGCGCTCCTTTGCTTAATTATGTTTAAAAACAAAAAGGACGGGCTGTTTGTCGTTTGCAATTTTGGTTTGTGTGCGGTTTGCTCAACAGTTGTTAAATATATTGTAAGGCGCGCGCGCCCAGTTTGGCAAGCGGTTGAAGAAACGGGGTACAGTTTCCCATCCGCCCACGCAATGCTTTCGGTTGCGGTGTATGTTGTGCTTATGTATTTTGCATTTAAACATTTAAAAAACAAGCCGCTTAAAATTATTATCGCCGCATTTTTAACAATAGTAATTTTCGTGGTTGGCTTTTCTAGGAACTATTTGGGTGTGCATTTTGTAACCGACATTATTGGCGGCACGCTATTTGGCTTGGCAATAACTCTTTTAAACATTGCCATTTACGAAAAATTATTAAGCAAAAAAGCAAAATAGATTAAAAAATTGTCAAAAAACAATAAAACTATTGCAAAATTTTTAGTTTTATGTTAAATTAAATTGAATTTTAAAAGGAGCATAAGTGATTACAGTAAATAATGTTGCGGTGCAATTTGGAAGCAGAAAACTTTTTGATGAAGTAAATTTAAAATTTACAAAGGGCAATTGCTATGGCGTAATTGGTGCAAATGGCGCAGGCAAATCTACATTCATGAAGGTGCTTTCGGGCGAGTTAGAGCCAAACAAAGGCGATGTGGTTATTCCGCCAAAAGAGAGGCTGTCCGTTTTAGAGCAGAATCAGGAAAAATATAATGAATATACCGTGCTTCGCACCGTTTTAATGGGGCATAAACGCCTTGTTGAAATTATGGACGAAAAGGAAAAATACTATCAAAAAGCGGATTTTACCGAGGAAGACGGCGTAAAGTTGGGCGAACTTGAAGCGGAATTTATGGAGCTTAATGGTTGGGATGCAGAAAGCGACGCGGAAAACCTGCTAAATTCGCTAGAAATTCCAAAAGAGTTGCACAACGAACTTATGGCAAATGTGGATAGCAAAATTAAAGTTAAGGTTTTGCTTGCACAAGCGCTGTTTTCCAACCCAGATAATTTAATATTAGATGAGCCAACAAACAATTTGGATGTTAAAACAATTCGTTGGCTTGAAAATTTTATTCTAAATTTCGACAACACAATTATAATTGTCAGCCACAACCGCCACTTTTTAAATAAAGTTTGCACACATATTTGTGACATTGACTATGGCAAAATTAATTTATATTTGGGCAATTATGATTTCTGGTACGAATCAAGCCAACTTGCGTTAAAGCAACAAAAAGAGCAAAACAAAAAGGCGGAACAGCGCGCCAAAGAGTTGCAAGAGTTTATTGCGCGCTTCTCAGCAAACGCATCAAAATCTAGGCAGGCAACCAGCAGAAAAAAGGAGTTGGAGCGCCTTACTATAGACGACATTAAGCCATCTAGCAGAAAATATCCTTATATAGATTTTAAATTTGATCAACGCATTGGCAACGACATTTTATTTGTTAAAAACTTAACAAAAAAGGGTTTGTTTGAAAATGTTTCGTTTACCGTTAGGCCGGATAACAAAATTGCCATAATGAGCGATAACAGCAATGTTGTAACCGCGCTTTTTGACATTCTTGCCGGCGTGGATACCGATTATAAAGGCGAAGTTGTTTGGGGCAAAACCATAACTCAAACTTATTTGCCGCAAAACAACAACAGCTATTTTGAAAATTGCGAGTTGTCGCTTGTGGATTGGATTGGTCAATTTACAAAAGAGCATGATGCAACTTTCCTCCGCAGTTGGCTGGGCAGAATGTTGTTTAGCGGAGAAGAAGCAGATAAAAAAGCAAAGGTTTTATCTGGTGGCGAAAAGGTGCGTTGCATGCTGGCGCGCATGATGTTGCAATCGGGCAACTTTTTGTTGTTAGACGAGCCAACGAACCATCTAGATTTGGAAAGTATAACCGCGCTAAATAAAGGCATGGAAAGGTTTGATGGATGCATGATTTTCTCCACTCACGATGAGGAAATTATCTCCACCGTTGCAAATAGAATTATTAGAATTAACAAAACACTAGAGTATGATAAAGAAATTGATTACGATAGTTATGTTGAAACTCAAATGAAATAAAAAATTAAAAAAAGTTGTCTCAATTACAAAAAAATTGCAAATTTATGCAATTTTTTTATGTTTTATTAAAATTTAAAAAATTTTATTAAATTTTCTTTTTGCATTCGCAAATTATATAATTTTTATATTTTTTAAAAATGTATTTAAATTTTTTGTTGTCAACAAGATTTTTTAAATCACAATTTAATTTTATTCCAAGGCATTTTGTGGTGGCTTCTTTTTGAGTAAAAAATTTTGTTAATGCAACATCTTTTTGTTTAGCTTTTTCAACTTCATTTTGTTCACCTTCGTTTAAAATATATTTGGCAATTTTTGCATTAAATTCTGCCACTTTTTCAATGTCAACACCGCAGTCATTGTTTTCAATTGCCAAACACAAAACGTTGTCCGCATGCGCAATTGAAAAGTGGAAATTTTCTAAAAATGGCTTGCCTTCATCTGTATATTTAAAGTCAGGATAATTTTCAAATTTTAGCAAATCTTTTAAAATAAAATATTCTAAAATGCAAATTTTTTTATCAATGCCTGTGCGCATATCCGCTTTTCTTTTTCTGCTTGCAGGCAACAAATTATAAAGACGAGTATATTCGTTTTCACTAATGCTATTAAACTTATCAAAAAGGTATATCATATTAATATGTTTGAATTAATTGATCGTAAAGCGGAATTAAACTGTTCCAGTTATCAAAATTTTTATCTTGCCTATGGTCATTTATAACAAAACTGTAATTCTCTTTTATGTAATAAGATAAAAATTGGGTAACATAGGTCGCGCCTTTAAAATTTAAGTGTTCGCCATCATCATAAAATGAATTTGCATAATTTAATTCAAACCCTTCATATTCACAATTTAAATCTAAATATGGCAAATTATATTCGTTTGCTAGTTGTTGAATGGCGTTGGATTTTGCGTTAGTCCAACTTGCAGGCGCGGGCAAATAAACCAGCACAAGTGCGATATTGTGGTTTTTGCAAATGTTTACAATATTGTTAAAAGATTTTTTTATAGAAATGTCTAAATCTTTAGGTGCTATGGATAAATTTGTTACACCTTTTTTATATGAATTTGTATAGACATTGCGCTCTAAAACATACCCTTTTAAAAAGCTTTTTGTAGGTTTAGGAACAGTAACAAAATCTTTAAAACTTAATTCTTTCCATCTTGCATGAAAATAGAATGGTGCAATTAAATTGATAAATTTTTGCCTTGTTGTTCCGCTAAAAAATATGTTTGGCTGAAACATACAATCCACATCCATAACCATTAGTTTAGGTTTTTGATATTTTAATGTTTCTT
This sequence comes from uncultured Clostridia bacterium, assembly GCA_947628205.1. Lineage (GTDB taxonomy): Bacteria > Bacillota > Clostridia > Christensenellales > UBA1242 > Onthoplasma. Next base: position 4,576 of record CANQYX010000029.1, read on the forward strand.
TTAAAATTGTTTCAACATTAATAATGGATTCTTGCGAACCAGCGCGCGTGTAAGACGTTATTCCCACCTGTTTATATAGTTCCAAAGGCGAAAAACCGCAATATGCATTAGAATCGCCACAGAAGATTGCGTCTATTGAATTTTTGCGCTCGTACTTAAAATTTACATAGCCATAATATCTCGATCCGCCCAAATCATTTTCGTCTTTTGGCATAAAAATAATTATTGCATAGCCATACACCAAAATCAAGGCCAGCAAGAACACGACTATAGTTAAAACTCTTTTTTTCACTTTCATGTTAAAACGCTCCATAAATAGGGTCAGGTGGGACATAGCCATTGCCATAAGCACCAAACACAACAATTAAAACCAAAATTAAAATAACAATTGTAAGTTTTAATGCAGTTTTGCGTGTTAAAAACCATTGCTTAATATTTATATTTTTTTCTTTAATAATATCCACAGCAAATAAAATTGCAATTGTTACAAAACACATTATAAAATCTTGACAATCAATAATTCCCGTGCGGATAATGTCTATCTGCCCACCGGTGAAAATTCCGCCAAACATCTTAACCGCGGCGGTTAAACTGTTTGCTCTAAAAATTAGCATCCCCAAATTGACAAGCACAAAGGTTTTTAAAAAACTTAAAACAATCATTGGCTTGCTATCTTTGTTTATTTTCATCTTTTTATAAATTTTTGCAAAAAGTGGCTCGCAACATAAACCAACAAGCATTAAAACGTAATAATACATGCCATAAACTATATATTTTGCGCCTGCACCATGCCAAAGGCCATTGGTTAGCCAAACAGCAAGTAGGGCAATAGATGAGGTTATGAACAACTGCATAAAAGAGTTAAGCTTTTGCATCTTTTTGTTAAGTTTTGTTATCCCCCTGCTCATTGAAACGGGGTAGAATATGTAATCCTTTAGCCACGCCCCTAGCGAGATGTGCCATCTGCGCCAAAATTCGCCAACATTTCTAGAAAAGAAAGGTTGATTAAAGTTTTTTGCAAGTTTAATTCCAAACAACTCACTTACGCCAGAAGCTATGTCAATTATGCCAGAAAATTCGGCATATAGCTGGATTGTGAACAACACAATGCCAAGCAAAATAATTATTCCGTTATATTGCGCGTAGTTAGAAAACACTTCGGTGGCAATTATTGCAAGGCGGTCGGCAATAACCATTTTTTTGAAAAATCCCCATAAAATAGAAAGCAGCCCACCATAAAAATTGTTTGCATCAAACCCCTTGCCTTCCCACAGTTGTGGAGAAAGTTGGTCGAACCTAGCAAACGGGCCTTCGTATAACTGAGGGAAATATCCAATGAATAATGCAACTTGCCAAAAGTTGCCAGCACGATATTTTCCGCGGTTTACGTCAACAAGATAGCCAATGGCGGTTAGAGTGTAATAAGATATGCCAAGTGGCAGAGCAATTTTTAAAACTGGCCAATGAATTGTTACATTAAACCAAGAGAAAAACCCTTCAAAAATTGAGCCAAAAAAGTTAAAGTATTTTAACACGCCAATAAAGGCCAAATTAACTAAAATAACACAAAAAACAACCCAAAATTTTTTTCGATTAAATTTTTGTTTTAGCTTTTTTCTATCCTCTTTTTCAAGCCCCTGTTTTTGCAAGGCAAATTTGTCGTTAAATTTGTTTATGGCAATTCCGCCAAAATAAACGGTTAGGATTGTAAGCAGCAAAAAAATTGTTAAAAACTTACTATATATAACATAAAATAAAATGCTAAAAGCAAGCAAACAAAAAGGGCGCGCTTTTTTAGGAAGCGCAAGGTAAATTGCATAAACTATTGAAGCAAACAGCAAAAGGTATATGCCAATTTTAAAGCCCATTAATCCTCCTCTTGAAGCTTTTCAATAAGTTTTAAAATTGTTTCTGCCGATTTAAAGTTTTCGGGCAAAATATACAAAGGTGTAATTTCAATGTCGAACTCGCTATTTAGTTCGGCAACAAGGCGAATAATATCAAAAGATGTTAAAATGCCCCCTTCAATTAAATTTTGCTCTTTACTAAAATCTATGTTAGGTTTAATTTTGTTTAAAATGTTTAAAAGTTTTTCCATAATTTCTCCTGCTTAAATTAATTGTTTATAGCTGTTTGTTAACAACTTTCTATCAATTTTGCCATTTGCATTTATTGGAAGGTTGGCGGTTTTAATTAAAATTTCTGGCAACATGTAATTTGGCAATTTTGTTGTTAAAGTTGAATAAAACTCTTCTTTTTTTATTTTTCCAGTGTAAATTAACACAATTTTGTCCGCCTCTTTATCGAATATCGCAACCACGCTGTTGATATTTTCAATTGCGCCTGCAACGCGCTCAATTTCGCCAAGTTCTATGCGGTAGCCCTTATGCTTAATTTGGAAATCAACTCGCCCGCAATATTCATACTCGCCAAAGCGGTTAAGCATAACTAAATCGCCCGTGCGGTAAACAATTTCGGGATAATTATTTTGAAGAGGGTTTTGCACGAACGCTTTTTTTGTTTGTTCGTCATTTTTATAATATCCGCTTGCCACATAAGGCGCGCGCACATAAAGTTCACCAATAGTGTTTTGAGATGTAACTTCTTTGCCATTTTGGTCGATTATAAAAGTTTCGGCATTGTCGCACGCAACGCCAATTGGCAGTGTTTCGTCATCTCTAAATGGGCGATTAACTTTGTAATAAGTGCAAACGTCAACCGTTTCGGTTGGGCCAAACAGGTTTGCAAATTCAACATCCGGCAACGCGTTGCGCCAATAATTAAGTTGTTTGTTTGGCATAACTTCGCCAATAAACATAACCTTTTTTAAAAATTTGGGTTTTTCATATTTAAATAAATCTATGTTTGCAACCAAGCAAAGCGCGCTTGGCACCCAGTAAATTGTGTTAACCTGCCGCTCATTTAAAAACCTTACAAGTTGAATAGGGAAAGAAAAGTACGATTTAGGAATAATGTTAAATGTTGCACCAGTAAACAAACTTGAAAATAAATCGGACACAGAGGCAGAAAAATAAAATGGTGTTTGGCTTGCAAAAATTGTGTTTTCGTCAATATTAAAACAATTTATAAACCAAGGCAGATAAGATAACAAGTTGGCATGGGTTATAACCGTGCCTTTTGGCACGCCAGTTGAGCCAGAAGTGAACAATATGTAAACACAATCGGTTGAAACAGAACGTTGCCTTATATTATTTAATAAAGATAAGTCAATTTCGTTAAAACAATTTTCAATTTGCAAAATCTTGCATTGCCTATCTTTAATCAATTCGTTGGCGGTGCCCAAAGTTTTTTCTTGGCAAAGCATAAGTTTAGGTTCAATTATTGCACAAATTTTGTTAAGGCGCTCAATTGGGCTTGAGCCATCCAACAAAACATAATGATTGCCGCTATAAACAACTGCGAACATGGAAATTAGTGTTTTAATATCTCTATTGTCTATAACCATAACTGGTTGGTTAAACAGCCCTAATTTTGCTATTTCCGTGCCAAGTTGTTGGCAACGTTTTTTAAATTCGCTTGTCGTTATGCTTTTTTCAACTTCGGCAAAAAGCGTTTTATCCTTAAAACGCTCGGCCATCTGTTCAAATTGTTCAAGAATATTTTTCATAATTCCTCATTCGTCATTAATCGATATAATTATACAACAAAAAAATATATTTTTCAACTAATTAAAACATTTTTTTCAATAACAAATATTTCCACAAGAGTTGGCCTATTTTTTAAAAACATTTTTAAAAAAGTTGAAAAAATCGTTTGACTATAAAATTTTATGGTTGTAAAATACACACGAGGAGGAATTATGAAGGAATTTTGGAATAAAGTTGTAAATTTCTTTGAAAACGAAACTTTTAGAAAAATTGTTTTATTCTTTGCCATTTTGCTTATTGGCATTATAGTTATCAAGGTTTTAATGGCAACAATCCGCAAAATTTTAAGCGGCACTAAAATGGAAAAGATTGCCCAACAATTTTTGTGCACAATTTTAAAATTTGTTATGTGGCTTGCGCTAATTTTAATTTTGTTAAGCACAATGGGCTTCAACATCACTGGGCTTTTAACCGCATTTAGCGCAGTTATATTAGCAGTCGGCATGGCATTGCAAAACGCAATTGCCAATGTGGCTAATGGAATTATCATCATTTCAAGCCACATGTTCAAAAAGGGGGACTACATAATTGTTAATGGCGTAGAGGGCAATATAACCGACATTAACTTTATGTTCACAACCTTAATTACGCTAGATAACCGCAAGGTTACAATGCCTAACACAAGCATTATCAACAACAATGTAACCAACCTGGGTGCATATCCAAAACGTAGGGTGGATTTCACTTTCTCGGTTGCCTATGAAAGCGACGTTGAACTTGTTAAAAAGGTTGTAACCGATGTTATGAAGAGCGATGGCAGAGTGTATCTTGACCCAGCACCTTTTTGCAGGCTTAAAACGCTTAATTCTAGCAGCATAGATTTCTTTTCTAACTGCTGGTGCGATAATGCAGATTATTGGGATGTTTACTATTATGTTGTAGAAAATGTTTATAACGAATTTAAACGCCACAACATTTCTGTTCCATTCAATCAAATTGAAATGCGCGAGCGTAAAGATGACGTTAAAATGCCAGTTTTGGGCTCGGGGCTTCCTGCGCGAGTTGAAAAGGAAAGGAAAGAGGAACATCACGAACATGGCTTAATGGATGCCTTTTCAGTTACGCTCCATCACTCTAAAAAGAACAAAGACGAAAAGAAAAAACCAGATGTGAAAGCTAAGCCAGAAAAAAAGAAAGCCGAACCAAAACAAACTAAGAAAAAATAAAAAACCGAACAAACAATAGAAAAATATCTAAATATTTGATTGTTAAAAACAACTAATAATAGATATAAGAAACAAACTAAAAAAAATTGCAAGCAATTGCAATTTTTTTGTTTTCTATGTCTTTGTTAAGGTTTTTAACAAGTTATTTCGTCATTATGATTGTAATCTTCTTTCCAATTTATGCCAAATTCGTTTGCCATATCAAAAACTGTGTAGGTGGTTTTGTTTAATTTCTTAATTTTTTGCGAAACTTCTTTAATAAAAGCGTCAGCGTCAAAAGTGTGGTCGTTTTCATCAACCAACACGCCAAAATATGAATATATTTTTCTGCCTGTTTTGTCCGTTCGTTTTTCAAAAAACATAAACAGATGAATTACGACACCATCAACAGTTTTTGTAACATATTGTTGATTAGAAAATAAGGCGGTGCGGCCTAAGTCATTAATTGCTTGCCTTGCATTTTCTAACTTATCATTATTTTCAAAATTATTTTTAAATTCAAAATCTATAGATGATGTTTTTGTAAATAAAAAATAATTTGGCTTAATTTGTTTTGGTTTTCTTTTTAAAAGTTTATCAAAAATCATATTTAACTCCTTTTGGTCTTTCAAAATTATATCATAAATTTTTAAATTGTCAATATCTAATTTAAATTTTGTTTTGTTTTAATTTTATTTTAAAGTATAATATTTTTAAGGGGAAGTATGGAAGATAAATTTTTAACAGATGAATATTTAGAAAATTTAAACAAATATTGGCGCGCTGCAAACTATCTGTCTGCCGCACAACTCTATTTAAAACAAAATCCGCTTATGCGCGACCATGAACTTTGCGCGGACGATATTAAGAAAAAACTAATTGGTCATTGGGGCACAGTGCCCGGGCAGAACTTTGTTTATGCGCATTGCAACCGCATAATTCAAAAATATAATCAAGATTTAATTTTGCTTTCCGGCCCGGGTCATGGCGGCAATTTTTTGACCGCTAACAGCTATTTGGAAGGGTATTATAGCGAAGTGTACCCCGAAATTTCACAGTCGCACGATGGAATGGCGCGTTTTTGCAAGCAATTTTCTTTCCCTGGGGGGATTGGCTCGCACGCCGTGCCAGAAACCCCAGGGTCAATTCACGAAGGGGGCGAACTTGGCTATGTTTTGGCGCACGCTTATGGTGCGGTGTTCGATAACCCTAATCTGCTTGCAGTTGCCGTTGTTGGCGATGGCGAGGCGGAGACTGGCCCGCTTGCAACTTCGTGGCAATCCAACAAATTTATTAATCCGCAAAAGGACGGCATTGTGCTGCCAATTTTGCATCTTAATGGATATAAAATTAACAACCCAACCGTGCTTTCGCGCACGCCGGATGCTCAACTTAAAAAATTTTTTGAGGGCATGAACTATAAGCCATATTTCGTTGAGGGCAACAACCCAAAACTTATGCACAAAAAAATGGCGCTGGCGATGGACGCTTGCATGCAAGATATTTTGGCATTAAAGAGCGGAAAAACTGCCAACTTCCCAGTGATTGTTTTGCGCACGCCAAAGGGCTGGACAGGGCCAAAAACAGTTGACGGAAAAATTGTGGAAAACAGTTTCCGCGCGCACCAAATTCCGCTTAATATGGAGGGCGATGGTCATTTAGAGCAACTAAAAACTTGGCTAAATTCTTATAAGCCAGACGAGTTATTCGACAAAAACTATAAGCCAGTTGCAGCGGTTAAATCGGTTATTCCAAAAGGCAAAAAACGCATAACTGCAAGTCCTTACGCAAATGGCGGACTTTTGCTTAAAGAGTTGGTTTTGCCAGACATTGAAAATTATGCGGTTAAATTTAGCGGACATGGCACGGTGCGCGCGCAAGATATGCTTGAATTAAGCGCATATATTCGTGACATTTTCAAACTGAATAAAAAGAACAAAAATTATCGCATCTTTAGTCCGGACGAAGCGATGAGCAACCGCCTTTATCACGTTTTTGAAACGGAAAATCGCAATTTTAACAGCACCATTTTGCCAACGGACGAAAATTTGTCGCCAGACGGGCGCGTTATGGATAGCTTTTTGTCCGAGCATATGTGCGAGGGCTGGTTGGAAGGGTATTTGCTAACCGGCAGGCACGGCATGTTCAACAGTTACGAGGCGTTCATTCGCGTGGTGGATAGCATGGTTAGCCAACACGCAAAATGGCTTAAAACATGCAACGAAATTCCGTGGCGCGCGCCAATTTCTTCGCTTAACCTCATTTTAACCAGCAACGTTTGGCAGCAAGACCACAACGGCTTTACTCATCAAGACCCCGGCATGCTAGACCATATTGTGAACAAAAAAGCCGATGTTGTGCGCATATATTTGCCGGCGGACGCTAACTGCTTGCTTTCGTGCTACGACCACTGTGCCCGCACAAAAAATTATGTAAATGTAATTGTGGCATCCAAACACCCGTCGTTCCAATGGCTAAATATGGAAGAAGCAAAAAAACACTGCGCGCAAGGCGTTGGCGAGTGGAAATGGGCGGGCCTAAATAACAGCGCAAAGCCGGATTTGGTTATTGCAAGTTGTGGCGACACGCCAACATTAGAGGCACTTGCAACAATTACGCTAATTAAAGAATATTTGCCAAAACTTAATGTTAAATTTGTTAATGTTGTGGATTTAATGAAACTGGTATCAAGCACTGCACATCCGCATGGCTTGACGGATAGCGAATATGACAATTTGTTCACAATCGATAAGCCAATAATTTTCAATTTCCATGGCTATCCGCAACTTGTCCATCAGTTGACATACAACCGCCACAACCAAAATTTGCATGTTAGTGGCTATGTTGAAGAAGGCACAATAACTACTCCATTTGATATGAAAGTTCGCAACGGAATTGACCGCTATCATCTTATGTTGAAAATAGCAAAATTTGTGCCAATGGATAGAGCAACAAAACAAAAAATAGAGCGGGATATGAAACACCAAATAGAAAAACACAACGCATATATTCGCGAACATGGCATTGATATGCCAGAAATATTAAATTGGAAATGGAATTAAAATATCAAAAAATTTTTAAAATAATAAAAATTCGCATAAATTTAACAAAAAAATTGCATTTTTAAGTGCAGTTTTTTAATTTTTTATAAATTTTTATTGCTTTTTTCATGATTTTTAAAAACTCATTAATTAAAAAAGTTATTAATTAAAAAAGTTTTTAACAAAAAAATTAATAGAGTATTTTTACATTAAAAAATTATAAAAACCAAAATAAAAAATAATATTTGTTTTAAGTTGAAAATTTTAGTCAATCATTTGGTTGGAGGATATTATGGATTTTCAACAATCTGTGACAAAAGAAAATTTGGCGCGCGCGTACGCGGCAGAGTGCCAAGAGGGTGCAAGATATCAATTTTTGTCAGAAAAAGCGCAACAAGAGGGATATCAATATATAATGACTTATGTTAGAAGTTTGGCAAAAAACGAAATGAGCCATGCCAAATTGTTTTTCAACAA
>CANQYX010000030.1 GCA_947628205.1 uncultured Clostridia bacterium
AGATATTGACCGTGAATTTGCCAATTGTTCGCTTTCAGTTGGAACAATTGGGTGACGCGTTATAAGTTTTATATCCGCCTTATGCCCACAAATGCACTTTGGAATTTTTGGCGGACAAATGCAATTTGTTGAATGAAGTTTAAACGCGTTTTTAACAATTCTATCTTCAAGCGGATGGAAAGTTATTATGCACAATCTACCATTTTTATTTAGTGCGCTTAGCATTTTTTCAACCGCAATGGGCAGGTCGTTCAACTCGTTATTCACTTCAATTCGGATCGCTTGAAAAACTTTGTTTGGCAAACTTGTTTTGTTTTGAAATTTAGGTGGATAGCTATCTACAACAATATCCCGCAATTCAAATGTGGTTTCAATTGGTTTGCTGGCGCGCTGCTTTACAATTTTGCGTGCAATTTGGCGTGCGTTGCGCTCCTCGCCATAATCAAACATAATTTGCGCAAGCCGGTTTTCAGGGTAAGTGTTTATAACTTTATAAGCGTCTAGCTCTTGAGTTTTGTTCATGCGCATATCTAGGCGAGAATTTCGCATAAAACTAAAGCCGCGTGTGGACTCATCCAACTGATAACTGCTAACTCCTAAATCTGCCAAAATGCCATCAACTTTTTCAATTTTTAATTCGGCTAAAATGTTATCTAAATTTGCAAAATTGTCGTTTACAAAAACAATTTTTTTGGCGTGCTCTTTTAACACTTGTTTGGCTTTTGTTAGTGCATCTGTGTCCTTATCTATGCAAATTAGTTTGCCACTAGTTAAGCGTTTTGCAATTTCAAGCGAATGGCCGCCACCGCCCGTTGTGCAGTCCACATAAACACCATCGGGGCGAATATTTAGCCCAGATATACTTTCCTCTTTTAAAACTGAAATATGTTTAAATTCCATTTTTACACCTGTTTCGTATTAACTAAAAATTTTGTCATAAATATAGCATCTTCATAATGTCTGTCTTCCATTTTAAAGGAATGCCTAATTTCGCCTGTTTGTTCAAAGCCAAAAGAATTATATAGGTTTAAGGCAGGCGTGTTTGATTTTAAAACGACCAAATCAATTTGTTCATAATTCATTTTCTTGGCTAAATCTATAATTTCAACCATCATCTTGCCGGCGATGCCTTTACCCCAATGCTCTTTTAAAACGCCAATGCTAAATTCGCATCTATGTTTTAAGCGCATTTTTTGTGATTTTTCTGTGATTACTGCATGGCCAACAATTTTTTTATTCAAGATTGCTAAAAGCATAACATTTCTTGATAAATTTTGATTATTTAAATATTCAATTTCACTATTTACAACTAGCGGAGCATCATTTTTCCCGCGAGTAAAATTATCTGTTTCAACATAAAGCTGATTATAATAGTCAACCAAATTTTGGGCATCTTCTAATGTTGCAGTGCGCAAAACTAATGTTTCGTTTGTTTTTAATTTTATTTTTTTATTTAATTCCATTTTGTTCCTTAATCTATTTGAATTAATTGATTTTTTAGTGCATCGCAACTGGTTAAATAATATGGCACATCGTTAATAACGTTATACATCATTTTGGGGTTAACATAGCCATGCAAATGCGCAAAAACCACTTTATATACGCCATATTCTTCAATCAAGCGAGTGTATTCGCTTGGCTCAATTTTGTTGTTAAACGGCGGATAGTGGGTAATGAAAATGATTTTTTCGTTGTTAGTTTGCAATTTTTTTGCTGCCTCAAGCGAAAGTTGCAACCTTATAACTTCGCGCGCGTAAAGCTTGCGGTTTTCGTCCGTGTCGAATTTTCCTTGCGGAATAAGCCAACCACGATTGCCACAAAAAATATATTCGCCAATTTTAATTGCATCATTTTGAAGTGCGTAGGTTTTTTCGGGCAATTTTTCTCGCACGCGGGCAACACTATTCCACCAATAATCGTGATTGCCACGAATTAAAATTTTGGTGCCGGGCAAATTTGCCAAAAACTGAAAATCTGGCACAACATCTTCCAATTTCATTGCCCAAGAATAATCCCCTGCCAAAATTACGACATCCTCATCTGTTACTTTTTTCTTCCAATCAGCAACAATTTTTTGCTCATGCCCGTGCCAAACAGGGCCGAATATGTCCATCGGCTTAGAGTTGTGTATGTCAAGGTGCAGGTCGCTGATTGAAAAAATCTTCATTTATATTCCTTTCTTTTTAATTGAGATCCTTCGACTACGCTCAGGATGACAAGATGACTTTATTAATTCAAGTTGATTGAAAAAACTTTCATGGCATTATTTTAACATATAATTTTTATTTAGTCAAATTATTTAATGAAAACAAGTTTTTCACAATTTTAAACAGCCATGAATATTATATTAATAGTTTAAGGAGGAAACAAAATGTCATTTTATACTGATGCTAGGCCAGGAATATTCCCCGGTCAAACAAACAACGCTATGAACGGGCTTTGCGAACGCATTTGCATCCAAACCACAAAAGTTTTTGATGCGTGCATGAATCAATCGCAAATTGAGGAGTATCAACTAACTCTTACCAATTTTAACCCAGCAAATCCAACCACTCCACTCACTTTTGTTAGCGGAAATTCGGTTGGCGGCAGTGCGACTGTAACTAATCTTGTTGTCACTCGTTTTGACGATAGGCCAAACTTCGCGCGCGTTCAAGCAAATGTTAATATTCCAGTTGTTGTTACATACACCGACGCAAACAACGTTGCTGGCACGGCAACCGGCACAATAACTCTTAACCAAGATGTTATTCTTTATGTGCCACAGCCATCACTCACTCCAATTGATGTTGTAGCGTTTGGCAGCGCGGTTATCTCGATGGGCACCTTTAACCCAACCACAGGTGGATTTACCATCAGTGCGTGCGTAACTAGCATTTTAAAGGTGGTTGCAGTGGTTGATGTGCTTGTGCCAAGCTATGGCTATTGCCCAATTCCGCCATGCACGCCATACACGAACAGTGATGTTTGCCCTGGCGTGTTTGACTTGCCGCTTTACCCAACCGCTGTTAGCCCACAATCTACCAATGCTAGATAAAAAAATTGCCGAAAGGCAATTTTTTATTGTATGAATAAAAACTATTTTACAAATTCATCAAGCTGTGCACCTATTGCTTCTGCCCCTTGCTTTTTTGTTGCACTTGTGGCAATTATGCGGTTTTTGTTAAAGCGGAGTTGCTTTGAAATTTTGTCTATTGCAGTGTTAAGTTCGCTGCGGTTTATTTTGTCAGTTTTTGTTAAAATTATTGCCACTGGGATTTCTAGCCCAGCAAGATAATCTAACATTTGCAAATCTAGCGCGGTGGGCGTTAGGCGGCAATCTAAAAGCACTAGCGTGAGTTTAAGTTGCGGATTATCTACAAAATAGTCATTCATCACGCTATCCCATGCGCTTGTTGTGTTTTTGCTTGCCTTGGCAAAGCCATAGCCCGGTAAATCCACCAAGTAAAACTGATTGTTTATGTTAAAATAGTTAACAAGCCGCGTTCTGCCGGGGGTGGAGCTAGTTTTTGCCATTTTGCTGTTGTTGGTTAGCAAATTTATTAAACTGGATTTGCCCACATTGCTTCGCCCAACAATTGAAATTTGAGGGAGTTCGTCGGCAATAAACTCCCCTTTTTTGCTTGCGCTTTTAATAAATTTTGCATTTATAAATCTCATAACTTTATTTTTGCATAAAAAAACTTATTTGTCAAGTTTAAAATTAAACTTCCTCACAAAATGTAAAAAACTATACTCTAATATCACTTAATATTGTAATTGTATCATAGTATAATTAAAAAAACCAAAATAAATGCTTGCTTAAATTTACATTTTTTAAATAATATGCATTTTTAAAAAGAAAAAGTTTTAATAAGAATAAACCAAATTACCACCTATTTCTCCTGTGCCTTTTAATTGCAAAGACAACGCATGCAACAATAATAATAGTTACAGGCACAGATATGATTATTGCTATCATTCCAGCGGACATAGGCTCGTCTTGTGTTTCAATAATTATTTTAAAATAAATCTCTGTTGTTTTGTAACAAGCTACATCATCTCCGTTATAAATTGCTTTTGCTGTAATTTTGTTGGTTGAAATTTCTATGTCTCCATTCTCCCATATAAACCCTTTCGGCAATGGGATATCAGACAATTTTGTTACTTTTTTGTTGACATAAATTGTAGTATTAACTGCCGGTTTATCTGCCTTTGAAATTGTAAAAGAAAGTATTTTTGTGCCAATATAATCATTTTTGAAAGTAACAATGGCTGTTGCTTGCCCTACTAATTTGTTATCTTTATATTGAACATCATAGTCCACGCCCAAAATAAGTGTTAAACTCCCATCTTTTGCAATAATTTTTGGTGTTTTTTCTCTTCCATCATAAATAAAATTTTTAGCATCAAGATCAACTCTTAACTGAGAAACTTCTTTTTGTGGTTGTTTAGTTAATGTGATTTGAATTGTGTAATGTACAAAGTTTTCTTTGTCAGAATAAACCGCTATGGCAGTCATAATTTCTTCAACAATTTTTGTGTCAGGAGTTTCCCACTGCCAACCTGCAGTGTTAAGTTTAACATCGTGCAAGGTTTTTGCCTTTCTGCTGATTGTCATAGATTCTTCTGGCATTTCTTTTGGATGATCAGCTTTTGCAATTATCATGGTTGTATAAAGAGTGAGTTCGTTATAGTTTCTCGAAGCAACAAGTACAACTTTTACATCATATTCTCCGGCATTTATCGGCCTTTTTTCGCTGTAACTATTTGACGTTTTAAGCTTATAATAAACCTTTGCGCCCTCTTTTGGATTCGTGTTACTGTTAATCAAGATCTCAGTTGGATTTTGCCCATATTCATATGAAGCAACTGAGACCGTTCCGCTTCCCTCTGCCTTTAATATGTCAAAATAAATTGTTACAGTGCCATAATAATTTTCTGAAAGCGGAGTTATGACAAGATAGGCTTTGCCAGCGTTTTTGTTGTTAAAATAATCCACTTTATAATCACCGTTTTTCATCAATTCATGTTCACTGTCCATAATAGTCACTTCTGGCGTAAATTCAAAGCCACTGTAAACAAATCTGTTTTCGGTTAAGGTTATTGAAAGGTCTTCTAAGTTTTTTGGAATAGGCGAATCTTCGCTTATTGAATTAAACACTGTATCTGATTTTATAGTTATATTGCTGTTTGGTGAATATGTTTTATTATTTGCAAACCACAAATAGCCATTGTCAAGCACAGGCGCAGAAATGGATGCATTATATTTGCAATTTTGCTGCGATATAATTTCGCCGTTGTTTTTAAACACAACATATAAAAATCCCTCATAAATTGCCATGATTGATTTGTTTTCAGTGACTTCAACAAATGTGCCTGGACTATAGATTTTCTCATCAATTAGCCAGCCTAAAACCTTGTTTATGCCTTCTTTTTGCGGCAGATAAACCTTCTTTGGAGAGGTTTTCTCTTCTTTTTCGCTGTTAAGATAAATCCATTTGATTTTGAGTAAATCTGCCAAGGTGACATCAAAAATCATATCGCCTTTCACTTCAATTTTTTCGCCATAATTATAACTCTTTCCATCACGTTCAGAAAAAGTTGCCGGATATTTATCATCTAATGTGAAAAGGTTTCCGTCAAGTGTCAACAAATCGCCTTTTTTAACTTCTTTGTCAATTTCCTGACCATTACAATTAAATTTCAACATGCATTTGTCATTTCCAATATAAACTTTTCCATTTTCAAGCCTAAAAGCGTTATTATTGTCCAAATTATTCAAATTTTTTATATTTTCATCTAAAATTTCAAAATTTTCACTCTCAAAAGCCGGTGCACCTTCCTCAAGCCCAGAAAAATCAAACATCACTTTTTTATCGTCATTCTCTGAAAACATTCCCTCGCAAAGAGTTATCGTTTTTGTGCTGTAAAAAACTCCTGCAAGATGACAGTCCGCATAAATTTTCACATCTCCTGCACTTTCTTTAATGGCGATTGCATCTGTTTGTAGCGTATTTAAAGTGGTGCTTTTTATGATTAAGTGCTGGCCAGAGTTGTGGCAAACGGCGGTGGCATTCTTTGCCCTGTTGCCCTCAAAAGAGCAGTTTGACAAGTTTAAATTTTCGCAAGATGCCATAATTGCCCCACCATAGTTGCTTGAAATATTATTCGTAAAAGTGCAGCCAACAAAATTTACATTTACTGCATTGTTTATATAAATTGCTCCACCATTTGCGCCGCTTAGATTTTCAAATTCACAATTTTTGAAGCTGATATCTCCTCGGCTCATCGCATAAAGCCCGCCGGTATTGTGTGTGGCGCTGTTTCTAAACTTTGCATTTTCCACAAGCAAATCGCCATTCCCACTTGTTCTAATAAATGCCATTTCTCTGCTTAGATTATTCCCTTCAAAAATGATTTTTGCATTTGGCTTCCCTAGTATTTTTAAATTGGCGATAGTGTCCCCATTTGCATAAAAAATCTCTTTTGTTTTTGCAAACATTATAATGTTGTGTTTTACATTATCATCAACCGTTATTGTAATATTTTTGTTGTATATGCGAATTCCCTCTTCACGGACATCATCCAAAAGTTTAATTACATCATCACTTGATGCGTCAGCAATTGCTTGTGAGAGGGATGTATAGTTTCTTCCATTAAGTGAACAAACTTCTTTATCGCTTGTTATTGCACTTTTTTCCTCACTCGGTTTTGACGTTTGAAAATAAATATCATAGGCAACAGCCTTAAATTTTGGACTTCTGTCCATATCTATGACGAAACAATTGCTGTATGTGAAACCCACAACTTTGTTTGTTGTTGTATCGATAACTTCATAGCCCAAAAGCCTAGAGTCATCAAAATCTTTGAGTTTTATTGTATATTGATTTCCATCTTTAAAAACACTCAAAATTTCACAACTTTGTGTGCCGTCAAAAAGTGTGTCAATCTCATCTGTAACCGACAGCCCCTTGCGTGCAAGATTCTCATAAGTTTGTGCATTTTGATACCAAAGTTTTGGCTTGAAATCTCGCTGAATTTCATCGTTTAATTCCGCTTGTTGCATGGCTTGTGAAAAATATTCTGACGCATTTGCTTCTTTGAAAGCAGAGTTTTTAACATCTGCCTTATATCCCCAGCGTTCAAAATAATATGAAAGGTCAATCCCCGCCGCTACAGATGACAAGAACACCATTTTTTCAGTAGCGGACATCATATAATTTACCGCACGATTTCGATAAAGATTTTGAAGCCGCGGCCAAAAACCTGGAAAGACCGCTTCTAAATACCACCAAAGAAAATAGTTTTTTCTTTGATCATCTGTGCTAAAGAAAGAATTTCGTGCCGTGTCGTCACTAACAAGATGATTAAATGTCTCTTGCGTGTGGTCATGCGTTGGGGCATCACTTGGAACAGCTCCTTTAAACAAATTCATTTCAGCATATTTAGCATACATATTGTTTGTTGTTTCTGTTATTTCAATGTCAGTTGTGTCAAGCATATGTCCTATCTCATGAGCAAATCCCCAATCTCTACTCATAGCATCCGTTCCGTCTGCGACATAAACCACAATTTCTTCCCACAAACTGCCCTTATAAATTCCCACATGGTCATTCCCCGCATATGCACCTGCGCCTTCCAGATATTGTGTATCTCGAATGTTGATGTTTAGATGTTCGTTGATTTCTTTATAGTCAGGGTCATCGACATCGAAAGTGACGCCAGAATACTCTAAAAGCATTCGCATATAGTTGTCCCAACTTATAAGATTATCGTTCACACTATGTCCGTTAGTAACATATTCTTTATAGCACGCGGAAGCAGAAATTGTGAAATAAACATGGTCGGCAACAAGTTCTGCCATATCAAACATTCTTGATTTGTTGCTTTGAAAGTTTTTGTAATACTCCGTCAAATTTTGCAAAAACAAAGCTTCATCTTCGCCCTTTTTGTAAACGGGATAAAAGCCACCACCCTCTATGTAAACTTTCACATCTCCTTGCATAGCGGGCGTTCTAGGGTTTGAAAGATGAATAGCCCCTCCATGCACCACATTTTTGCTGTAACCAGATTTTCCTGTTACTAAATCCGGCGCTTCAAAAACATTTTTTCCATTCATAATAGGATTACTTTGAGATTTGAAACTGCTGCTTGACCCTTCAAACTGAGTAAAAACCACATATGGGCGATAATTGTCACTTTCACATTCCATATAAATTGTGATTTTGTCATTGGCATAGGCATAAATTCCTGTTGGTTGCCTGTCGGAACCAAATCGCTTCATATGCATATCATATTGACAATAATTCCTTATATCGCCATATTGAGTGAGTTTGTTCAATGCGTCATCTAGGTTTGAAAATTCTCTGCGCGGATCAAACCTAACCTCGCCTTTAACAACTTTTTTTGCACGTTCAAAATCTTCTTTGTTGTAAGAAGCAAAATTTTTGACAGTTTCTTCATATGCTTCGAGTTTTTCAATAGAATTGTATTTTTGCTTAACACTTGTTTGCGTATAATCTTCAAATAAATCATCTACCATTAGTTGATCATCATTCTGCCCGTTTGCATTAATGATATTTTTTTCACTTGCACCAGCATAAACAGGCTGAGTTCGCAAATAACCAAAAAATACTCCCATTGCTAAAATAAACAGAAAGTATAAAATATAAATTAAAATTTTTGGTTTTTTATTCGCCATATAATTATTATATCAAACTTGTTATAATTAAATCAAACAAGTGACAAGCAAATTTATTATTTTTTTAGTTAACACTTTATTATCATTAAAAAAATGAAAATTAATAAATATGTTTGTGTTAAATTTAACAAGCTTTATTATTTAGCGGTTTTGCAGAACACGTTGGCATGGTTGTCCCTTTTATTATTCCTTATAAAACGGCTGGTTTAAATTGTATAAACCTGATCAACCTTTCATCAACCTTTCGACAACGTAAAATATATTCCTTCTTATGGCCCGCTGTGCGGAACAATTGCCACATGTGCTAGCGACGAAATAATTAACCATTTTTTTGACACCCTTTTTGACATCAAAGATGGTTTAATTGCGTTTTAGAACGAAATTTGCGCAATGTTATTTTTTTGAATTAACTTCTTTTTTTATTTTCTGTCTCTAAAAAAATTTGCCCAATATGGATTTTCTTTATCAAAAATTTCTTTTTGCTCTGGCGTCAATTTCCATGGATAATCTTTAAACAAATTAAATTTTGTTTTCTTATCAAAACTAAACACAATTTCTCCCACTTGGTCAGCATCTTCAAGCCACCAAACGTGGTCAGTTTCATTTTTTTTGATCCAATCTTCTTTTTTCATCCTACCCTCTTGTTACATATTTTACATTGCTAATTGCTACAAAAAATCTGCTGAGACACTCAGCTTGTTGTACAGTTTACCCTAAACCAATTCCAACTTCAATGAAGAGTATTCCCCGTCGAGTTCGGTTTCAATTGTAACCGGGCAATATTGAAAAACATATTGCTTAAACGGCTTTAGATCCATCCCTACGCCATCTTTAATGTTAAGCAAAACATAATTTTTTTGCACTTCCACAATGTCCAAAATCTCAGCAAAACGCCCAAGATTGAACTTGCCTTTGCTTAAGTTGATGTTCAAACTTTCTTTATGCTGTTCATCTTCGCTTTGCCATTCAAAGGCAACAATAAGTTTCATTCCCTTCTCCTAAAAATATATTAATAATATTATTTTACAAAAACTTAAATCCGCAGTCAAGCATCTTTAATTTGACACCCTTTTTGACATCAAAAGTGGTTTAATTGCGTTTTAGAATGGAATTTTCAAGTTTTAATATTTCGGTGTTTTCAAACAAAACAACTCGTAAAATGCACTATAAAATAGCGCTTTAACGAGTTTTTTTAATGGAGCTACTGGCGGGAATCGGACCCGCGACCCCCACCTTACCAAGGTGGTGCTCTACCCCTGAGCCACAGTAGCATAAACAACGATATTATTATACACGAGTTTTGATGTTTTGTCAACAATTATCCTTAACATTTATTTAATTTTTAATGTTATTTATTCTTTTTTGCTTTTTGCGCTTATTTTGCCCCTTTTTGTATTTCGACACATAAAAATTTTTAGAACATTTGTTCTAATTTCTATTGACATTATCGAACAAGTGTGCTAAAATACTGATAATTCTCTAGGATAATTCTAGTAAAAAAACAAATTAAACAAAATTAAATTTAAATAAACAATAAAACTAAGACAAATAAAGTAAAAATGAAAAACAAAAATTTAGATGAAAGGAGTCAAAATGGAAAAACGCGTTATATTTCACATTGATATGAACAATTTTTATGCATCGGTTGAGTGTTTAATAAACCCTAGCCTGAAAAATTATGCCGTAGCGGTGGCCGGCAACCCATACAAGCGCACCGGGATAATTTTGGCAAAAAACTATTTGGCAAAGGCATTTGGCGTTAAAACGGGCGAAGCAATTTGGGAAGCCAAGCAAAAATGCCCCACCCTTATAACTGTTGCGCCCAAATTTGATAAATATGAGGAAATTAGCAAGCGCGCGCACGAAATTTATTATAGGTTTACCGACCTTATTGAGCCATTTGGCATTGACGAATGTTGGCTGGATGTGACGCATAGTTTAAAGTTTTTTGGCTGCACGCCGCGCGAATTAGCAAAAAAAATTCAAGACACAGTGCTTAGCGAGTTGGGGCTTTCTGTTTCCATTGGCATTTCGTGGGGAAAAACGCTGGCAAAACTGGGCAGCGACATGAAAAAACCGCTTGGTCTGACCGAAATTAATGAGAATAACCATATTGAAATTTTAAAACGCACAAAAATTGACGACATGATTATGATTGGCAGGCACACTGCACAAAAGTTATCCATCATGAACGTTAACACTCTTTACGATTTATATCTGCTTTCGCCCGAATTTTTGAAGGAAAAATTTGGCATTGTAGGGCTTTATTTGCACAACGCAGTTAGCGGAATTGATGATGACAAACTAATTGTTCCGCGCGATGAAGACACAAAAAGTGTGGGTAATGGCGCGACCGCCGTGCATGACATGACCACGCTTGACCAAATTAAAGATTTTTTGCGCGATTTATCCGTTAAAATTTCTAGGCGATTACGCGCACACGGGTTTGGCGCAAAAACGCTGCATTTAAGCATTAAGTTTGCCGATTTTACTTATCTTGGCGCACAAACCAGCACAAGTTATTATTTCAGCAATGAGCACGACATTTACAAATTATCGCTTGAACTATTTAAAGGGTTGGCGGGCGAAAAATTTGCACCCGTACGCGCATTGCGCGTTTGCACCAGCAATTTAATTATTAAAAGTGATAAACAACAACTGAATTTGTTTACAGACAACAAAAACGAAAAATTGTGCATGGCAATTGACAAACTAAAAGAAAAATATGGCGACAATGTTGTTAGCCTTGCCAAAGATTGTGAGGGGTTTTAATTTTGATTTTGCAAATATGTTATCACTTCGGTTAAGTTATTTAAAATTGTGGCTTTTTGGCGCATCTCTTCTGTAACTGGGACGGTGTCTGGAATCATAATGCTTTTGCACCCTGCATCGTATGCACCGCGTATGCCATTATATGCATCTTCCAACATTACGCATTGGCACGGCTTAACGCCCAT
>CANQYX010000031.1 GCA_947628205.1 uncultured Clostridia bacterium
TCAGGGGTATAGCGGTTATTTTCTGTTGCACTTTCCTTCTAGTTGCCTAGACTTGCCGTTAGCAAGCATCCTGCTCTGTGAAGCTCGGACTTTCCTCAAGTGGCTCAACCCACTTGCGACCATCTGACCAAGCTGACGCTAACATTTTAACACTATTTTGAAATTTGTCAATACCCTTTTTAAAAATTTTTGAAAATTTTTTGAAACGCCAAAAAGTGTTGTAAAAACAACAAAACAGACAATTATAACTTTTCTGCCACAATTAAATATTATTTTTTATTTAATTTTGATAGATTATTTTAAGTTGAAAAACTTTATTGCGTTTTGGTCGGTGGCAGAAATTAGGTCGGTGACTGACATGTTTCTAAGGGCGGCGATGCATTCGGCAACATATTTAACATAAGCTGGCTCGTTGCGCTTTCCGCGGTGAGGCACGGGTGCAAGATATGGGCAATCGGTTTCCAAAAAGAAAGAGTTTAGCGGAATGGTTTTGGCAACTTCTTTAACATTGACCGCGTTTTTGTAAGTTACTGTGCCGGTAAACGAAATTTTTATGCCCAATTTAATTAGTTCGTTGGCATACTCTAAACTGCCAGAATAGCAATGCATAACCGCGCCAAATTTAAATGGGGCGAATTGCTTTAAAATTTCAAGCGTGTCGCCGTACGCCTCTCGGCAATGGATGATTATTGGCAACTGATATTTGTTAGCAAGTTCAATTTGCTTTATAAACACGCGCTTTTGTTCGGCTTTATTTTCTTTATTATGGAAATAATCTAGCCCGATTTCGCCAATTGCAACCAACTTTGAGATTTCCGCGCTTTGTTCACTATTGAAGCCATTTTTTGTTGAGATTGCCACAGCGTTCTTATGGTAAGAACGCTTCGCAATGACATTTTGATGTGATTTCTCTTTATTATTTAAGCTTGATATTATTAAGTTTTCTAATTCTTTTTCATTAAAGTCCTCAACATTATCCGGATGGACGCCAATCGAATAATAAATTTCGTTATGCGTTTCGGCAATTTGCTGCGCTTTTTTGCTTGACTCAATATCCCACGCAACGCAAATGGCGGCATCTCCGCCCGCGCGCAAAAAATTGTTGATAACTTGTTCCCTATCGTTATCAAACTGCGCGTCATTAAGATGGCAATGAGAATTAATCATAAAATTTTTTATAATATTTTTGTTTTTTAATAATTTCTTTTGCGTAACTTTTCTTGACAAGAAAAGTTACAAAAGAACAAATCAAGACAAAAATTTATAATTAATTATCCTTTTTTTTCTTTCTTTTTGAAAAGGCCTTTAACCATTTTCCAAAGCTCGGTTTTGTTTTCTTTACCTGTGAAAAGTTTAACGATATTTGAGCGGTGCGCCCAGAAAACCAAAATTAATATGCCCGAAATTAAAATGTAATTTACCCAATTGGCAGGATTGCAAAGGCAAATTTCCACAATGCTCATAGCAAGCACAAAGCCGAGCGTAAAAATAGATGCATATTTAACGAACAGCATGCCAAGCAGCATAACCACAAACGCGATGAGCGACACCCACCAGTTTGCCACCAAAAACACGCCTATTGCCGTTGCTATGCCCTTGCCGCCCTTAAATTTGAAAATGACAGGGAAAACATGCCCTAAAATGACCGAAAAACCAGCTACATACAGCGCAATTTCCGCGTTGCAACCATTTACATGTTTAAAGACAAAATATGCCACCAGTGCGCAAATAAGGCCTTTTAGCATATCTAGCACAAAGGTAAAAATGCCCGGCCAAAAGCCGAAAGTGCGCCAAGTGTTAAGCGTTCCGGGGTTGCCGCTGCCCGATTTGGTCACATCCCCCTTCATAATTTTTGAAATTACGCGCGCAAAATTGACATTGCCAACAAAATAGCATATAACCGCTAAAACTATATAATAAAGATAAACCATAATACTCTCTTTTAACGCGAAATGACTAACAAGTTATTTGTATTTTGTTATTTTATCATCTTTTTTATAATTATGCAAATAAATTGATGAAATAAATTTAATTAAACATTTGTGTCTATAAAATTTTAACCCATAAAAAACAAAAAACGAAAAATTATCGAAAAAACTTTTGGCATTTGCTTGACAAATTTTATTTCAATGATAAGATAATTATCATCAACTTACACATTTTAGGAGGAAATATGTTGAACAAAATCAGCAATGAAACATTGCAAAATTTCTTTGAAAGAAAAACACATTTAAACATGGCGCAACTTACACGCAATGTTGATGAAGTTACCGTAATCTTGGAGGACTGCAACAAAAATTATTATGTGGCTTTTAAAGTTACAGACACCAGTTGCAAAGCTAGCCCTAGAGAAAGATTGGGCAATATGGCAACTTTGTGGAACAAATTTTTAGAAGAACAAACAACCGTTCAAAACTTTACTAACGTTGGCTCAACAGTTGGTGCAAACTAATAAAAATTTAACCGCTTTATGCGGTTATTTTTTTATAATTATATTCTAACTGAAAAGCGGCTGGAACGAGTTTCAGCGCTTCGGTTGTGCGCAAATATTTTAAATTTAAATGGCCGCCACCTATGCGCACGCGGCCTAATCCATCGGCATCTTTTATTATTTTAAACGCCATAATTGTGCGCTCTCTGTCTGTGCCGAAACTATTCAAATTTTCATAAAATTTGCTATCTGCCAAACTATGATAAGTCATGGCAATCTTTAAAATTTTCATGCTTTCATCATCTAGTGGCAAATTAAGTTTATTCACCAACTTTGCGCTGCGCGTGCCGTGAAGGTCGTCAACCGAATCATCCACCCTGCCAATGTCATGATAAAGCGCGGCATATATGGCAATTTTTGCATCAATTTCTGCCAAGTTGAGTTTTTCAGCAAGAAAAAGTGATAGCAATGCCACGCGCTCATTATGAAAAATGCCGTGAGTGATACTTTTGTAGATATATTCCATTTGTATGTTGTTGCAAAGCGAACTAAACAGCGGATAAAATTTCGATTGCTTTATTGTTTTTATAAATTCCTTATATGTATAAGGCTTAACGCCTCGCGCTTTTAGTTCGGCTAGTTTATCTTGCAAATATGAAAAATTAAAATATTCCGCCGCCATTTCCGTGTTAAACTCTTTATCCAAAATTGCCGTTAGCGTTTTAGATTTCATATTTTCTCCTATAAAAACTCCACAATTTCAGGGAATTCTTTGCCGTAACCGGTTGTAGCGGTGAAATGCCCCGCCTTTTCTATGATGACCTTTTTAGCGTCAATTGTGGTGGCAAAATCGTCCAAAATGCCGAAATCATAAACATCGGTTGGTGAATAAAAACAAATGCGCTCGGCGGCGAAATTTTTAAAATCGGCAAGATTATCCACAAAAAAAGTTTTGTTTATAATTTCCCAATCGGGATGCGGCGAATTGATATTGTTTTTGTTGAAGGAAACCACGCCAATAAACTTTTGAATTTTCAGCTTGTTTTCCATAAGGTATTTAACCGAAAAAATGCTTCCAGTTGAGTGGCAAACAAAAACGCTATCTTTATTTATATACTTTTTATATTTATCAAATGCTTTTGCCCAACTTGAATAAGACATCTTTTCAATTGGCGGCAAGGTCGGAACAAAACACTTATACCCTTTGGCTTCCACCGTCTTTTGAATAAATCTATACCAATAATCATCGGCAGTGTTGCCTAATGCATGAATTACAAAATAATTTTTCATATATTCCCTTTCTAATTTATTTTAATAAATTTCCAACTTACTGTCAATTAAATTTTTGCTTAGCAATCAATAAACATATTATAATTAATATCCACCTTTTATAATAAAACTAATTTTTAAAAATATTTCAATTTGTTAATTTCAAAACTTTCAAAAATAAATGTCAGAAACATTAATAACAAAAAATTTTTCAAAAATTTGCAAAAAACACTTGTTTTTTTCTTTAATATGATGTATAATACAAAAGTCGTAGCGGCAAATGTTCCGTTTTTATGGCAATTTTGGTCCATTAGCTCAGTTGGTAGAGCACATGACTTTTAATCATGGTGTCCCGGGTTCAAATCCCGGATGGGCCACCAGCGCGGATGTGGCGAAATTGGCAGACGCGCCAGACTTAGGATCTGGTGGGTGACCGTGGGGGTTCAAGTCCCTTCATCCGCACCAAGTTGGTCAATCGCCCATCAAAATTTTTATGGGTATTGGCCGCTTAAAGCGGTTATTTTTATTTAATAGGCAAAAAATTAAAAACTTTAATATAAATTTAAATGACCGGAATCAATAATCCTTTTCAAAGGGGGATTATTAGGGGGAAAGTCGGTTGCCCCCTAATAGATGACCGAAATTTCGGTCATAAATGAAGTTTGTGTGTCAACACAAACGATTAAAAAGGCCGAAATTTCGGTGGGGTATCGCCAAGCGGTAAGGCACAAGACTTTGACTCTTGCACGCGCTGGTTCAAATCCAGCTACCCCAGCCAGGCGTTGCAACACTCACTTTTGCTAGTTTGTTTCGTAAACTCACAAACATAAGCTTAAGTTCGGTTGCTCCGCCGTTTCACTATGCATTTTAATTATTTTTAATATATATGGGGAAATTATCTTTGACAACAACTTGCTCTTATATGGTGGGTATAGTTCAGTTGGTAGAGCGCCAGATTGTGGATCTGGTTGTCGTGGGTTCAAGTCCCTCTACCCACCCCATATTATGCGGGTGTAGCTCAATGGTAGAGCGCTAGCCTTCCAAGCTAGTTACGAGGGTTCGATTCCCTTCACCCGCTCCATGAGCGTGAAGTTTCCCGAGCCCCGCTCCATGAGCGTGAAGTTTCCCGAGCCCCGCTCCATGAGCGTGAAGTTTCCCGAGCCCCGCTCCATGTGCGTGAAGTTTCCCGAGCCCCGCTCCATGAGTGTGAAAATGCTGCATGTTTTGTGTTACAATTAAGCAAGTAAAAATGGGTCAGTTCGCCATAATATAAAAATAATAAACTTAGTTAGTGAAACTTGATGCGTTAATAGCTCAGTTGGATAGAGCATCGCCCTTCTAAGGCGGGGGTCGGGGGTTCGAGCCCCTCTTAACGCACCAAAAATCCCCTATGTTAAGGGGTTTTTGTTTTTTTAATAGAAAATTAATTTAAAATCCAAAGGCAAGTGTTGAGAGTGGTGGCGATTATTAGCCAAATTGGGTAGATTGTAAGCAAACGGGCGTAATTTTTGTTGGTTTTTGATATGGCGTAAATTAGATATGCGCCGAAATATGCGTTTATTACAATCACAATGTTGCCCAATTGCGTTTGTTTAAGTGCAAAAAACACTAAGCACCAAAGCACATTTAAGATGCCGTTTATAATAAACAAATTTCTAACACTTGGAGTGAGATTATCTTGTTTTATCAAATTGAAAAGGATTATGCCTGCCAAAATGTAAATTATTGTCCAGATAATTGGAATAATAAAACTTGGCACAAATTGACTTGGCTTGTTCAGACCAGAAAACCACTCTAACCCAATATTGACAAATATGCTGCCCAAAACCGCCACCAAAACAACAGCCGCAATGCTTAAAAAATTTTTAAAATTTTTGCTCATATTTTAGTTTATTAATTTTATTTAGATATATTAATCTTTTAAAAATTTTTTGAGATTTAAACCACAAATCGTCGTAATGATATTGCACAATTCTTTATCTCGTGCCGGTTGTCATCCTGAGTAAGCGTAAGCGCATCGAAGGATCTAATGAGATTCTTCGCGTTGCTCAGAATGACACTTGGTGTTTCACCTCAAATCACATGAAAAAGTTATGCACCATCAGTAAGAAACATCTATAAAATTTTTAAAAATTTGCAAAAATTAATTAAATTTTAAGAAAAAATTGAAATTTTTGATGTAAAATTTTAATTTTTTAAAAATTTTTAATAGTTTTTTAAAATATTAGAGAGAAATTTACAATCTCAAATAGATTCTTCGACTACGCTCAGAATGACATTGTTGTTTTTGAGATCCTTCGGCACGCTCAGGATGACAGTTGGTTTTTAATTTTTAATATTTTTTATAAACGTGCTAACGCAAGTTTGTTTTTTTATAAAAATTTTATAAAACCGAAAATAAATTTTGTTTTATAAAATTTTTAATATTTTTTAATTAATTCAATAATTTTTTGTTTGCCATTTATGTGAGGTTGAGATTTGTAGGCGGACTTGTATTTTGATAAGTTTTTGTTAAAATCTTTTATTGCGGCAAGCAAGCTTGTTGGGGTCAAGGCAGTTTCGCGAACAATTTCTGCCACGCCTAAATTATTGTAATAATTTGCGTTTAAAAGTTGGTCGCCGCGCGAGGCCTTGTTTTCAAGCGGAATAAGCAGCATTGGCAAACGTTTGTAAAAACACTCGGCACTCACGCCCGCCCCGCTTCTGCCAACAACGAAATCTGCCATGTTATATAAACGCACCATATCATTGCTTGTTTCAAAAGCATTGTAATTATCATGAGATTTCAGAGTGTTATTGCCCTTGCCCGTTAAATGAATTATATTGAAATTTTTAATTAAATCTTTAACAATTGGAAAAAGACAATCATTTATTTTTTTAGAGCCGAGCGAACCGCCTACAAACAAAATTGTTGGCTTATTATTATCCAAATTTAAGCTTTGACTGCCATTAAAAATTTTGTTTGAAATGTCTTTATTGCTTATAGATTCGCCAATATTTCTGTTTTTTGTACCATTTTCAAATTCGCGGCTAAAAATCGGGCCGGTGTAAACAATTTTTTTGTTTTTGCCCTCCAAATTTTTAAAATTTACGCACATGGTGTTGCAAACTTTTAAAATAATTTTGTTGGCAAGGCCAAACGAATAGTCGCTTTCGTGCGCGATAATTGGGATTTTCAACATTTTAGCGGCAATGCAAACGGGTAAGGCGACATATCCGCCCTTTGAGAACACAACATCTGGCGCAATATTTTTTAAAATCTTTTTTGCCTTAAAAATTGAATTAATAAGCACAAAAGGAATTTTTAAATTGGCAAAAATTTTGCCGCGCTCCAACTTAATGGCAGGAATTGGAAAGAAATCTGCCACCTTAGACACCGCATCTTTTTCAATTCCGTTGCTGCCTATATAAAAAATGTCGTAATCCGCTTTTAATTCGTCAATCAAATACAAATTTGGCATAACATGGCCAAGCGTGCCGCCACCAGTGAATACAATAGTTTTCTTTTTCATATTGCTAGTTTATGAAAAATTTTGTCGAATTATAAGCATTTTTTGTTTTATTTTAATAAATTTTTAATTTAGTTTTTAATAAATTTTAAATTTAGTTTTTAATAAATTTTAAATTTAGTTTAATAAAATTTAAATTTAGTTTAATAAAATTTAAATTTAGTTTTATTTTTAACTTTAGAATAAACTTTTATTTAGTTTATTTTAAACTTGTAATTTAGTTTTTATTATAGTTGTTAATTAAATTTTATATTTATGAATTTTTAATTTATTTTTGTTGCTTTTGTTTTAAAAACTTTTTAATTTAGTTAAACTTTTTTGATTTTTTTATTTAGCCAAATTATATTTCTTTTTCGCTAATATGGGTTAAATAACCCCATTTTCCTGTTTCTTGGTTTTGCCCTGCATAGGCATAAGTTTTATCTGTTACGCGCCCGTTTTCTTCCCAATGCGGCAGTTTTGAGCAACTTGTAAACATGTTGTTGTGGACGGTTGCATTTTCCATAGACCAATTCTCTCCAACATAAATATTTTGCAAATTAGTGCAAATATAAAACATAAAAGAGCAATCGTTAACTTTGCTGGTGTCGAAGTTGGATAGATCCAAACTTTCAATTGGCATTCCTAAAAACATTCTATTCATAGTTGTAACATTGCTAGTATTAAAATGCTCTAAACCTATAATTTCAGTCAATGCATAGCAAGTATGGAACATCCAGCTCATGTCCGTTACATTATGAGTGTCAAAATTAGATAAATCCAATTCTGTTAAATGAGAACATCCGTTAAACATACCATTCATATCCGTTACATTATGAGTGTCAAAACCACTTAAATCCAAACTTATTAAGTTAGAACATCCGTTAAACATACCATGCATGGTGGTGGCGTTTGATGTGGTAAAGTTTTCGCCAAAAATAATTTCAGTTAAATTCGTGCAACCTTGAAACATGCCAACTCTAGCCCATGATCCTTCATAAAACCCTTGAACATTTTTAGTGTTCCAGTTGGATAAATTTAAACTGTTTAAATTTTCGCATTTTGCAAACATGCCACCTATCTGCGTTACATTTTGAATATCCCAATTTGCTATGCCAACAATTTCGGTTAAGCTTGAACAATTAAAGAAAAAACATTCCAAATTGGTTGCGTTTTTCAGATTGAAATATTGCAAACCTTCAATAGTTGTAAGATTGGTGCAACTATTAAATAATCCACCAAAATATTCAATTTTTTCGCACGTAAATTTTGGCCCAAATTTTATTGTTTCTAAGGCGGAGCAACCATAAAACATTCCGCCACCCAGCCTAAACCACCATTGATCGGCAATAGACACGCAACTTTCCGTGCTAAAATTGCGTAAATCCAATTCTGTTAATGCTTTGCAATTGGCAAACATCCAGCCAAATGCGGTAACTTTGCTAGTGTCCCATTTAGATAAATCTAAAGATTTTAGCGCATTGCAATTTTCAAACATGCCACGAGTGGAATTTGCTGGACCTGTTCCGCCCATTATTGTGACATTAGATGTGTTAAAATCTTCAATGCCTTTAATTGTTTGCAATTTAGTGCAGTTCCAAAACATTGCTTCAAAAGTTGTTGCATTTGATGTGTTAAAATTTGTTAAATCCAATTCGGTTAAGCTAGAACATCCAGCAAACATACAACTCATATTTTTAACTTGCGAAGTGTTAAAATTTCCCAACCCATTAATTTCGGTTAAAGAAGAACAATTATAAAATATGGCATACATGTTTTCAACATTTTCAGTGTGGAAACTGCTTACATCTATACTGGTTAGCAACGAACATCTGTCAAACATACTACGCATATTTTTAACTTGCGAAGTGTTAAAATTTCCCAACCCATTAATTTCGGTTAAAGAAGAACAATTGCCAAACATGCTTTGCATTGTGGTAGCATTTTGTGTGTTAAAATTAGAAACATCAATGGTTTGCAAACTAGAACAATTGTTAAACATGCTAGACATGTTTTCGGTAGCATCAAAAGTGCAGTTCTGCCCAAATGTAATGCTCTCTAAACTGCTGCAATTGTTAAACATACCGTCACACCTGGTTACTTTGCTTGTGTTAAAATTAGATAAATTTAGGCTGGTTAGGCCTGAACAATTGTAAAACATGCCTGATAAAGTTGTAACATTTGGTGTTACATAACCGCTTACATCTAATTCTGTTAATAGTGAGCACCCATAAAACATATCGCTCATGTCTGTAGCTTGTTCAGTGTTAAAATTTTTTACCTCACTAATATCAGTTAAACTTTTACAACGAATAAACATGCTTCCAAAGTTTTTAACTTGCGAAGTGTTAAAAGATTCTAAACCTTTTATCTCAGTTAATGCAGGACAATCTTTAAACATATTCTGCATGCCTGTAACTTGGCTTGTGTTAAAATTTGTTAGGTCTATTGATTGTAACATAGAACAGTTTTCAAACATTTGACTCATTAAGGTAACATTTTGAGTGTTAAAGCCAGAAAGATCCAATGATTCCAACTTATCAGAACCAAAAAACATGGCCGCCATATCCGTAGCAGATTCAAAAGTGCAGTTCTGCCCAAATTCTACATTTTTTAAACTTTTACAGCCGGAAAACATAAACCTGCAAGAAATAACTTTGCGCGTGTCAAAAATATCTCCTAAAATAACGCTTTGTAAATTAGGGCAACTTCTACAAAAATTAGACATATTTGTAACTTGGCTTGTGTTCCAATTAGATAAATCTAATGTGTCAATAGCGGCAGAACTGAACATCCAATCCATATTTTTTACATTTGCAGTGCTAAACTCATCACCATACACAATATTTTTTAAATTTGAGCAAGCGTTAAAGAGAGCAGCCATACTTATTACTTGGCTTGTGTTATATCTAGACAAATCTATTGTTTCAAGAGCAGAATAAGAGAACACGCCATCCATAGTTGTTACATTTGCAGTGGTAAACTCATCGCCATATATAATATTTTTTAAATTAGAGCAATTGCTAAAAAAGTAACTCATATTTGTAACTTGACTTGTGTTATATCTCGACAAATCTATGGTTTCAAAAGCAGTGTCATCATAAAAAAGGTATCTCATTGAGGTTACTTTTGAAGTGTCAAAGTCGGGGCCATAATATATATCAGTTAGCGTATCGTTATATGCAAAAAAGAAGTCCATTCTTGTCATTTCATCTGTCTTAAAATTTTTAAGATAAATAGATTTTAAGTTTAAGAAATGAGTAAACAGATAGGACATATCTCCTTTGGCAACAATGTCCTTTTCAGATAACGCGTAAACATCAACTTTGCCATTATGTTCAACCCTATACATCTGCACATCATTTAATTGTGGTGCGTCTGGGTTGTTAGGGTTATCCTTCCAATCTAATTGAATGGGCTTTGTATTTTCAATAACATTAACGCCGTCTATAACATAGCCATCTTCTCTATTATTGTTGGTGTAATAGTCAAAAGTGATTGAAATGGTGGTTTTGTCGTCAGTTTCGGTTGGGCGTTGCTTAAGAAGCTTATTTAACGAAGAGCCATTGCTGACATTCGGCGGAATATAATTTATGACTATATCTGAGCCAAGGGATGAATTTGTTGCGGCAAGGACAAAAGAAAGAGCAAGTGCATAAATAGGCAGAATTAAGCTGAATATAAACAATTTTTTTCTAAATCCGCGCATTGTTTCGCCCCCTTTACAACAATAATTTAATATTACAAGTTATTATACTCTCAATTATTGAGATTGTCAAGCAAAATTTCTCAGTTTTTGAGAAAATGTATCTATGTTTGGAGAAAATTTAAAAGTATTAAGAAATGTTTTAAAATTAACTCAGTTAGACCTTGCTAAAAAACTTAATGTTAGTTATAAAACCATAAGCCATTGGGAATCTGGATACAGCGAGCCATCGCTTTCGATGATTGTTAATATAAAAAACGTATTAAATGTCTCTTATGAAGAACTGTTAGATTAATTTGCCCTGTTTGGATAAAATAATGTAAAATATATAATATTTCTTTACGATTGCCAATTTTTAATCAGGTTTAGGGCACGAAAATAAAAAAACAACTTAGCTGGTGGACCGCCGGGGACTCGAACCCCGGACCCACTGCATTCAAGTTGAGAGTGAGCATGGCTGCTTGCAGACATGTGAACACGAAACGCCGAATTCCCGAAGGGATTAAGAGCTCTTAATCAGGTTTAGGGAACGAAATAAAAAAACAACTTAGCTGGTGGACCGCCGGGGACTCGAACCCCGGACCCACTGATTAAGAGAAAAAAATAGCATATTTTTATTAGACACTTT
>CANQYX010000032.1 GCA_947628205.1 uncultured Clostridia bacterium
GGTTTTGTGGTTGGCGCAATTGTGTGCAAAACTTGCAAACCGGTTGAAGATACCGTTGAAAAAGGTGTTGAAAAGGGCAAAGAGATAATCGAAGATGTTAAAGACGAAATCGAAACCCAAACCAAAAAAGCCAAAAAACAACCAAAACAGAAAAACGCCTAACCGCGTTTTTTTATTAAATAAAAGGTTATTTCATTTGCCTTTAACAATTATTTTTGCTAAAATAATATTATGAAAGCAATGGGGATAGATTTTGGCTTAAAGCGCATAGGCATCGCGTTTAGTGATGAAACTAAGTTTTTGGCAAGCCCGTTTCAAGTATATAAACGCAAAGATTTGCAAACAGATTTGGCATATTTTGCCGACATAATTGCCAAAAATATGGTTGACCAAATTGTGTGCGGCTTGCCACTTAACCCAAAGGGTGAGGAAGGCGAAATTGCAAAATCCACGCGTGAATTCATGGCGGAATTAACCAAACTAACGCAAATTGAGCCTGTTTTCGTTGACGAGCGCATGTCCAGCGTGTTGGCGGAGGAATTGTTGGCCGAGCGAGAAAAAGATTGGCGCAAGCGCAAAGAAAAACTAGATTCCGTTGCCGCATCAATAATTTTGCAAGATTTTTTGGATGGCCAAAAAAGAAATTAAAAGGGGAAATATGAGAGATTTAAAAAAAGATTTAAAAACACAAACAAAAAAGGCATCAAATAAAGATGCAATTGCGCAAATTTTAGACGAAAATAACACTGAAAATATCACGCTATTCGATTCGGAGGGTAAGCCAATTGAGTTTGAACAAATTGCCGTTATTCCGCTTGAAAATAAACTGAAACAAGAAGATTTATATGCAATTTTAATCCCCATCACGCCAATGCAGGGTGTAAATGAGGGCGAAGGTGTGGTTATTAAGGTTAAAGCCAGCGATGTTGAAGTGGTTAACGATCAAGACACCATCGACCGCGTTTTAGATGTCTATCAAAAACTATTAGAAGAGGGCGAATAAGCCATCTTTTTTATTTTTTGCCTAAAAAGCGCTTAAAAGTAGATTATTCCACGAATAATAGATTAAAAAATGATGGACTTTAAAATTATTTTTGCTAAAATACAAATGTAATTTTAAGGAGGTTACATGACACCTAAAGATATAGGCAACAAGATTGCATATTTTAGAAAAAAGGTTAATTTATCTCAAAAGGACCTAGCAAAAAAATTAAATGTATCTAACAAACTGGTAAGTAAGTGGGAAACTGGGTTAAGTTATCCAAGCATTGAATATCTAAACGAAATTAGCTCAATTTTAGATGTGGATATTAAATATTTAATTTCCTCTAACGAATATGACGAAGCAGCAATAACCAACCCTTCCGCTCAAAAGAAAAAGGGCATTTCAAAAACTACTAGTTACATAATTGCTGGCATTTTATCCATTTTTGTTTTGTTAGGCGTAATAGCGCTAAACATATTTTTAATTGCTCCCGCAATTTTTAAACCCATTTATGCTAAAGAATATGCTAAAGAATTAGATAAAACCATTGCCAACAGTTTTAACAGCCCAAACATGACAATTGAACAAACAATTTCAGTTGACGGCGTAGAAACAAAAATAAAAGAAGAAATGTGGTTTAATGAGGATACTAAAGAAGTTAGATATTTAAATTATGAAGACAATGAGTTAACTCTTGCAATTTATCACGATGTTAAATATGATATTGAAAACAAGCAAAGGACATTTTTAAAGAAAACTTTTAATAATTTAATCGATTTCTATGACGAAATAAACAATGGTGATTCAATAAATGTTAACGCGATAAACAAAGATTCAATTAAATATATCCGCAACGAATTTTCAACGTATATACTTACATTAGATTATAAAGATTTTAACAACGCCTTTTCCGATTCGGAAATGTTAAAAAATGCACGAATAAAATCGGACATTAAACTAAAAATAAAAACTAAAAATAAAAAGTTAAGTTGTATGCAAATGAACTTTAAAATGAGCGTTAACAATGAGGTTGTTGATGTTGTTTCTAAATTGAATTTTTCATATAGCAACAAAGAACTAGCTGTAAAATTAACCAAAGCGCAAACCT
Organism: uncultured Clostridia bacterium; assembly: GCA_947628205.1. GTDB lineage: Bacteria > Bacillota > Clostridia > Christensenellales > UBA1242 > Onthoplasma. Next base: position 2,094 of record CANQYX010000032.1, read on the forward strand.
ATTTGCCTTGGGCGGAAATAGAAGAATTTCCGCTGGAAAATTATTTAGGCAATAAATTAGAAATTATTGAAAAACTAGAATCGGCCAACAGCATCGGATATAAAAATTGCATTATTTATTCTAAATCTAGCGACATTTATTCTTACGACACAATATCAAAAACCACAACCTTTATATATCACGCTGATAATAATGTTATACAATTTGTAAAAATAATTAACGACAATTTGTACTACATGTGTAACAGTTCGGTTTTTAAACTTTCGCTTTTAAACAACACTTGCCAAAACTTTGAGATTCTTGCATTTGATTGTTATGTTGATGACAATGAAAATGTTTATTATGAAGATTATGATCATGTAAAATTGCTCAACAGCGATATATCCTTAAAAGGAGAATATATTCTTGGTTCTATAGATGATTATTTATATACATATGATTATGGTAAAATAATTTATCAATACAAAAACAACGAACTATTAAATGAATTTGATATACGGACAATTTCTGACGAAAGTGCAAACTTTGAAATAATTGATGATTTTATTGTGTTTAGGGACGAAACCGCATCAAAAACTCATTATTTTCTAGATAAAAATTTCAATGTTTATTTTAAAGACGAATACCATTATAACATGTTTTGCGACTATCAAAACAATGAATTAATGGTAACTGATAATTATGTTTATACGGATCCATATATTTTCTATAAAAATTATGAAGTCCCACCTATAATGTTAAAAAATTTTATTAATTTAACCGAACTAGACGATTATTACATTTTAAACTGCACCTATAAAACTTATAAAATAGAAAAACAATATTTGATAGAGTTGATAACTTCTCAAACACATATATATTAAAATTTTTAATAATTGTTATTTTAACTTTAAAATATTTTTCATTTTGTTGCTCAATTTCTATTGACAAATGATTTTTAATTTGTTAAAATAACAAAGTTTAAAGAAAATAGCACTCAACTTGATTGCTCGTCTGTTCTGCTTGTTGCAGTTAAGAGCAAAGTGATGGTTGGGGAAGAGACAAACAGGAGGTAAAAATGTCAGTTATTTCTATGAAACAATTATTGGAGGCCGGTTGTCATTTTGGCCACCAAACTAGGAAATGGAATCCTAAAATGAAAAAGTATATCTTTACGGACAGGAACGATATTCACATCCTTAACCTTGAAGATACTTCAAAACAAATTGATGCAGCATATGTCTTCATCAAAGAAAAAGTGCTTGCAGGCGCAAATGTACTTTTCATCGGCACAAAAAAGCAGGCTAGCGAAACTGTTAAGCAAGAGGCAGAGCGTAGTGGTATGTTCTACGTTAACACTCGTTGGTTAGGTGGCACATTAACCAATTTCACCACTATCCGCAAGCGTATTGACCGCATGAACAAGCTCAACAACATGGAGGCAATGGGCGATTTTGACTTGCTCCCTAAAAAAGAAGTTATCAAACTTAAAGCAGAACGCGACAAACTTGCCAACAACCTAACCGGCATTAAGGATATGACCGGTTTGCCAGGCCTTATCATTATGGTTGACCCACACATTGAGCATATCGCAGTTCAAGAGGCTAAAAAATTGGGCATCCCAACAGTCGGCATTGTGGACACTAATAGCGACCCAGACGATGTTACCGTTTGCATCCCAGCAAATGACGATGCAATTGGCTCGGTTAAATTGATTTTATCCGCACTAACAGATGCTATTTTGGAGGCAAAAGGCGGCGTTGTGTTGCATGACCTTAACGCTAATGATGAAGACGTTTCTATGGAGTCAATCGTAACAGGCGAAATTGCCAAAGTTCAACCTGAAGAAGAAACCGAAGAGGCAGAGCCAGAAAAGAAAAAACGCCCCGTTCGCGCTAAAAAAGAAAAGAAAGAAACCAGCGAACAAGAATAATTAAAAAATATTTTAATCTCATTTCGAGTATTTCCACCTCAGGGTCCCCATGAGAACTTGCTTCGAAATGGGGAAGAGGAGTGCCCGAATTAAGGTTGTAATTGTGGAGAGTAAGTGTAACAATTCAATTTAAAGGCGTGGCACGACGATGTCATTCTGAGCGGAGTGAAACGTAGTCGAAGAATCTAAATAAAAAGGAGAATTTATGATTACTGCTAAAGATGTAGCAAATCTTAGAGATATGACGGGCGCCGGCATGATGGACTGCAAGCGCGCCTTAGAAGAAGCCAATGGCAACACAGAAAAAGCCATTGAAATTTTGCGTGAAAAAGGCGTGGCAAAAGCCGCTAAAAAGCAGGGCAGAATTGCAGCTGAAGGTGTTGTTGGAGCATATGTTTCGGGCAACACCGGCGTTTTAATTGAAATTAATTGCGAAAGTGACTTTGTTTCAAAGGGCGATGTTTTCCATAACTTAGTGCAAACTGTTGCAAAAGTTGTGGCAGAATGCAAGCCAAAAGACGTTGAAGCACTTAACAATTGCAAGTGCGAGGGCGGCACAGTTGCCGAATATATCACAAATCAAACGGTAAAAATTGGCGAAAAAATTGCCATCCGCCGTTTTGAAATTTTTGAAACCACCGGCAGAATTGAAACCTATATTCACATGGGCGGAAAGGTCGGCGTTATGGTTGAAGCGCAAGATTTTGTTTCTGGCGAGGATGTTTTGCACGATGTAGCCCTTCAAATTGCCGCAAGCAACCCTTCGTATGTAGAGGCAAGTGAGGTTCCAGCCGAAGTGCTTGAAAAAGAAAAGGAAATTATGCTTGTTCAAATGCAAAATGACGAAAAGAACAAGAATAAACCAACCGAAATTTTGCAAAAAATCGTGCTTGGCAAGGTTGGCAAATATTACGAGGAAAACTGCCTTGTTGAACAACCTTTTGTTAAGGACGATAGCAAAAAAGTTAAAGATGTTATCGGCAACAAGTTCAAAGTTAAACGCTTTGTGCGTTGGACAATGGGCGAGGGCCTAGAAAAGCGCGTGGATGACTTCGCAGCCGAAGTAGCAGCCCAAACTGGTAAGAAAAATTAACAAAAAATGAGCAAAATGCTCATTTTTTCTATTTAATTTAATTAAAAATAAAAAGGGCAGAAACCTGCTCTTTTTAAACGCCCGCTTTGTTGCTTTTAACAATTTCTTTATATGTTTGTTTTAACTTTTTATAAGGATATCGCCATTTATAATGGCGTGTGTTTTTAATAAATAGTTTAATGAGGTCGGCATCCTCAACATCCATTAACACGTAAGCCATTTGCTCTATAAAGTATTCTTTATACTCAAAATCATTAAGAAATTTAGTTATGTATTCAGGTTTTTTTAATTTGCAAATATGACAAATAACCCAATCTATTAAAATTGAAGGGAATAAACCGGCCTTGAACTCGCTTGTTAAATCATTTATAAATTTATCATCAACGCCATTTTCATCTATATATAACTCTTTTTGGTCATATAATTTTTTAACTTCTTGCCTAGAAAAGCCTTTATTTTTAGAAAGACACCAGCCATCAACTCTATCAGAGCCATCTGCCCAGATGCTATCGGGCGAAAAAATAAAACCACCACTTCTATTTTTTTCGTCAATATGTAAATTGTTTAAATATTGTTGCGTTAATTTGTTTAATAATTTAACTTCTGTTTTTTCCATAACTTAGTCCTTTTGTTGCTTTTAGCCGCTTGTTCATATGCTTCTTGCAAGCTTTTGTAAAATGGAAATTTTTCCATAAATAGTTTAATATATTCAGCATTGTTTGTCTTAATTATTCCATTTACTAAAAACCATAAAAGCCGACGATCAAATATATGATCAATATCAAGGAATTTTATTATATATTCAGGATTATTTAGGTGGTTATCACAAATATAATTTGCCACATAATAATACATTTGTATTGGATATTTCACATTTTCATATCCTTCATCTAAATCGTGCAAAAGTTTGTCATCCACGCCATGTTCGTCAATATATTTTTTAAATTCAGCAACTTGTTTATCGAATTCATCTATTGGAAATATTTTTTCTTCACAAGTGTAAGTATCGCAAGGACAAGCATAAATATCGTGTTTCGCATAAAAAACAAATTGCCCGGATTGGTCTTTTTCATCAATTTGTGCGGTTTTAAAATGATTTTGCCTTAATTGATTTAATAAATTAAGATTTTTTGCTTCCATTATTCACTCCTTAACTAAATTATATCATATAAAAAGCAGTTTGTCAATATTAAAAATAAATTAAGTTTAAAATCAGTTGCTATTTTTTTTCAAATTTATTATTATATTTTCAACAAAACATTTTTTATTAAAAATATATTATATAAGGAGCAATTAAATCTGCCAAACAAGTTGTCAGATAATTAAAAGGAGAATTTAAATGAACGAAAATGTTGAAATGGAAATGATGGAGTTTGAGGATAAACTTCAAAAGGCATTTGACCATTTAATTGACGAATATATGTTAATTAGGGTAGGCCGCGCCAATCCAAAAATGCTTGAAAATATTCCGGTGGACTATTATGGCACGCGCACTCCACTTAAACAAACTTGCAACATAACGGTGCAAGATGCGCGCATGATTATTGTTTCCCCGTGGGATGTTTCAACTCTACGTAATTTGCGCGCCGGCATTGAGGCGGCAAATTTAGGCGTTTCGGTAAGTGATGACGGCAAAATCATCCGCATTGGTTTCCCTATTTTAACCGAGGAGCGCAGGCGCGAGTTTTCTAAAGATGCTAAAAAACTTTTGGAAGAAAGTAAAGTTGCCATGCGCAATTTTAGGCGTGATGTGCTAGAAAGTTTTAAAACCATGAAAAAGAACGCCGAACTTAGCGAGGACGAATATAATTCGCTTGAAAAAGATGTACAAAAGACATTAGACAACTTCACTTCAAAGGCAGATACCGCTTGCGAAAAGAAAGTTGCCGAAATTATGGAAGTGTAAATGAATTTAGAAAAATTAAAAGCCGACCCACGCATGCCAAAACACATTGCTTTTATTGTTGACGGCAACGGCAGATGGGCAAAAAAACGCAATATGGCGCGCTCAATGGGGCATAAGGCAGGGTTTGACAACTTAAAACAACAAATTGATTTTGTGCAGGAATTGGGCATAAAAAACCTTTCTATGTATTGTTTTTCGTGCGAAAATTGGAAGCGTCCTCAAGACGAAGTAGATTATTTAATGGACCTATTCAACCAAATGTTGGACGAATTTAAGCGCGATTATCTATCTAAGGATATCCGCATTATAATTTCGGGCGATATGAATGACGAACGCTTGCCAAAAGTTGTGCGCGAAAAAGCCAAAGAAATTATTGAACTGACCAAACACAAAACCGGCTTTATTGTAAACCCGTGCATAAATTATGGTGGCAGGCAAGAAATTTTAAAGGTGGCAAACGAACTTTTGGCAGAACGCGCGCAAAGTGTTGACGAAAAAACCTTTGAAAAGCACTTATACACAGCCGAAATGTTGCCGTTAGATTTTGTAATTCGCACAAGCGGCGAGCAGCGCCTAAGCAACTTTTTAACTTGGCAATCAACCTATGCCGAGTGGTATTTCCCTAAAAAACTTTGGCCAAGTTTCACCAAGCGAGATTTAGTTAAAGCACTAAAAGTTTATATGAAACGCGACAGGCGTTTTGGAGCGGTAAAAAAATAATGAAAAAGCGCACAATAACCAGCATTTATATAGTTTTAGCAGTCACCCTTGCACTTGGGTGCAAGTTTTTGCCTAATCAGGTGGGGGACTATCTTTTTGACATTTTCATTTTAACACTAACATTTGTTGCCTCGTTTGAAATGTGCGTGTTAATTGAAAAATGTGGCAAGCGCGTTAACAGAATTTCCGCTTGTTTTTATCCGGTTGTTAACTATATTGCCATTTTGCTGTCGATAAAATATTTAAAATATTATTTTGTGCCGCTAGTTCAACTCGGCACACTTATGGTTTGGTTTGGAATAACATTAATTGCCGAAACAATTAAGGATAGTGGCTATAAATTTTCTTCCATACTAAAAACATGCGCATATACACTTATTGCTTGCATTTATCCGTGCTTGTTGTTCACGCTATATGTCAATATGAACCACATAGATAATTGTGTTGGTGTAAATCATCTTTCGTTCGTTTTAATTTTGTTAATTATTGCAATAACTTTCTTGACCGACACTTTTGCTTATCTAATAGGCAGGCTAATTAAAGGCCCAAAACTTGCGCCAAAAATCAGCCCAAACAAAACAATAAGCGGTGGAGTGGGCGGCCTTATTGGTGGCATGGTGGGCGCAATGCTTGTGTTTGCGTTGGTTTACAATGTTAATAGTTTGTCTATAATTTTAACTGAATTTGGCTTAAAATGGTGGCATTTCTTGTTGGTGGGGCTGTTTACTTCGGTTTTCGGCCAAATTGGAGATTTGGTTGAAAGCAAAATTAAGCGCACCGCCAACACTAAGGATAGCGGCAACATTTTCCCCGGGCATGGCGGCATGTTGGATAGAATTGACGCCATGATTTTTGTAACAACCATAATCTACATTTTAAGCTTAGTTTTGGTGGCAGTTTAAAAATAAATTATAAAACAAGCAAAAACGAAATATAATAAAGAGGTATATGTCTAATTTATTAAGCGTTTCATCGGTGTTTCAATACATTGGCTATATTGTTATAGCCATATTTGTTTTGCTTTTTATGGTGCTTATTCACGAACTTGGGCATTATGTGGCAGGCAAAATTTTAAAGTTTAAAATTAACGAATTTAGCGTTGGTTTTGGCCCAAAAATTTTGCAAAAGAAAAAGAAAAATGGCGAGTTGGTGTCACTCCGTGCCTTTCCGCTTGGCGGATATTGCGCGTTTGAGGGCGAGGACGAAGAGGGCAACGAAAACCCAAACAGTTTTAACAATCAAAAGCCATGGAAACGCTTAATTGTGCTGTTTTCAGGTGCGTTTTTCAACTTCCTTAGCGGCATAATTTTTTCGTTCATACTGCTTTTAAGCCATGGCTACGATTTAGTTCAAGTTAAAAACATTGCGCCCGAATCTATCAACTATTCAATCATCCAAAAGGGCGACGTGGTTGTTGGCATAGATGGCAGAGATATAGATTTTGTTAAGGATAGATATTTTAACACTTTAATAACAGATAGCGTAAACAAAAATTACGAAGGCGACATTACGGGCGAAACAAGTTTTCAAAACGACAAAAATGAAACCTTTTATATCGTTCCTCAGCCACTAAAATTTAACATTAAACGCGGCGGCAAAGAAACCGAAGTGCAAGGATATGTGAATGTAATTTACAATTCATCGGGCGAATTTTCTGGTTGGACGCTTTTGCGCGAATATGGCACTGAAAACAACGCCGAATTTTCGGTTGAAACATATAAATATTCGTTTGGCGAAAGTTTAGTTCAGTGCGTGCCGTTCGCGTTTAAATGGGCGTGGAAAGTGCTTGTAATTTTGTTCCAGCTTATAACAGGCCAGCTATCAATAAAAGCGGTAGGCGGGCCGGTTACCACAATCAACATGATTGCTCAATCCACCTCAAGAGTTGGCTTTACCTTCATTTTAATTCTGCTGCCTGCGCTGGCGGTCAACTTGGCTGTGTTCAACTGGCTGCCTATCCCTGCGCTGGACGGCTTCCAAATGCTGTTTGTGGGCATAGAGTGGATACGCAAAAAGCCAGTCAACCGCAAGGTTATAAACACAATCAACAATGTCGGATTGTTTGTGCTGCTCGGCTTGGTGCTTATTATAGATATTGTGCAGTTTATTCTATAGCAAGGCATTGCCTTGCTTTTTATATGGCGGTTTTATGCAAAAAACTTGACAAACTTGCCAAAATGTGCTAAAATTCTTACATGGATAAAATTGAGGATTTAGACACATTATATCCCGGCTTAAAATTTAAAGATGCCGTTTACACGGAGAATAACAACACCTGTGTAGTCAATTTTTTGTATAATCCGGAAAGTTTTAAGGTGGACAATCAAAAAAAATCCGCCATAATGCAAAAGTTGGTTGAGATTATCGGCACTTATGTTAATTTGGATGCAAATTTCACCGCATGCCCGTTAGATAAGCGCGCCATCGCCAACCACACATACACAACAATCACAAACACTTTCCCAGCAATAAGCAAAAACTTTTCTTATGACGATGTTAGCGTAGAAATAGACCATATGAAAGTTTTCGTTAAACTAAAACTTTCGCCTTCAATTTACGATTACGCCACCAACCTAAAGCGCGAGCAACTTGTTGCTGAAAAGTTAAAAGAAAGTTTCCTTGCGGATTTTGAAGTTGAGTTTATAAAAAAGGATGAATTAGAAAGTTCAACCAGCGCAATAGAAAA
>CANQYX010000033.1 GCA_947628205.1 uncultured Clostridia bacterium
TCTCCAGTACCAATAACATCCATATAAAACTCCTTTTATTTGTTGAATGTTTCAACTATAAAAATGCTAACAAAACTGAATTTAAAAATCAACTATTTTTAAGTGTTTTTTTAAAAAATTTTAAAAAATTTTTAAATTTTCAACTTTGGGAGAATTTTAGTACAATTCTTTTTTAAATTTGGCCCAATTTAACGGAAATTTATAAAAAATACTAGCATTTTGTTTAAATTCGTGTTATAATAACAAGTCAAAACTTTAATTTTGTGTTAAAACTGGCAATTTTAGCCAACATTTAAATTGTTTAACGCAAAAATTTAAGTAAAAAATACTAAAAGAGGAAACTATGGATATAAGAAATATTGCAATTATTGCCCATGTCGACCACGGCAAAACAAGTTTGGTTAATGCCCTTTTAAAGCAAGGCAATGTTTTTAGGGAAAATCAGGAAGTTGAAGATAGGGTTATGGACTCAAACGCGCTTGAGCGCGAACGGGGCATAACAATTCTAAGCAAAAACTGCTCGGCTTTTTACAAAAACACAAAAATCAACATTGTGGACACCCCCGGACACGCGGATTTTGGTGGCGAGGTGGAGCGCGTTTTAAAGATGGTGGATGGCGTGCTTTTGGTGGTGGATGCGTTTGAGGGCCCGATGCCACAAACGCGTTTTGTGCTTGAAAAGGCACTTGCGCTAGATTTAAAAGTGGTTATTGTCATCAATAAAATAGATAGGCCGGACGCCCGTTTGGATGTTGTGGCGGATGAGGTGCTTGAACTTATGCTAGACCTCAACGCTACGGACGAGCAGTTGGATAGCCCAATTGTTTATTGTTCTGCGCGTGAGGGCGTGGCAACAAAAAATTATAAAGAGCCGGGTAAGGATATGGCTCCGCTTTTTGAAACAATAATCAGCCATATCGACCCACCTAATATGGACGAAAGCAAGCCATTCCAAATGCTAATTTCGTCCACCGAACAAAATGATTATCTTGGTAAACTTGCAGTTGGCAAGGTGGAAACGGGGCGCATTAAACTTAATCAAACAGTGTATGTTAAAAACTATTTTGACGAAAGCAAAAAATATTCGGGTAAAGTGGTTAACATTTTCAATTTTGATGGCTTAAAGCGCGACAACATTGAGGTTGGCACGGCGGGCGACATTATTTGCTTGGCTGGCCTTCCAGACGTTACAATTGGCGACACAATTAGCGAAACGCCCGACATGGAGGCAATTCCGTTCGTTAAAATTAGCGAGCCGAGCGTGGAAATGACGTTTATGGTTAACGATAGTCCGTTCGCCGGCAAAGAGGGCAAGTTTGTAACCAGCCGCCATATTAAGGATAGATTATATAAAGAGGCGGTTAAAGATTTGTCGCTTCAAGTTAGCGATGGCGAAACTGCCGACCAATTTAAAGTGCGTGGCAGGGGCGAAATGCACCTTTCAATTTTAATTGAAAACATGCGCCGTGATGGCTACGAATTTCAGGTTAGCCGACCACGCGTTTTGTATAAACAAATTGACGGCGTTAGGTGCGAACCAATTGACAAAGTTGTGCTTGATGTGCCAGAAGATAGCGTTGGCACAGTTATGCAATCTATGGGCGTTAAGCGCGGCGAACTTATAAGCATGAACGCAATCGGCAGCCGCATGCGCTTGCAATTTTTGGTGCCAAGCAGGGGGCTGTTTGGCTATAAATCTCAATTGCTGACCGACACGCGCGGCGAGGGCGTTATGTCCAGCATTTTCGATAGTTACCAGCCATATAAGGGCGAAATTGAGGGCAGAAATTCGGGCTCGCTTATAAGTTACGAAACGGGCGAGGCCATCACTTATGGCTTGTTTAACGCGCAAGGCAGGGGCAGATTGCTTGTCCGCCCAGGCGAAAAAGTGTATTTGGGGCAAGTTGTGGGCATTAACCCTAAGGGGGATGATATTGTCGTCAATGTTTGCAAGAAAAAGCAACTTACCAACACCCGCAGCAGCGCAAGTGATGATGCGCTTAAACTTACGCCAATTCAAACCATGTCACTTGAAGAGGCACTTGAATTTATTGCTGATGACGAACTTGTTGAGGTTACTCCGCAAAATATCCGCATCCGCAAGGCGATTTTGGACCATCAACTCCGCGCCAAAAGCCATAAACCAATTATGGATAACTAAACACAAGCTTATGGAACTCGTAATGATGTCATACCGAGCGGAACAAATGGCGAGATACACTCCACGGGTTCAAGTACCCCACTGCAAACAAAGTTTTTGTGGGGACCCCGAGAGTCTCACTTGGTCGGTATGACAAACGCCATTTGTGTAGTCGAGTGTATCTCAATGATATTTGGTTACACAAAAATTTAAAAGGAAACATTATGCGAAACACTCAAAATGAACAAGTTGAACATGCCTTTAAAGTGGCAAAAAGAATTGGGATAACCATGCTTTGTTGCATCCCAGTGCTTATTGCGTTTGGTTATTTAACGCGCAAGGTTATAACCAAAAATTGGCTTCAAATTTTGTGCTTTGTTGGCATAATGGCGGTGGTAGTTTTGGTGGAGGAAATTGTCGCCCGCAAGCGCGAAAAAGCCAAAAAAGAAAAACAAGTGGAAAATAAAGATGTCTTTAAATAGCGCTCGGTTACTTGCGCTCACTTAACGCGGGCGCCCCTAATCCCGCTAAATCGTTCGCGCAACTAACCTCGTGCTTTCGGGACAAAAGGTTGTTACTGATTGGCGCTCGGTTGCTTGATCCACTAAAAAAGAAGAGCATTGAAAAAATGCTTTTTTATTATTTAAAAAGCAAAATTCTATTAGAAATTTTGTTGAAAAAAGTAAAATTTTGTTAAATAAATTTTATTTTTTCAATAACAAAAATATTGTCTGTATGATATAATTATTTTAACTATTGGTTGGAGGAGTAATGAATAATAATATCGACAGAATAACAAAAGGGTTGGCGGAAGCATGCAAAGAGTGCATCCTGGTTGCATATAACGACCCATCTGCCAAAAAAACCATTTTAAGAGGGGGTGGCAGCAGTGGCGGAATTATGACCCGTCTTTTAATGCCGCGCCCAATCAGCAAATTAAGGATTTCAGAAGACGCACTTAAATTGTGTTTAGAATATGATGTTGCACCTTACGATCGCTTTATTTTAACGGGAAGTGGTGAGTTTAAAAAGAAATATCCAAATCTTCCTAATTTTTTCTCTTCTAATGCTAAGACGCTGGCAAAATGCCACGAAAAAGGTCATTTTTTAACCGCAGACCACAATGTGCCAAACAAAGTTATGCTGGAACAAATGTTTGAGTTGTGCGAAAAAAATCCTGCCGCGGATGTGTTGGAATATAAAAAGATTTTGAACGAACAATCTTACGATTTAATTACACTGGAAGAAAATCAAAAAATAGATAAGGCAGGGCTTAAGTCTGCAGGCACCAAAGAAAAGCGCGATGCACAATGTTCTAAAAAAATAGATTTTGTGGATTTATGGCTTACACCACAAGATGTTATCGAAAAATTTTTTAATATTACAAAATTGAACAAAGCTGAATGTTTGGACCCGTGTGCTTGTGATGGTCGATGGCTTGGCGAACAAGGATATTCTTATGATATTTTGCCGATGAAAAAACATGTTGTGAAGAAAGATTTTTTAACAATGACAAAAAGTGAGTTGCCTGTGCAGGTTAAAACAATTGTTGGAAATATTCCCTTTTCTTTGCTAAGAGAGTTTGTAAACAAGGGGCTAGAATTGGTTGAAGATTGCTACTTTTTGGTTAGTGGTGACACAATTTTTAGATATTTCCCAAACAATATTGAACATTTGTATATTTTTTCTGGGCTTGAAGGTAACCAAAAAGACAATCGCAGTCGTTGTGAGTTTGATGTGCCATTTTTAATTAAATCTGCATTATGGTGCTGCATTGTGCATTTAACACGCAAAACACAACCTTCTTGGAATGTAAAAGCTAATTTAACCAATGCTGAAAGAAGAGACGGGCACCATGTTGCTTTGGGCAAAAATGTTTTTGTGGAAACGGATTGCGAGGTTGACAAAGATCCAAGAATAACAAGAATTCCAGTTAAAAGTTCAATTGTTTATAAAGGTGGCAAAAAAATAAAGAATGCAGACGGAACATATAAAGACATAAACGCTGGCTGGAATTAAGCATTTTATAATGAAAAACACGCATGCGTGTTTTTTTACAAAATTTTTATATAAATTAAAATTTATATAAAGCGCAAAAATGATTTACAAATTTTTTAAAATGTTGTAAAATGGCTTTAATCTCTTTATTGTGTGACGATTGCCTAAAAATTTAGAGATAATTCAATATATTGTGTAAAATTCTATTTTGCTAACAGCATATTGGCAATGCTCACAAAATTCAGTTTGCAAAAGGAGTGTTTATGGACGAAAATACATCAATTCCGCGCATTAAACCCAACAGTTTGGAGGCAGAGCAAAGTTTGCTTGGCTGCCTGTTTATTTCAACCGATGCTTGCTCGGACATTTTTCCTATGCTTAAAGCGAGTGATTTTTATTCAATTGCGCACCAAAAAATTTATCAGGCAATGTTGGACAATTATTACAACAACACCGCCATTGACTATATTACTGTTAGCAAGGTGCTTACGGACAAAGGCGAATTAGAAGAGGTTGGTGGGCTAAGTTATTTAACCGATTTAACCAACTTTGTGCCAAGCGCCGCCAATTACAAAAGTTATTATGATATTGTGCATGGCGATAGCGTTTTGCGCCAAATTATTGATGCTTGCCAAGAGGTTATAAACATGGCTTTTCAGCGCAAAGATGCGGGCGAGGTTTTGGCAGCGGCGGAAAAAGCCATTTTCGACATCGGCCAAGCAAGGCGCAAAGGCGATTTGGAACATATCCGCAAGGGCGTGAACGAAGCATTGGATTTGATGGAAAAAATTTCTATTGACCCTAACGCAAACAACGGAATCCGCGTAGGCTTCCCAACCTTGGATAAGCTTACAAACGGCTTTAAGCCGGGCGAACTTATAATTATTGCCGCGCGCCCCGGCATTGGTAAAACCACGCTGGCAGTGAATTTTGCGGTTAACAGCGCGCTTAAATCGGGCAAAACTGTTGCCATGTTCGATTTGGAAATGTCCATGTTGCAAGTGGCGCAGCGTTTCATTTGCTCAACGGGCAGAGTGCCAATGGATTTGGTTAAGGCCGGCACTAAGGACAACAACACTTGGTCCACGCTTATTGAAACCAAAAAGATTTTGGAAAATGCCAACATTTTCATTGACGATTCAACCGACGTCATGCCGGCGGACATGCTTTCTAAATGCCGCAAATTGAAGGCGAAATACGGGCTGGATATGGTGGTTATTGACTATCTTCAACTTATGCAAAGTGAAAAGCAAACCAAAGATGGCAACCGCAATCAAGAGGTGGCGGACATCACGCGCAAACTTAAACTTGCCGCGCGCGAATTGGGCGTGCCAATAATTTTGCTTTCGCAGCTTAACCGTGAAAGCGAAAAGCGCACAAGCAAAATTCCGCAATTGAGTGATTTGCGCGAAAGCGGAAGCATCGAACAAGATGCGGACATTGTTATGTTTATTGCCGACATGCCGGCCGATGACGTTCAGCCGGACAGCAACGATGACGCCAAAGATTACACTCTTGTTATTGCAAAACACCGCAATGGTGAGCAAGGCAAAATTCCAATTAAATTTAAGGGCGAATTTACGCAGTTCTACGAAACGGGCAGAGATGTGCTTTACACCAAAAACACAAGCAAAGTGCAAAAGAACAACACCGTTCTCACCCCAACCGCAGATAGCGAAATCGATGAAATTTTTAGAGAGGACTAAAAAATATTTGTGGAAAAGAGATGTTTCGACTACACTTCGTTTCGCTCAACATGACAAAAGTTGTTAATATAAATAAAAAAATTACTTTAACATTATGTCATTCTGAGCGATTGGGGTCCCCACAAGAACAAGTTTCGCAGTGGGGTATGGCGCGAAGAATCTCAAATTAAAAGGAGAAAAATGAAGTATTATCACGGGTCGCGAAACGGAAATTTAACCGAACTTATGGTGGAAAAATCTAACGATGGTTATGTATATTTAACTCCAAATTTATGGTGCGGCGGTGCTTTATGGTGCTTGTCCCGTTCGCTTTTGGAATTGGCACCAAACAAAAAATAAATTAATCATTCGCGAAGTGGCAAAAGATGGTTTTAAAACCATGTATAAAGGTGTGTCTTTTTACATCTATTCTACCGACGATATTGGCGAGCACGAAATTTCAAATGTTAATGGCAGGCCGGCGGTTAAAATGAAACACGATGTTAAACTTAAAGAACAAGAGTTTGTGCCGGATGCGTACGAAAAAATTATGGAACTATATAATAAAGGCGAAATAATTTTGTGGTTTTGGGATAAATACACAGAAGAAGAAAAACAAAAATGCGTTGACGGCTTGCACAAAGCTTTCAACGTGGAGGTTATGCGAGACACAAAGGCAAGATTTCCAGAAGAATATGAATTGTTAACGAAATTGCGACCAGAAATGACACTAGATTAGGAGGGCATATGTTAATTGACGAAATTAAAAAGGGCAATATTCAGGCCATGAAAGAACACGACAGTTCCGCTCGCGCAATTTTTGGCGTGGTTATGAACAAAGTGCTTTTAAACGGCATCGAACTGAAAAAGGACGGAAAAGAGCAAACGGATAATGACGTTATTCAAATTTTGCAAAAAACGCTTAAAGAGTTGGCCGAGGAAAAGGAAAATTATTTAAAGGTAAACAACGCGGTTGAGGCGGAAAATATTGAAAGGCAAAAACAAATCATTTCAAAATTTTTGCCACAAATGTTAAGCGAGGCAGAAATTAAAGCAATTATTGCCACATTGCCAGATAAATCTATCCCGGCTGTTATGAAACACTTTAAAGAGCATTATGCCGGCAAGGTTGACATGGGCATGGTTAATAAAATTGCAAGAAGTTAATTTTGCGAGATAAAGGAGGAATTATGGAAAACAAATTAGTTGTGGAATTGGCGGCAAACATTAGGTTGCAAAAATTGTGGTATGAAGAAACAACTCACATTTGCAATTTTGATGAAAAACATGTTTCGGCAAGCAAGCAAATAAAAATTCTTGCAATCTGCCAATTGATTAAAGAAAATGAGGACTTAACCGAACAAGAATTAAAAGCTGTTTTAAAAAAGCGTCCGATTTTGTTTAAATATTTTAGATATTTATTAAAAGAATATCCAAATTTTATTGAATTGGCAAAAACTAAAATGCCAGGGTTTTTTACTGGACCATATTATTTTATTGATCGTGAATATGAAAAAAAAGACGAAAAACAAAAAGCAAAGTTTTATAATTTGCCATAAGGGGTGAAATGGAAAATATTGTTGACACAAATCATTTAATTCATGACAAGGCGTTTAAGTGCCTTATCAAAAAACTTAAAGGTGAAGAAATAAAAAAATGCATTGATGCAGGCAGCGGAAAAACAAGCGCGTCAATTTTGCTTAAATATTTCCCAACCGCCAGCGTTGACGCGGTTATTTATCCGGGCGACAACCGCAAAAAAAATCCGCTTGAAAACGCCATTGGCAGCGACCGTCTTGAAGTGATTGAAGTGGATTTAACAAAATCTTGCGTAAGGAAAAATTACGATTTTTGCCTTGTGCTTTTAACGCTTGGCGAGGCGCAAAATTTTGGCAATTCGTTTGAAAATTTGTTCCACCGCATTATGGATATTAAGGCGCGTTGGTTTGTGATTTACGATATTTGGGAGGACCCATGTGTGCATTATAGATATATTGAGCAATATTTAAAGGAAAAGGGTTTTAAAATTATCACCAAAAAGAAGTTTAGAAACCCGCACCCCGAACACTATCCAAAAGTGAAGTTCGACAAGTACAAACTAGAATTTGATAGCAAGCACTATATGGGTTATTTGATTAAAAACCTAAACATTAATTAGTGTTTGAAAATTCAAGTTTGCTAAGTAAAACTTGAATTTGACAGTAAACACTATATGGGATACTTAATAAAGAATTTAAATTTGGAGAAATAATTATGAAAAACACATTTTACATTACAACACCGATATATTACCCTAGCAACAAGTTGACGTTGGGCAATTGTTACACAACTGTTGTGTGTGATGGGTTGGCGCGTTTTAACCGTATGTTGGGCAAAGAGGTGTTTTATTTAACCGGCACGGATGAGCACGGGCAAAAAATTCAAAAGAAGGCAGCGGCAGAAAACAAAAGTGAAATGGCATATTTAAACGAAATTGTTGCCGACACAAAAGAGTTGTGGAAAATGCTGGATATTACTTACGATAAATTTATCCGCACCACGGATGAATATCACGTTGCGGCGGTGCAGCGCATTTTCAAAACTCTTTACGAAAAAGGACAAATTTATAAGTCGGCATATAAGGGGTTGTATTGCACGCCATGTGAAAGTTTTTGGACGGAAGAGCAGTTGGTTGACGGCAAATGCCCAGATTGTGGCCGCGCGGTCGAGCCAATGGAAGAAGAGGCATATTTCTTTCGTTTGAGCGAATATGAGGAGCGCATTAAAAATTTGCTAACGAACACAGATTTTTTGCGCCCTAAAACACGCGTTAATGAGATGATAAACAATTTTATTAACCCAGGGCTCAAAGATTTGTGCGTAAGCAGAACAAGCGTTAAATGGGGCGTGCCGGTGGATTTTGACCCAAAACACACCATTTATGTTTGGATAGACGCGCTGCCAAACTATTTAACCGCACTTGGCTTTTTGCAAGAAGATGACAGCAACTACAAAAAGTTTTGGCCTGCCGATGTGCATGTTGTGGGCAAGGAAATTGTCCGCTTCCACTCAATAATTTGGCCGGCAATTTTGATGGCGCTTGGGGTGGAACTTCCAAAGCAAATTTACGGCCACGGTTGGCTGTTGTTTGGAAACGATAAACTTTCTAAATCCAAAGAAACGGGCAAAAAAGAGGTTATCGACCCGCGCATTTTGGTTGGCCGTTACGGGCTGGATGCAGTTAGGCTGTTTTTAACAAAAGAAATCATTTTTGGGCAGGACGGGCCATACAATCAAGAACTTTTCTTGAACGCGTACAACACCAATTTGGCGAATGAATATGGCAACCTTGTTTCGCGCACGTGTGGCATGGTGCAAAAATATTTGGGCGGGGTGCTTAATCCGGCAACCGACTTGCAAGCGGCGGACAAAACACTGATGAGCGAAATTTTGGCTAAGCGCAAATCGGTTTTGGCGCAGGTGGAGGATATCAACTCAAGCGGCGCAATAAACACAATTTTTGAAATGTTTAGTTTATGCAACAAATATATTGACGAAACTGCACCGTGGGCGGAATTTAAAGCGGGCAATTTGGCTCGCATTAACACAATTTTAACAACTCTAAGCGAGGCGATTATAATTAGCAACACGCTGCTTTTGCCTTTCTTGACCGATAAACCAAAAACAATTTACGCAAATTGGAATTTAAAAACCCCAACCTTGCTTAGCGAATATGCAAATTTTGGCTTTATTAAGCCAAACACACAAGTTACAAAAGGCGAAAACCTATATAACCGCCTAGACATTGCCAAAGAAATTGACGAACTAAACGCAATTGCAAACGCATAACAAAAAACTGCCGCGCGGCAGTTTTTTGTACAATGAAAACCCCCAGATAGTCTGGGGGTTCGGGGAGTTATACGTTTGCACCCAAAACACCTCCTG
>CANQYX010000034.1 GCA_947628205.1 uncultured Clostridia bacterium
AATTTTTTTGTGCTATTATATGGATATGTCTTTCTGCAAATTCAGCCCTAGCCAGACGGCTAACAATAAAACTATGGTTGATAATGTTTTTATCAGCGAATATTTGCCGAGCGCGCCAGATATGTGCGTTAAGGTGTATTTGCTTGGGCTTAGCATGTGTGGGGTGGCGGATAACCCGAACAACACGCTTGAATATTTTGCCAAAACGCTAAAAATTAGCGAGGATGATGTAATTTCTGTGTTCAAATATTGGGAAGATTTAGGCCTTGTGCAAATTTTGAACATAACTCCAATTGAGGTGCGCTATTTGCCCGTTATCTCGAACGCGAAAAACATTAAGAAATATCAGGTGGATAAATATGCAAGTTTCAACATCACCGCACAAGAGTTGTTTAACACGCGGCTTATTATGCCAAACGAGTTTGCAGAATTTTATAATTTAATTGAACATTTCCACATGACTGAAGATGCTCTGCTTGCCATAATTAAGTTTTGCGTGGATAATAAAGGGTTTAATATAAGCCCGAATTATGCCATTGTGGTGGCAAAAAATTGGCTTAAAGAGGGGATACATACGCTTGACGAAGTGAACGCGCACATTGCCGAACTTGGCTTTGTGGACGACAATATGCGCCTGATTCTCACCGCAATGGGCAGCAAGCGCAAGCCACAACTTGAAGATGCCGAGCTTTTAAAAACTTGGCTTAATGACTATGGGTTTGAGCTAAATGTTGTTGTTTTTGTTGCCAAAATGCTTAAAAATAAAAAAATGCATTTGGACATTAATGTTTTAAATGACTATTTAACGCGCTACTACGAAATGAAGCTTATGGCAGTTCAGGAAATAGAAAATTTTGAGGCAGAACGAGATAACATGATGCAAATTGCCAAGGCGGTTAACCAAAAATTGGGGCTTAGATATGACGATTTAACCAACGAAATTGAAAAATATGTGGTAAACTGGCTCAACTTTGGCTTTGACCTAGAAACGCTGACCGCCATTGCCAACAATTGCCACGGAACAACTATTAAAACGCTTGAACAGTTTAATGGAATTATCAACAAACTGTTTAAACTTGGCGTAACAAGTTTGGCTGGATACAACAAATATTTGGCGGACAGCTTATCTACCGACAATTTAATTGCCGAAGTTTTAGCATCTCTTGGGCTAAACCGCAATGTGAACAATGCTGACCGCGCGCTTTATTCAACCTGGGCGGATAGTTGGAACTTCCCACACAATGTAATTTTGCATGGCGCAAGTTTAAGTGCGGGCAAGGGCAACGCTATGGCGTATTTAAACAAAATTCTTTCCAACTGGAACGCGCAAAATTTAAAGACACTGGATAAGGTTAAAGATTATAAGCCAGATGATGCTCCATCGACCTTTATACACAACAACTATTCTAAAGAGCAAATTGCCAGTTTGATGACAAATCTAGACGAAGTGGAGGTGTAAAGTGAACAAACACAAGTTGATTGCCGAAATTAAACAAAACTTTATGCTAAAACGTTTGCGCGCGCAAGAGCAGTGCGATGAGTTTGTTGAAAGTTTAAAGCAAGATAGCGCATTTAAAGAGATGTACAATTCTTACACTAAGGCACAGATAGAATTTTTAAAATCCACCTTTGAAAAAGAAGATGTGGAATTAAAACATCAGGTGCAAGATTTAAAAGATAAAATAGATAAATATCTTGCCGACCGCAATATAGATAGAATAAAATTAAACCCACAATACGAATGCCCAATTTGTAACGACACTGGTGTTGTTGGTGGGCGAATTTGCAAATGTTTTTTAAGCGAACTTAACAAAAAAATTTCGCTTGGCGCAAGCAGCCAAACCGAATTTAGCGCGTTTGAAAAGAGCGACGAAAATTTGCTTAACGACAACGACAAAAAAGCGTATGAAGTTGTTAAAACTTGGTGCAGCAAATATCCGCTTGTAACAAAAAGAAATATCAATATTATTGGCGGGGCAGGCACGGGCAAAACTTTTATGTTGGAGTGCATCGCAAACGAAATGCTTAACCGCAACTATGTTGTAATTTACAAAACCGCGTTTGAGCTTAACGAGATGGCGCGCCTTTACCACATTGGCAAATCGTACGATTTTGCCGATTTGCTTACCGCCGATGTGCTTCTTATAGACGACCTAGGCACCGAGCCAATTTTAAAAAATGTTACTGTTGAATATTTATATAATTTAATAAACACTCGCCAGATACACAACCTTCCAACCTTTATTTCAACTAATTTGAGTTTGGAAAACATTTTGTCGCGTTACGACGAGCGCATTTTTAGCCGATTGGGAAACAAAAATTTATCTTTAAACATATCGCTAACCTCGCCGGATAAACGATTAAAATAGGGCAGTTTGCTCTATTTTTTAATAAAAAAAGTGGGCAAAACCCACTTATTTGCTCCAACCTTGCTTGCTTGCACGGTTTTTGTGCATGTTGCTGCCAACCTTCACCGCCAAACCTAAATCGTCTGCAAAGCACACCTTAACTTGTTCTAGGTTAAATTTTGGGTTTAACGATAACGCATTTATATTTTCAAAAAATGTGTTAATTCTGGCCTGATACTCTTCAAAATTATTTTCATTAATTTTCCTTATAAGTCGATGCAACGAACTAGAAATTTCTTTAATTGAGCTTTCGTCTGCCTGCTCTAAATAGGCATACATCGTTTCAAGTGCACGCGGATAGTTTGAACTGCTAACATTCAATTTTTTTAACAAAGATTCAAACCTTTTGTTGAATGCTTCAAAATAAATTAAAAAGTTGTTTATTGAACGTATGGTGTATCCGTTTTCAACTCTTGTTTCGTTTTTGCCGTGTTGAGCAATTAAACTTTGCCTAGTTTTTTCAACTAAATCTATCATATTTTCTCCTTTGTAAACAGGACTTTATAATAGCGCGGTTTTGTCGATTTGTCAATGAAATTATTAAAATTTTCGTAAAAATTTTTGTTTTAGCTTTCGTTTTAAAATGTCTTTTTAGGAAAAAATTAATAAACACCTGAAAAATATATAATTTGTTTGTAAATTAAATTTAAAATTGCTAAACTTAAAATGATGAAAAGATTGTTGGCGTATATAAAAAAATATAAATGGTATGCAATAATCGGCCCAATTTTTAAATTGCTGGAAGCGGTTTTAGAGCTTTTAAATCCTGTTTTGGTGGCGCGCATAATTGATGTTGGCGTTCAAAACAAGGATTGGAGTTATATTGGCAAAATTGGGCTGCTAATTTTTATATCGTGCCTTGTAAGTTTTTGTTTCAGCTTAATAAGCCAAAAATTTGCGGCAAAAACAAGCGTTGGCGTTGCCACAGATTTTAGAAAGGATGTTTTTAACAAAGTTACCACCTTTTCGCATGCCGAATTAGATAAATTTGGCACAGCCTCAATTGTTAACCGCCTAACAAACGATATTGGGCAGGTTGAAACTTCGGTTTCTATATTTTTTAGAATGATGGTGCGTGTGCCATTTTTGCTTGTTGGTGCGTTTAGTTTAAGTTTGGCAATAAACAAAAAAATGTCGCTGGTGTTTTTAGTGCTAATTCCTATTGTTAGTTTAATTTTGTTCTTCTACATTAAAAAAACCACGCCATATTTTAAGCAAATTCGCGTAAAACTGGACAATGTAAGCAGGGTCACAAAAGAAAATTTGTCTGGCACGCGCGTTATACGTGCTTTCAACAAGCAAGCGGACGAGCAAAAGAGGTTTGAAGCCGTTAGCCAAGATTTTACAGATACAAGCATAAAAGTTTCCAAAATTTCCGCACTGTTAAACCCAGTTATTTTCTTGATTGTGGATTTGGCGACAATTGCACTTTTATATTTTGGCGGTTTGCAAATAAATATTGGGCGTATGTCGCAGGGCGATTTAATTGCGCTAATAGATTACATTTCAATTATTACAATTTCGCTTTTATTAATATCTCAAATTATTGCGCTTTTTGTTAGAACATCGGCAAGTTTACACCGCCTTAATGAAATTATGGAAACAACCCCAAGCATTAAAGACAAAGAAGGGGCAAAACCTATAAGGAAAAAAGAATTTGATTCACTTATGGAGTTCAGGCAGGTTTGCTTTAACTATTCGGGCAACACGGGCGAAAAATACTTTATTAAAAATTTAAATTTTTCAATTTATCCGCATCAAACAATTGGCATAATAGGTGGCACGGGCAGCGGCAAAACAACAATTGCCAGTTTAATGACCAGATTTTACGATGTAACCAGTGGCGAAATTTTATATAAAGGCACAAACATAAAAGAATATCCAATTTCTCAGTTAAGAAAAGAAATTAGCATTGTTCAGCAACGCAGCACGCTTTTTAGCGGAAGTTTAAGGGAAAATATGCAACTACGCACCAACGCGAGTGATGAGGAAATTGTTGAGGCATTAAAAATTAGCCAAGCGTGGCAGTTTGTTAGCGAGTGGAAAAACGGATTGGACTATCAAATTATGGCAGGCGGCAAAAATGTTAGCGGTGGGCAGATGCAGCGCCTTACAATTGCGCGTGCAATTGTTGGCAAACCGGAAATGCTAATTCTAGACGACAGCAGTTCGGCACTAGATTTCTTAACGGACAGCAATTTGCGCAAAGCACTTAAAAAATTAGATTCAACCACCGTTTTAATTTCGCAACGCGCTACATCAATTATGAATGCTGACTTAATTATTGTTTTGGATAATGGCGATGTGGTTGGCATGGGCAAGCATAAAGAGTTGTTAAAAAATTGCGAAATCTACCGCGAAATTTACGAAAGTCAATCGAAATAAAAATGTATTTCAAAAATCCGATTCTCATTCTTAACTCATCAATTTGTCATTCTGAACGTAGTAAAGAATCTAAGAGATCCTTCGGCTGTGCTCATGATGACGCAATTGTTATTATACATTTGCCAAAATAAAAAAATATTAAAAATAAAAAAATATTAAAAATAAAAAATATATCAAAATGTTAAAAAATTAAAAAAATAATCAAAAATTAATAAAAAATCAATAAAAAATTCCAAAAAATAGGCAAAAAATTAAAAATTTTTAAAAATTTTAATAAAAAAAATAAAAAATAAAACATTAAAAAATTTTAAAAAGAGGAAAAAATGAAAGCAAAAGAAATTAAAAATTTATTTCCAAAATTGCTTAATTATGTGCGCCCGCACAAGCGCTCGTTTTTCCTTTCAACCGCATATAGTTTGCTTGCAATTGTGTTGAACATGGTCATTCCAATTTTTTCTGGCTTGGCAATAGACACAATGATCGGCACGGGACAAGTCAATTTCCATTTGTTGTTTGAATATTTAATTGTTATCGGTGTTTTAACCATTGCCAGCACTATTTTTGAGTGGCTGGGAAGTTACTATATGAATATTTTAACCTACAAAACCTCGCAATCTATCCGCAACGGAATTTACCACAAACTTAACACCGTGCCAATTAAATATATTGACAACACCTCGCATGGCGATGTTATGAACACCATGATTGCCGATGTTGAAAATGTAACCGATGGTTTTTTGGAAGGGTTTTCAACAATAATTCAAGGTGTATTCCAAGTTATTGTTGTTATGGTTATGATGTTTGCACTCAATTTTGGGCTGGCACTCGTGGTTGTTTTGGCCGCACCTTTATCGCTTGTGTTTGCCATTGCAATAACCAAAAAGAGCAGGCAGCTTTATCGCATACGCGTTGAAATGCAGGGCAAGGTTAGCGGTTATAGCGAAGAGATGATAAACAACATGAAAGTTATTAAGGCCTTTAATGACGAGCGCGACACAAGCGAAAAGTTTGAAGAACTAAATGCAAAACTTGGCAGTTCTAGCGAAAAATCTATGTATTACGCCTCAATCGGCCATCCAGCTGCGCGCTTGGTTAATAGCTTGCTTTATGGCGTTATTGGTGTGGTGGGCGCAATGTTTGCAATTAAAGGCAAAATCAAAATTGGCAAAATTTCATCCTTTTTAAACTATTCGGACAACTACACCCGCCCATTCAACGATATAACCAGCATTTTTGCCGATTTAAACATTGCAATTGCAAGTGCCAATCGTGTTTTCAGTTTGCTGGGCGAAGAACCCGAAATTGATGATAGCAAACTTCCAAATTTAAAGAAGTGTAATGGTGAAGTTGAGCTAAATAAGGTGGCGTTTAGTTATGAAAAATCGTTTAAATTAATCGAAAATTTAAACCTAAAAGTTCAAAACGGGCAGCGCATTGCAATTGTTGGTCCAACTGGCTGCGGCAAAAGCACAATTATCAATTTGCTTATGCGTTTTTATGATGTTGACGCCGGTTCAATTAAGGTCAGCGGAAAGGACATTAGGAAGGTTACTCGCCAGTCATTTAGAAGTTTTTATGGCATGGTGTTGCAAGAAAGTTGGTTATACAACGCCAGCATTAAAGATAACGTTGCCTATGGCAAACCAAACGCCACAATGGATGAGATTATTGAGGCATGTAAACTTGCAAACGCACACGCGTTTATTGAAAAATTGCCGCAAGGGTACGACACAATTATCACAGAGCGCGCGGACAATATTTCGGCCGGGCAAAAGCAACTGCTGTGCATTGCGCGCATAATGCTATTAAAACCGCCTATGATGATTTTGGACGAGGCAACTAGCAATATCGACACGCGCACCGAAATGAAAATTCAGCAAGCGTTAGACAAAATGATGGAGGGCCGAACATGCTTTATTGTGGCGCACAGGTTAAGTACAATTGAAAACGCGGACACAATTTTGGTTATGAATAAAGGCAAAATTATAGAGCAAGGCAAACATCAAGAATTGCTAGAAAAACATGGCTTTTATTATCAACTTTTTAACTCGCAATTTGCAAAGTGAGATCCTTTGGCGCGCTTACGCTTGCTCAGGATGACATCGTCGCAACACGCCTTACGCCTTTATGCTAAATTTTTTGTTTTACAAAAAATTGTAAGCCTTTATGCGGTTGCTCCTCAACCCCTTCAAAACATTCGTTTTGTGGGGACCCCGAAGTCATTTGCCACATTTTAGTTGTCATGTTGAGCGAAGCGAAACATCTAAAAGAGATACACTCCACGCGTGAAAACCTATTGTTTTCACTTGGTCGGTATGACAGTCGCCATTTGTGTAGTCGAGTGTATCTCTTTTGTTTTTCAATTTTAGTAAACAAAAAAACAAAAACTCTTGAAAAATAAATTCAGTTGTGATATATTTTTTATATGATAAACCAAACCAAAACAAATGAACGGAACATTAAAGATAAAAAGTTCCACTTTTGGCAATATTTTCAACAACACAAAGGCATTGTTGCCCTGATGTTGTTTTTGCAATTTCTGTTGTTGGTTTCGGCCGTTTTTCAAACAATATATTTTGCAAATATAATTGAAACCATAACCGAAAAAGCATATTTTTTGGCGATGAGGAAGTTGCTTATTTATTTGATTGAATCGCTTGCGCGGTTGGCAATAAATTTAATCTACAACACAGTGTGGCACAAGTTTAGGGTTTTGGTTTCCAAAGAAATGGGGGTTGATATTATTCAACAGTCATTTGTTGTGGCGTCTAAATCCTATGCAAACCATAGCAGTGCAAATTTCACTCAGCGCATAGACAACGACCCATTGATTATTTTTAACAGCTTATCCAACCTAGTGAACACCATTTCGATGTTAATAAACGGAATTATTGTTATTGGCTACATTTGCTTTATAAGTTGGCAGGTTGGCTTGGTTTTGGTTTTAACTGTATTGGTGTGTGGGGCAATTGAAACCTATCGCAAACGCAAAGTTAAAGCTAAGCGCAAAGAGGAATATAGGCGGGAAGAAAAATATTCCAGTTTGCTTGTGGAGGTTGTTAGAAGCGAGCGCGATGTTAAATCGTTAAATTTGGAAAACAATTTAAAAAATAGTGTAGAGCGGAACTACGATGAATATCAAAATTTTAGCGTTAGCACGGCAATATATAATGATGCTTGGTGGGTGTTTAGATTGGCTGTTTATAGCGTGTTTGGTGTGGGTGCATTAATTCTTTCTGTTTTGTTTATGCATAAGGGGCTGATGACTATTGCCTCGTTCATAATTGTTAACACAAACAGGGATAGGTGTTCTCAATTGATGACGGTGTATGAAACAATAATGCAAAGCACAACCGACATTAAACTTGCCACCGAGCGCATTAGCGAACTTTATGAGGACGACGAGTACGAACTTGAAAAGTTTGGGCATGTAACAAGAAAACATATTAAAGGCAGAATTGAATTTAAAAATGTTGGGTTTAGTTATACCGAATATCGTGCGCGCGATGCAAAGGATATTTTGGCTGAAAAGCGCGCCAACAAACGCAAAAAAATTAAGGCAAAAGTACCAACGCGCGTTGAGGTGGGCAAAAACAAGGTGTTTGAAAATTTGAATTTTTCAATTGAGCCAAACACCACAGTTGCTTTTGTTGGAAAATCGGGCAGTGGCAAATCTACAATCCTTAATTTAATTTCCAAAATGTATGTTGTGGATAGCGGAAAAATTACTATCGATGGCGTAAATATTAATAGTTTGGATAAGGAATGTTTGCGCGGGTCAATTGCATTAGTCAATCAGTCACCTTACATTTTTGATCTGACGATTAGGGGAAATTTACTGCTTGCTAAGCCGGATGCAACGGACGCGGAAATTGAGCAAGTTATTAAAGATAGCGCGCTAGATGAATTTATTGCAACACTTGCTCGCGGGCTGGATACGCGCGTGGGCGAAAGCGGAATTAAACTCTCGGGCGGGCAAAAACAACGCCTTGCAATTGCTCGCGCATTGCTTAAAAAATCTAGCATAATTTTGTTTGACGAAAGCACAAGTTCGCT
>CANQYX010000035.1 GCA_947628205.1 uncultured Clostridia bacterium
GCACTGCAATTTTGGCCGCTTACGAAAAAGAAAAAAATCAGCCAAAAGAATAATTTTGTGTAGTGTAAAAAATCCGCCTAAGCGGATTTTTTTATTCGTTCTTTTAACATTTATTTTTCCATTTTTTATCTATTTTTGATATTAATATTTTTAATTGTTTTTATCTTTATTAGTTTAGCTATAAAATTAATATTAAATTTTTTATTTAACCTTTATATTTATCTTTATAACTTTAGTTATAATGCTAAATATTAATTTAAGTTTTATTTAATTTTTGGGTTTTATTATCTTTTATTACATTAGTTATAATGATTTTTTGTTTAAAAATAAATTGATTTTTTATTTATCATTATTACTATTGTTATAATGCTAATATTAAGTTGTTGTTTAATTTTATTTTTATATTCATATTAAAGTGCAAAAAAAGAGCGCAATTTGCACTCTTTTTTATATTAAGCGTTTAAGAAAGCCAATTGAATTCCGTTTTCAACTGTCCATTCGCTGCCGAAAGTCCAATCGTAAGTGAATTCATCGTTCCACCAGAATTTCCAGCCCTTAGAATTATCGCCATTTGCAACAATGGTTACATTGCCAGTGAATGTGCCAGATTTTGTGAAGTCCTCATCGCTAGCATATCTAAAGAAGTTAGTGTTGCCAGAGAAGTTATATCCGGTGTTGAATTGGAACCAGTTAAGTGTCCAAGTGAAGAACGAAGATTGAACATTTAAAGTTTCGTCAATGTGAGTGTTGTTAATTACAACGCTTGTAAATGAACCAGCCGAACCCTTTTCGCCATATAGGTTATAGCTATTTGGAGTTGCATAATCAGTCCAAGTTTCAGTGTAAAGTTTGCCATACCCTTTTGCTTCGTTGTTGATTACGCCGTTTTTGAAGCTTGCTCCGTCTGGGAACATCAAAACCACCAAGGAAGAAATGGTGCTATTAGCTTCACCTTCAACTGTGCTGTAAGTTTGAACGTTAGATATTGCGCCAGTTGCTTTTACATCGTAAGCAACACCTGCAACGAATTTATTACCCGCAACTGTGTTGCGTGTGTCTGTTTTGCCAACATAAACTTGGTCTACACTGCCAGCAGTTTCAACAACTGCACCAGCAACATAGTTACCAGCAAGGTCTGCATTTACAACTGCTTTAACAACTGAGCCATCATTTTTTGCAGCAACGCCACCAACATAGAAGTTTGCGCGTTCTGCTTGTATGTCTTCATCAACATTGTAAAGGTCAATTTTTTCTGCTGTAACTTTGTCATTTTCAAGTTTGCCTGCATTGTAAGCGGCAACACCACCAACATATAATTCCTTCAAATTGCCAACATTTGTAATTACAATTCCGCTGCCAGCAAATTCGCTATCTGTTAATTTTGCATCTGCGTTGTTGTTTGCAACCAAACCGCCAAGATATGCGCCGTCAACAGTGTTTTCAGAAACTTGAATAGAGGTTGAAGCAGTAACATTTTTAACTACGCTATTATTTTCAGCAACTACGCCACCAACAAATTCTGCATTGTTAGTTTTAATTGTTGTGTCGTTAACTTGTAAATTGCTAATCACTCCATTATTAGAAGCCACTGCGCCGGCAAGATATTTTGCGCCAGCAAGGTTTACATTTGCAACAGAAGCATTGTCTAACGAACCGCTTTCAAGCAAACCAACCACGCCACCAACATAAGCTTCTGTGCTGTTAGCATCAACGGTTAAGCCATTAACAGCAACTTTTTCTAACGAGGTGTTGTTTTTAACATCTGCAACCAAGCCACCAAATACAGAATCTACAGTGTTAATGTAAGCTTCTGGGCCTTGTTTGAAAGAAACTGTTACATTAGAGATTGAAGAAGTTGAATAGCTGTTGTCCGATCCAATTTCGCCAAACAAACCTTTAGCAGCGTTTTTGATTGTTAAGTTAGTGAAAGTTAAATCTTTAATTGAGCAATTGTTAATTTTGCTGAACAAGCACTGGTCAACTGTTAAGCCATCGATTGTTGCACCATTGCCATAAATTACAATGTTTTCAATTTCTTTAGGTGAGAATGTTTGAGTGCTGTCCATTTTGTAAGTGTAATTTTCAATTAAACTTGCAGTTTTGGTTGGGTTTTGTAAATATTTAGCCAATTCTTTACCATTGCTGCCATTTGCATCGGTAGCATCACCCTTTTGACCAATAACATTTTCTTTATCCAAATCTTTATTAACAAATTCTGCGGTTAACCCTTTAACATCTTTAACCATTCTTAAAGCTGGCAATTTGCCAGATGGGGTTTGCCATGCATTGTTATCCCAAAGCGTTTTTGTGCCCGTGATAGCGAAGAACACATACCCTTCAATTTGCTCTAAATCTTTTCTTGTTGCAACTTTAACAATTTTATAATCCGATTGAGCTTCGTTGAAAAGTTGGCTAAAATATTCAGTTGAATTGTTGCCAATTTCCTTGTTGCCAACACAATAGTTACCAACTAAATAGGTAATTTCATTTGCGTTGCTTGTAGAGAAACCGTCTGCCTTTTCAACCGAACCAACGAATGCACCGAAATTTGAATTTGCACTTGTTGAAACAGCGTAAGATTGTTGAATTGAGCCCGCGCCAGAATCAATAACATATTGACCAACCAAGCCACCAAGTTTAGCAGCTGAAACGCTTGCTCCTGCTTCTACAGTTGCAATTGCGTAGGTTGCGCGCAACATAGATTTATCCAACTTGCCAACCAAGCCACCAGCAACACTACCTGTTACTATTGCATTTTCTGCATAGCAGCTTGATATGTCTTTACTATTAGAAATAACACCTGCCAAAGCACCAGCAATGCCGTTGCCAGCATTGATGTTTGCACCTTTAACATAAACACAAGAAATTGTGCTGTTTTTAACAATTTCGCCAGCAAGTGCGCCAGCATAGTTAAAGTTGCCTGCAACAGAGAAGTTTTCAAGGCCTAAATCAACAACGGTTGCATCTTCAACTTTTTGGAACAAGCCAGCACTTGTAACGCCTTCGGTTAAATTTAAGCCAGAAATTGTGTGGCCATTTCCATTAAAGTATCCAGAAAAATATCCAACTGGTTGGAAATTAGAGGTTAAAACAATGTCATTCCTTAAAATATAGTTAGCATTGGCATTGTAACCATCGTTAATTTTCATTAATTGGTTTTCGTTCAAGACATTGTAAGGATATGCATTACCATCACCAATATGTAAAATAATTTCAAACTTAGAATGTTTTTTGTTTGTGGTAGTGATAGTTAAGCTAACATCCCCGCCAACTTGAGTTTTTACAACATATTGATTATGCTCTGTGTCGTACTCAACCTTGTCGGTAACATCCTCCCCACCAGCATTATAGTTATATTTTGTTTTCTTATTGCGTTTTTTAACGGTTAAGCCAAGTTCGTCTTGCTTAATAATGTCGCCAACATTGCAATAAATTTCTTTTGTTGTGAAGTTAATAACTTCATCATTGCGCACAAAGTAGTAAATAGTTAGCCCGAAACTAACAACAACCACAATTGCAACTAGAAAGATTAAAAATTTCTTCATACCCTCTCCTTTAGAAGTTTTTAGCAAACCACGACAAGTTTACACCCTTTTTTGCCTATTAAAGCAAACTTCTATGTCACTATTATAACCAAAAAAGAAAATTTGTCAATACCCATTTTGCAATTTTTTTAAAAATTTTTGTTTTTTGCCCCAAATAAGCCAAAAATTAGGTAAATTTGTCGTAAAGGGGCTAAAATTGCCGCCAAATTGCCACCATTTTGCAATATTTACAAAAAAATTTTATGGGTTAAACATTATTAGATATGTAAAAACCATAAAAAACTTACTTGTTTTTTTTAATTTTGCTTAAAATGCCCCAAATCGCCATATTTTGTGCGCGCCTTTGTCATTCTGAACTCTCTCCCTCTGTCATTCTGAACGCAGTGAAGAATCTTTCCCTCTGTCATTCTGAACGCAGTGAAGAATCTCTTAGAGTCCCACAAGATGACTCGCGCCCCTATTCTTTCTTTTCACCATAAAAGGCATTTTCAAAAATTTTAATTATTTCCTTCATATTGTCAAATTCTTTTTTCATAAGCAAAATGATGTTCATGATGTCTATTTGCTCATTTTCTAAAAATTCATAATTTTCATCTTTTGGCGCAAACTTAAAACAGCCGGCAGTGTCCATTTCCTCAATATTGCACAACCTTTTGCAAGTAACTAGCTTTGTTTTGCGCCAACGCTCATCATCATAATAATATAAACTGCGATAGTTCTTGCAATTTTTGCACCTAATCACTCCGGGATCGAAATTTTCCATATTAATCTCTTTTTTTCCAAAATTGATTTTTTTATTTTTTTAATATCAAATTTTGATATTAAAATTAAATATAATTCAATTTTTGATTTTTGTCAAGCAATTTTAATCAAAAAATGAAATTTGTACAAAATAAAAATATAATTAAATTAATGATTATAAAAGATTTAAGAACCAACTTAAAATTAACACAAAAAGAGTTGGCAGCAAAATTAAATATTGATAAATCGGTTATGAACAAATATGAAAATGGTCAAATAGAGCCGAGCATCGAAAATTTAAAACGAATTGCTGATTTTTTTAATGTAAGCATAGATACATTGGTTGAACATAAAACAGAAATGTTGGATAGAAAATTTATTTCTGATAACAAAAACAAAATTATTGATACAGTTTTAGATTTAACGCCAGACGAAGAAAACAAAATGTTGGGGTTTTTATTCAAATTAATTGAAGATAGAAAAGAAAAATAATTGTTGTTTTTCTTTTTTTATCTTTTAACTTTCTTATTAAATTTTGTTGAAAAATTTTTTTATTTATATTAAAATAACTTTGTGAAAATTGTCGGCAATGTGGATAGCACTGTTTTTAGAAATGAAGATAACGGATATTCGGTTATCAACATTTTTTATAACAACAAAAAAACCACCATTGTTGGCACAATACCAGAGGTGTACGAGGGTCAAACGCTTGAGTTGGAAGGCGAGTTTGTTGTAAACAAAAAGTTTGGCGAACAATTTAAGGTTGAATCCGCCAAGGTGGTTGAGCCAACCAGCTTGCCCGCCATTGAAAAATATCTTTCTAGCGGCCTAATTTATGGCATTGGGCCGGTCACTGCCAAAAAAATTGTGGATGAATTTAAAGAAAATACGCTTGACGTGCTTGCCTTTAACCCAACAAAATTAAGCAAAGTGCGCGGCATAAGTAAGGCAAAGGCCATCGAAATTTCTAACTCATACAACGAAATGAAGGAAATGCAAAACACCATAATGTTTTTGCAAAGCCATTTTATAACCACCAACATGGCTATAAAGATATATAATATATATAAAGAAAATACTATTGAATTAGTTAAAAATAATCCTTATCAGCTTATTGAGGACGTGGATGGCGTTGGTTTTGCCACGGCGGACAAAATTGCGGTTAAAGTTGGGCTGGATTTGTACAGCGAAAACCGCGTTAAAGCCGGTCTGATTTACACGCTAAAAACGGCAAGCGAGCGCGAGGGGCACACTTTTCTTCCAAAAAGCCAGTTAATAGACAATTGCCTAGAAATTTTAAATTTCAGCGAGGCCGAGCGCGGTTTAGCTGAAAAATGCACCGAATATTTGCAAATTGAGGGCATGGTTAAAAATTTCACTCATCATGGCGAAGACATAACCATGCTAACCAAATTTTACTATCAAGAAAACTACATTGCCAAAAAATTATATAAACTTTCTTACAATCAGTTTGATGATAAATTTAATTTTATCGACAGCATAAATCACTATCAACGCCTGCACAAAATTCAATTGAATGGCGAGCAAACTGATGCGGTTATGGCAAGTTTAACGCAAGGCGCGTCTATCATCACGGGCGGACCGGGCACGGGCAAAACCACAATTGTGCGCTGCATTTTGGAAATGTTTAAACAGCTTAACAAAAAGGTGCTTTTGTGCGCGCCAACCGGGCGAGCAAGCAAGCGGCTGACCGAAACATGTGGCACAGAAGCAAAAACAATTCACCGCGCGCTTGAAGTGAACGCAAAGGCAAATGAGGCATTTTTCCACCGCAACGAAAACAATCCGCTTGATGCTGATGTGGTTATTGTGGACGAAATGTCTATGGTGGACGCTGCCCTTTTCTATCATCTTTTAAAGGCCACGCGCGCCACCACTCGCCTTGTTATGGTTGGGGATAAAGACCAACTGCCAAGCGTGGGTGCGGGCAACGTGTTGCGCGATTTAATCGAGAGCAGGCGCATACACACCACCTATTTGGTTAACATTTATAGGCAGGGTGAGGATAGTTTAATTATATCTAACGCGCACCTTATTAACAGCGGAAAAATGCCGGTTATTAACAACAAAAGTAAGGATTTCTTTTACGAGCAAGGGTCGGACCTTATTGCCAACAGCGAAACGGTGGTGGATTTGGTTACCGAACGCCTGCCAAAATATTTTGGCTACAAGCCACAAGATATTCAGGTGCTTGCGCCTATGAAAGCCGGCCCGTGCGGAATAGACAACTTAAATAAGCGACTGCAAATGACCATTAATCCGCATTTCAGCGGCATTGAACTTACAAGCGAGTTTACAAAATATCATGTTGGCGACAAAATTATGCAAATTGTTAATAACTATGATATGGTTTACACCAAATACGAGCCAAACGGAATGGCGCAAGAGGGGTCGGGCGTGTTTAATGGCGACATTGGCTACATAACGCGCATTGAGCCAGAAACACACGAAGTTACCGTGCGGTTTGAGGATAACCGCGTGTGCGTTTACTCGTCCGCCGACCTTTACCAAATTACGCTTGCCTATGCAATAACCATCCACAAAAGCCAAGGCAGCGAGTTCGATTGCGTGGTTATCCCACTTGTGCCGGGCGCGCCAATTATTATCACTCGCAACTTGCTTTACACCGCCATAACGCGCGCAAAAAAGGCGGTTGTGCTGGTGGGCAGCAAGCAAATTCTTGCCCGCATGATCCACAACAACTACACCGCCAAACGCTACACCATGCTAAAGGACTTTTTAACCGAAGAATTTAAAGAAAACTAAGCACCATTCGGTGCTTTTTGTCATTTTTCGTCCTTCAATTTGGTGTGAGCAATGGTTAAAACATTAACCTCGCCGGCGCCGTGTTCCTTTAACACTTTGGCAATTTCGCTTGTCGTGGAGCCGGTTGTAAAAATATCGTCAATCAGCAAAACCGACTTGCCTTTAACATCCGCTTTAAATTGCGGATTAAATTTAAAACTATCCACCAAATTGGTTTTTCGCTCGGCATAATTTAGCGTGGTTTGGCTAGGCGTTTCTTTTATCTTTTCAGTTAAATTTAGGCATGGCAAATCGAACATATTTGCAACAAAATCGGCAAGCAATTTGGCTTGATTGTAACCGCGTTCTTTTTCGCGCTTTGGGTGCATGGGCACATAGGTTACGATGTCAGGATTTATTCCCCAAACTGCCAACTTTTCGCAAAGAAAATTGCCGAGCGGCTCTGCCAAAAATTTCTGCCCTCGAAATTTAAATTTGTGAATTGCGCTAAGCACTCTGCCCTCATAATCGAACACGGCGCGCGCAAAATCAAAATCGTAATTGTTGCGCTTGCAATCTAGGCATACGCCCGAATTGTTCTGCCCCACACTCCCGCCGCAACGCGGACAAGAAAGAGTTATGAACGGCAAATTTTGCTTGCACTTTTCGCAACTATCGAACCGCTCATTTTCGTTTAACTCGTCGCCGCAAAAAATGCACTTTACATGGCGTGGAAAAAAGAAATCTAAAATTTTAGTTTTAAACTTAGAAAAGCGGCTAGTCATTTTTAACTTTTTCGGCAAAATCTAAAACTTTGTGCAACTTTTCAATGGAAAAATTAGAAATAGTTTCAACAATTTTAACCTTAGTTTCTAACTCAGTTAACATTTCAATAGGTTTATATTCTTCAAACAAACTCTGAATATCAACCTTCAAAACCCTTGCGAATTTTTCAATGGTTTTGGAATTTGGAAAAAGTTTGCCGTTTTCGTATCGCGACAGAACAGTTCTTTCAATGCCCATCATTTTTGCAAGTTCGGTTTGAGATAGGTGCTTTTCTTCTCTAATTGTTTTTATTCTCATCTTATCTTTATTTTAGAAAAGATTGCACAATTTGCGTTATAAGCAACAATTAAACTTTTAATTGTTAAATATTTTGTACATTGTTCATATTTAACACAGAACACAATTTATATGGTTGAGATTTTTCGACTCGTTTCACTCGCTCAAAATGACATAAAAAATAATTTACGGCATTACACTCGCTCAAAATGACATTTTTATAGTAACACTTTGTCATCCTGAGCAAGCGTTAGCGCGCCGAAGGATCTCAAGA
>CANQYX010000036.1 GCA_947628205.1 uncultured Clostridia bacterium
AAAGGAGAAAATCTGTTCATCGGTAAACCTATACTGAACCCCCAGACTATCTGGGGGTTTTATTTATACAAAAAAAACTCGCATTTGGCGAGTTTTTTATATTTCCTTTTCGTCGGTTGCAAGTAAATAGGTGTTTTCCATCAAGCAGGCAACGGTTAGTGGCCCAACGCCGCCCGGCACTGGGGTTATCATGGAGCAGATGTTTTTAACCGATTCAAAATCCACATCTCCATAAATTTTACCGTCCACCCTATTTATGCCAACGTCCACAACCACCGCGCCTTGCTTAACGTGTTCTGCCGTTATAAATTTCGGCTTGCCAACTGCAACAATTAAAATGTCCGCCATGCGCGTTAGTTCTTTCAAGCGCTCGTCGCCCGTTTTGCTGTGGCAAAGGATTACTGTTGCGTTTTTTTGTTCAAGCAACATGGCAACTGGTTTGCCCACAAGTTCGCTTCTGCCCACAACTACGGCAAGTTTGCCCGCAATTTGAACGTTATATTTTTCTAATAGTTTAATAATGCCAGTTGGGGTGCATGGCGCAATTCTGTTTTTGCCAGAAAACAGCCTGCCCGCATTTGAAAATGTTAGGCAATCCACATCCTTTTCAGGCGAAATTTTGTTAATTGCCCTATCCGTATCCAAATTTTTTGGAATTGGCAATTGAAGCAAAATTGCGGAGACGTCCTCATCCGCGTTTAAAAGTTCAATATTTTGCTCCAACTCCGCTTGGCTGACGTTGTGCGTCAGCCTAATCATTTTAGAAATTAAGCCACACTCCGCGCACGCTTTTTGCTTGTTGACAACATAAATTTCGCTTGCACTGTCCCCTTCCACAATTATGCAAGAAAGAGCGGGCTTTTTTTCTAATTTCTCCACCTTAGATTTAACATTTTCTTTAATTTCTTTTGCAAAAGTTTTGCCATCCAAAATAATCATAGTTTAATTATATCACAAAATTTTAAAATTTCAAGATTTTGCATAAAATTTTTAAAAATAAACCAAATTTGATATAATATTTT
Organism: uncultured Clostridia bacterium; assembly: GCA_947628205.1. Taxonomy (GTDB): domain Bacteria; phylum Bacillota; class Clostridia; order Christensenellales; family UBA1242; genus Onthoplasma. The sequence goes on from CANQYX010000036.1 coordinate 1,023, forward strand.
TATGATTGAAAAAATTGTTCACCCTTTTGCCCCTGTTTTTGACGCGAACAGCAAAATTTTAATTTTAGGCAGCATGCCCTCGCCAAAGTCACGCGAAAACGGGTTCTATTATGGCCACAAACAAAATAGGTTTTGGCGTGTGCTTTCCGCCCTTTTTAACGAGCCAATTTTGGATGATATAAACAGCAAAACTCAATTTTTATTGCGCCACAACATTGCGTTGTGGGACGTAATTGAATCTTGTAAAATTGTGGGCGCAAGCGACAATAGCATTAAAGATGTTAAAGTTAATGATTTAAGAGTTATTTTATCCAAAACAAAAATTGTGGCAATTTTTACGCTTGGCACTGCCGCCACAAAATATTTAAAAAAATATACAAATTTAAATTCAATTAAACTGCCCTCAACCAGCCCAGCAAACTGCGCAATATCTTTTGAAAAATTGTGCGACGAATTTAAAATTATTTTAAAATTTTTGCGAAATTAATTTTTTAAACAAGTTATTTAGTTTTACATATAATGTTTTGAGGAGAAAAATATGAAATGCTTTAATTTTAACACACCAAGTAACAATTGTTGCAATCCTTACCCTAACAGACCCATTTCTCCTAACTACACTCAATATATTTTACAAACTGGCACGCCCGGCGCAACCGGCCCTACCGGCCCAACCGGTCCAGCTGGCGCACCGGGATTTACGGCAACTGCGTTTTTTACCGCATCAAGCGTAACTAATGCCGAACCAACTCTATTGTTAGAGAATGCTTACCCAACCAGCCAAACAGAAATTAGCTTTGCAGGCGGAAACAGCATTAACCTAACACCCGGCACTTATTTAATGCGTTTTGGTTCAACCGTTACAAGCACAAACGGCACTCCGCCAACCATCTCGATATCTGTTGATAATGTTGTGGAAAGCGGAACAATAAGAACTGGCGTTGCTTTTGGCTCGGCAAGTTTAACTGGAGATGCACTAATTACAATTGCAACTCCATCAATATTAACTTTTAATGTAACAATTGCAAATGAACTTACCTACGATGAAAATTTCTTAATAATTTCTAAACTTGGTTAACAAATGCCACTTCTTGTGGCATTTTTTTATTTTTTACGAAAATTTTTAAATAGTTTTTTAATTTTACTTGACATTAATATACCCTATGGGGTATATTGTTTAGTGGAGTAAAAAAATGGAAAACACAAAACTCAAAACACAAAAAAGTGAGCAAGAAAAAAAGACAATTGTAAATCGGCTCAACCGCATTGCTGGGCAAATAGCTGGCGTTAAAAGGATGATTTTGGAAAATAAATATTGCAAAGATATTTTAAATCAGCTTTCTGCCGCATGTAAATCTATTAAAAGTTTAGCAAACTTTATTATTGAAAAATATATGTTTGGCTTGTTGAAAAACAATAAAAACGGGGATATGGGCGCTTTAAGCGAAGTGTCTAGTTTATTTAAACAATTTCAATAAATTTAAGGATGAATTATGAAATTAACTAAAGAATTAATTGTTAATGCATCAATGCTGGGAAGCGGCGAAGACCTTTCTATTTTGGGCTGTTTTCAAATTGTGGAGAACGTTATTACCGAATTGATGGGCGAACTTAAAATTGACGGAATTACAGCAAAGGAAAAATACAACGCGCTTTGGGTTTTCACTAAAAACCGCGTTAAAACGTTTAAGAGCGCAAAGTGGGACGAAAAAATTAGCGTAACCGCATTTCTTTCGTTTAAATCGCTTGTCAAATTGAATTTTGATGCTGAAGCCAAAAACGCGGCAGGAGAAAGAATTTTTTATGCGCGCGTTGAGGCATGTGCGCTGGATAAAACTAATTATTCTATTAGGAAAATTTCCACTGTGGGCGTGAACGAAACAATTCTGCCCGAGCCTGCCGTTGCTGACTTTGACTTTGCCAAATTCAATTATGCCGAACTGCCTTTGATTGAGCAGGTTAAAATTAGGTCTACCAACATAGATATGTCGCACCACACAAACAATTTGGAGTATTTAAGGTTTATTTTAAACACCTATTCGGTTAAAGATTTGGAAACCAAGCCAATTAAAGAAATGGAAGTGGTTTACGCCAGCCAATCTTTTGAAAATGATGTTTTAAATGTTTTAAAGTTAAGTGAAAATGGCAGGGATATTATTGTTTTAGAAAAAGAAAACAAACCTGTTGTTAAATGCGAAATTTTGTTTTAGGAGGATTTTATGAGCAAAATTATGATTATAACCGATTCCAACTCGGGCATAACGCAGGACGAAGGCAAAAAACTTGGCATTTTTGTTATACCTATGCCCTTCACCATAAACGGCGACGAATTTTTGGAGGACATTAACATTACGCAAGCTAAATTTTATGAAATGTTAAAACAAAATGCAGATGTTAAAACTTCACAACCTTCGCAGGCATATTTGGAGGAATTGTGGACCAACCTTTTAAAAACTAATGACGAACTTTTGTATATCCCTATGATGAGCGGGCTGAGCGCCACTTGCGAAAATGCAAAAGAATATGCAAAAAAGTTTGATGGCAAAGTGAAGGTTGTGGACAACCTTAGAATTTCTGTCATTCAAAAAATTAGCGTGCTTGAAGCCATTGAACTTGCAAAACAAGGCAAAACGGCGGACGAAATTATGGCATATTTAGAGGGCGAAAAGGACAAATTTTCGCTTTACATTATTATGGGCGTGCTGAAATATCTTAAAAAAGGTGGCAGAATTTCACCCGCAGCGGCCACAATTGGCGATATTTTAAAACTAAAACCTATTCTTTACACGGATGGCGGCAAGTTTGAAAAATATGCAATTGCAATGTCCACAAAACAAGCAAAAGCAAAAGTTATTCAAAAATTTAAGTTGGATTTGCAAACCAAATTTAAAACTGAATACGAGCAAGGCAAAATGGCAATTTGCGTGGCGTACACTGACAAGCGCGAGGAAGGGCTAATTTTTAAAGCCGAACTTGAACAAGCTTTCCCAGACATTAAAGTTGTTTTAGTTAACCCGCTATCTTTAAGTGTTGCTTGCCATATTGGCCCGGGCACGGTTGCGGCAACGCTTAGTGTAAACAATTTTGCAACAGACCTGTTAAATAGTTTAGACAAAAACACAAATTAAAAAACGTTGTTTTTGTTAAGAAAAAAGGAGCAAAATGCTCTCTTTTTTAAAAAAATTAATTTCATTTAATTTCTAGTTCTATTTTAGAATTCTAAACTTAACCAGTTTTATATTAATAATTTTTTAGCCAATTTGTTCAATAATTAAATGAGCGGATGCTGCACGTGTGCCTCCCGCATTTGGGGTGATTGTTAGTGCTGTTGAATTGCCAGTTGGATTTTGAATGGTTAAGGTGGAATTGGCAGTTGTGGTTTGAACGATTGCCGCACCATATATTAGCGATGTACCTGTTGCCCTGCCTGAAACCGTGTATGGTAAATCTGCTCCGTTCAGCGTAATAATTAGTTGCCCGGGCTCATCTACACTTACAAAAAATTCAACATAATATGCGCCAATATTTGTAAGGTTAAAACTATCAACTGATAAGCGTGTAATGCCCGTGTTGTTGTTTGGGCCGTCGTTAGGGAAATCTACATTTCCACCAACTGCGACAGTGGCTGCGTTGTCGGGCGGCATTAATGCATAAAAGTCGGCATACCCAAGAATTCCGCCAAGTCCAGCAGGACCAGTGGCACCTGTTGGACCGGTAGGACCGATAGCACCTGCTGGACCGGTTGGACCGATTTCACCTTGAATGCCTTGTGGTCCGGTTGGCCCCTGTGGACCTGCTGGACCCATTGGACCAGTAGCGCCATTTGTACCATTAATTCCAGGCAAACCAGCTACGCCTTGAAGGCCTTGTAAACCCATAGGGCCGGTTATATTTAAATTTTGCATATTGTAAGGCACATACGAAGAAATACCCAAACAACCGCAAAAATTGTTACAATTATTCATATTTTCTCCTTTGCTATACTTCATTTTATGCAAAATTTAAATCTACGTTTAAATTATTTACTTTCAATTCCAACTCAAAGATATAAAAAATTGCACGAAACCTTTGTTGGTGTTCGTACAATTCCTTTTTTGGCGGAGAGTGAGGGATTTGAACCCCCGGAAGCTGTTAACTTCAACGGTTTTCAAGTTTTCGTCTAAAAAAATTAAGCAAAATTAAATAAGTTTAAGAGATTTCCAAAACGCCCTTATTTATAGGCAAAAACTGACAATGTAAAGTTTATTTTTAACCTCGTATATTTCGATTAAGTTTAGCAAAATTTAAACAAAATTGAAAATATTTTTGTTAATTTTGGTAGACATTTGGTAGACCACCTCGGCATTGTTTAACACTTATGGATTTTTTAATTCCAAAAATTTTGCAAAACCTCTTGATTTTTAAAACTCATGGAAATTCGCATATTTAAAAGATTTTCGGAAATTATTTATATTCAAACTCTAATTCGGTTTTCCGGATGTAAATTTCGCCTTGGGGAAGGTCTAACATGGACTTTGGTGTGGATTTGCGCGCATAGCAATAATTGCAGTTGTGGCGGCAGGTGTCGTATCGGCCGATGTCAATTGCAGGCATACAACCACAATATTTGCGCTGCCCATCAATTTTGTTGTTTTTGCGTTTTACAATTATACCGTCATTTTTAAATTTTTCAGTTAAAAGTTGTTCAAAAATCTCGCCATCTATGCACTTGCTTGGCAAAATGTTGTATTTACTCCAATCTCCACTTTCCGCGCATGCTTCAATTTGTATGCCATTTTTGCTTGCAATTTGCGAAAATTTCGCCAAAATTTCATGTTTTTGAGTTAAATTTGGTGCAAAAACGGTTTTTGAACAGCCTTTATAACTTTCAATAACAAAACTTATCTTGCAATGCTTTGTATAACCTTTTAATTGTTCGCACAAATATGTAAATTGCTTTATATGCCAATCTACATCAATTCCATCTGTTAACAAAATTGGATCGTAACGCCAAATTACAGGGCAAAATTTTGTTAATTCTTTAAATGTTTCAATCCTTTCTGTAAGAGGAGGCAACCCGCCTTCAATATTTTGCGGATAAGCGTTTAAGGTGAACAAAAAATAATATTTATAATCTTTAAGTTTGCTGAGTTTATTTAACATCGGTTTTGGATTTTTTGACCAAAACACAATGCCCTCAACATTGCCTTCTGTTTCAATTTTTTTATCGCCCAACAAATTATATTCAATGCTTTTAATTTTAAATGGTTTAAGTTCTATTTTTGCAATTTTGCTTGGGTTGATTGGATTAGGCACAAGCACAAATCCGTCTGTCAACCTATCAAAAAACCAATCGCTATAAAACGCTGGTATATCTGTTCGCCTAGAAACGCTTAAAATCATCATCTCACTCCATAAATTATTATACCTCTTCCGTCCAAAATGTCAAACTTTTTAAACTTAAAAGCCGGCTTTAATTTGTTTATTAATTTATCTATAAACTCTTGTTCTTCTTTTGGCATGTGATAATTGCTGTTAATCGTATAATCGCAAATTAAATAAAAACTATCCTGATGTCGTAAAGCATCAACCAATTCTTTCTCCAAATTAGAATCGTTAGAAATTGTAAATAAAGAGTTGAAGAAACAAACGACTAAGTTTTGGTGTTTGCCTTGTAACATATATGTTCCAACATCATATTTTATGGTTCTGGGTAATTTGGGTTCAAAATTTTTATAAGCATCGGTTTTTTTAATAGCCCAATCGCAATCATCAATACCCCAATATTTGACATTATCAAAAACTTCACTTGCACCAATATAATCCAAACCAAGCCCACAGCCGAAAGAAAATATAGTTGGTATCTTAGTGCCAATATGCTTTTTCAATTCAGCAAAACTTTCTTTATTCTTCTCATAGTTCTTTTCTGCGTATTCTTTTAAATAATTTAAATTTGAACATAAGTTATCGTAATCTAAATGCCCGGCACAATCTTTTTTGCAATGTTCACAAGATGGAAATTTATAATTCTTCCATAAATTTTCAATTTTCATATTTTCTCCTTTTATAATTCCAAATGTGCAATATGAAAAAGTTGAAGAATATTCTTCAACTTTTATCATTTTATAAGGAATTCTCCATCTTTATTATAACGGCTTTAATTGCCATTTGAACTCAAACATGTCATATTTTAATAGAAAAATCATTGTTTAACTATGGTAACTTTAAATTTTTTGACTTTTTTTGAAGAATTTTATTAAAAATACCCCCACGATTTGCGATTTTATGTCCTCATAGATATAGGAGGACTTTTTATTTTTTGTGCGGATTTTAACAAATTTTAAGAAATTTAAAAAAATTTTATTAAAATACCCTAACGATTTGTGATTTTATGTCCTCATAGATATAGAGGGGATTGTTAGTTTTGGGCAGCCGAAAGTACGAATTTTGTCTAATTTTAGAAAATTTAAAACTTTTTT